>CAPNAV010000007.1 GCA_948663575.1 uncultured Candidatus Saccharibacteria bacterium
ATTCGCGCTATCCCCCTCCGCTGCCTAGTCTCTACTAATAATGGATAATGATAAAAACATTGGCGCCCGCATCGAAGCGTTCTTTTAAACTTTATTTCTCATTCGGCGTGTGTTTAATAAAGAGAAGCTTTCTTAAATCCCCCCAACAAGAGAGGCCTACAATGTAAAACACCACCCACTCGCCATCGCAATAAACCCCTACACTCTCCCCGCTACAACCTCGTCGCCATGCGACACAAAATCACCACACCCTCGCACATCGACCAACCAGAAACAACAATACGACACATAAGTCCTATTCTTGTTTCTGGTGATTCCGGCGGGAGTCGAACCCGCGATTTTCTGGATGAGAACCAGACGTCCTAGACCACTAGACGACGGAACCAACATCCTAATTATATCACACAATCACCACTAGTAAACCCCCAAAATCCCCACCGCCTTATTCCGTCTCACCACCAGTATCTTTATTACAAACCCCATTCTCCCAAGTTCCACCTTCGCTGTTGCACTTCTCCTCTTCGCTCGGTTCAGGAGCCTTCGCATTCACGGTAATTGTTACTGATCCAGTCTTTCCATCGACCGTCGCCGTAATCGTCGCCGTTCCGGCTCCTACCGCCATAATACCGCCATTAGCATTCACCGTCACAACGCCAATATCACTACTACTCCAAACTACATTCTTATTAGTGGCATTCGTTGGTAAAACACTCGCACTACAACTCGTTCCGGCACCTTCCTCTAGGGTCGTAGCGCTACAGCTTACTGTCACACTGCTAACCGGCACCGTCGTTGGCTCAGACGCTTTCACTGTTAGTCTAAATTGCGCCGTCTTGCCACTTATTGTATCTCTTACGGTGATAGTGGTTGTTCCAGAGTTCTTAGCCGCACAACTCAATCTCCCTTGAGACGCATTTGATACCATGCAATCAGCCACTGACGAATTTATATTACCAGCTATTTCCAAATTAATTTTAGCGCCACTCGGAGTTACACTTACCACAAACTCTGCCGAACGATTCACCTCAACCTCACGATCGCCAATCGTCAGCCCTGTAGCCTTAGTTTCAGTGTTGCTTGATCCGCTACCTCCACCATTACTATTTCCGTTACTACTTCCGCCCCCATTATTCGTTGTTGGCGTCTGAGTCTTCTCCCACTTCGCAACCAAGACGATATTCTCATCGATAATTGCAGGAAATTCAAACTTCTCGCCATCTTTCTGCCATTCCACGAAAGTATAACCATCTTTTGTTGGCGCGATTGGCGCACTCGTGATCTTACCTTTTGCTACCTCGAGCGGCTCAATTTCTGACCCGCCATCCGTATCAAACGTCACTGTTACAATCTCCGTATTCTCATGAGCCTTCCATTTCGCCACAAGAATCATATCTTCATCGATAGTCGTCGCATCAAAATTAAATGCCGAACCAGAATACACCCACCCCACAAAATCAAACCCTTCTTTAGTTGGATCTGCTGGCTGCAAAACCGTCTGACCGCAAACCACCTCCTCGCTATCTATATTCGACCCGCCATTAGACTCGAATTGCACGGTACAGTATTGAACCTCGCCCCGCCCCATCAGCCACACTATTACACCCCCAATCAAGCCCACTACCAGCGCTACCGCCACTGCAATCAAAGTCGCTTTAGGCTTCGAGAACCGCGGTTCTCCCGCGGCAAGTGTCTTTTTTGCTTTTGAATCAGTTCTCGCCCGACCGCCTAGCATAGCGTCAAGATCATCATCCGAAATCTCACTATCCGCGTTCTTATTATTACTATTCTTACTCATATTCGACCGTACTGTCGCATCCATTACCATACCGGACATCGATTTCGGACCTGCTTTTCCGCCTACAACTTGCGCTTTTGGCACGGAAAGAGTCTTAGCAACCGGCTTTTTTGCTAATGATTCATTTGTTTTCTTACTTACCGCTACTTCACCTGACAAAACATCCGCTACACCGGAGATCTTCTCCGCCTCCGTTATCCTACCATTATCAGCGGTCTCTGTTATCCCAAGAATCTTTGCCGGCAAAACCACGCTCTCCGTTTTCTTCTCATCGGGCTCTTTTTCTTCCGTAACTGCAATGCTCTTAGCTGGTTTAGAAACTTTTTTAACCCCTGCTTTAGCTTCCGGCTTTTTTTCTGCTTTCTTTTTTGTTTCAGGTTCCACTTTCACCGACTTTTCTTCTGGCACGTCAATAATCTTCGCACTCTTAGCCAATTCACTGTTACTAGCAGTACCCTCGTCACCCGTTTCCGCCACTTCTTGATCAATCGGCACCGCCACTAATTCATCTTTTTTATCACCCATAACTTTTTCCAACCCAACCTCACTATCCCCTTGAGGTTTGTTCGCAGTTTCTTTTACAATTATTTTGCCCATTACAACCAATATACCACACCAGTATTTAAAAATAAAGTTCTAACGCTTTAATTATAGCTCATTTTTCACTCAAGTTACCAATTTTATAACATTTTCACAATATTTTGCCAATTTATGCTATAATCATACTATGAAAAAATTACCTATCGTTGCGCTTATTGGTCAAACTAACGCCGGCAAATCTAGCCTACTTAATCGTTTTGCCCACAAAAATATCGCCATCGTTGCCCGCGAAGAGGGAACTACGCGCGACAACGTCATCACGCGCATCGATAATAGATTCATTCTTATCGACACCGCCGGGCTCAAAGATCCGTCTGATGATTTCGAAGCTAGCATACAAGATCAAATTGAAGACGCCATCGAAAATGCCGATTTAATCCTGCTTACCATGGATAGCTCCAAATATCCTGACGACAAAGATAAACAAATCGCCAAAAAAGCCCTCAAATCTCGCAAACCAGTTTTATTGCTTCTTAACAAGTCCGACCTCGGCGACAGCCTCTCCGAATCGGAATTTCTCCGCCTCGGCATCAAATCCAGCGAAACTTTCCGCGTCTCCGCCACCACTGGCCAAGGCATCAAAGACCTAAAGTCCGCCATCCTCGAAAATCTCCCGCAAGCTCAAAAGACCGATATAAATACTCCACCTCGCACGGAATCGTCTTCCAACTGGACTGAATCAGATTCTTTAGATGAGAAGAGCTCCACCGAATCCCAAACGAACGTAGATTATTTACATCAACCTTTAAAGCTTGCTCTCATTGGTCGCCCGAATGTCGGTAAGTCATCTCTATTTAACTCCCTTGGCAAAAAACAGCAGGCCATCGTTAGCTCCCGTCAGGGAACCACGCGTGACATTAATCGTATCAATGTTAAATACCATAGCCGCGATCTCGAAATCCTCGACACTGCCGGCCTCCGCAAACCCGGCAAACGCGAAGTCGGCATCGAAAAATTCTCCGCCCTTCGTACTCTCGCTGCCATCGAGGAATCCGACATTTGCACACTCCTTGTCGACGCCACCGAGCCCCATTCCAAACTCGACCAATCTCTCGCCGGCCAAAGCATCGAAGCTGGCAAGGGAATTATCGTCATCTTAACCAAAGCCGACCTCGTTGACGACACCGACGAAATTCTCGACAAGCTAGAACAAGATTTTAACTTTTTGCCATACGCCCCCGTCCTCATCACTAGCAGCGTCACCGGCCAGAACGTCACCAGACTCTTCCAACTCGCCCTAGAAATCGATGCTACCCGTCATCAAGAAATCAAAACCTCCGAACTTAACAAAATCTTAAACGAAGCTATCATCGAACATATTCCCGCCGGTCTCAAAAACACTCGCCCCAAACCTAAATACATCGTCCAAACTGACGTTTGCCCACCTTGGTTCGTGGTTCACGGTCGCGACCTTGGCTTACTCCACTGGTCATGGAAACGCTTTCTGGAACGCAAGATCCGCGAAAAATACCCTTTCGTTGGCACACCTATCATGTTTAGTTTTCGTAACGACCAAGGCGACCGCAAACAGGATTCCAAGAATAATTCCAAATTAGACTAACATCATCTTCAAAACATCACCAAAGCATCAAAGGCCGCCGTAAAAAGGCGACCTTTTATCTTTAGTTGAAGGCTCCTACTAACCGACGCGTTACGAAATCGAGCCTAGCCGGTCGAAAGATTTTCGACCAACCCTTTCTTGCGAACGCAAGCTGAACATAACAAAGTATACTTGTTTCGTGAGTCCTTTTCGATCATTCATATCTGCCAATCTCTTTAGCCAATGTCCATCGATTATCTAACTCTTTTCTAGCATCATCAGATCTAGTCCCACCCTGCATCATATTACCACCAGATTTTATCGCCAGATCTATTCTTAGGGCTACATTCTCGCGAATCATATCCGCTATCACCTGCGCCAAGACATGCGCCAAAGTCTCGTCAATAGCTGAACTATACATACCATAACACGCTACGAGCACATTAGTCCAGTAGTCCTCTCGGTGAGAATCGGCGTACAACGCATGCATCGGCCCATCTGTCTCATCTTCCTGCAGCCGCTCAATTACATTGCAAATCCTCACCCACGATTCTGAATCCTCAATCTCCGGCACAGCCCGCTCACACTCCAATCCAAAGAATCTACAAACTACATCCTCATAACTGCATAGATAATCGACATAGTCAGCCAGCAACCTTACTGCGTACTTCGGACAATCAATCTCCGGCCATTCACCATAAACCGCATGATAAAGATTTTCCGTCGGAGTCCTCGTTTCGTCAAAGATTAATTTTTCTTGCATCTCACGCATATAAGCCTCCTCTCTAAGCAACAAAATTTTGGTTCCTCAGGCAAAATTTCAACCCTTTACCGTGATTATAGCACAATCCACCCCGTTCTCCCCTTAAAATCCCGAGATTCAACTCTAGAAAGTCCGTTTATCACAAAAAACGTCGACCAAGATCTACTAGTACTAATTTCAAATTCTAGCAAAAGCCCGCAATCACCCCACTTTCTATTTATTCCATAACAATGTTGTAAAAATTACAACATTTTCCCACTACGCCAAAGCACTTGACGACATCGCAATCTATCCTCTCCTTTTGCATTTTTCTTGCAAAAAGCCGGCCCATTCGCCAGCTTTTTAAGTTTTGCTAGTGTCCGATCGTTACCTGTCGCACGATTGCAGCTAATGGCGCTAATAATACCAGCGCCAAAATCCCCAGCAATCCACCCAAGAACCTCTGGCAAGCCGCTCGCCCTTCAAGAACCACCGAGTCCGCTTTACTGATAATTTTCATACTTGCGCAATAGCAAAGCCAGAGCAGTAATATCAGGCATACTGATATTACACAGCCCCACGTTTCGCTAACCGGCGCCAATATTCTGTCAAACCACACGACAAATCGTTCCACATTTTGACGAATCATTTTCTCACCCCTTACCACAAACTGTTCACGACGTCAAAAAAGTACCACCGCCTTACGTTTTACAGTTTAACATGCCCTATTTGTCGCCGTCAACTTTCTGCCCCACTACCTCACGCACTTCATCCGTAGTCTTGCATTCCATCATTTTTGCTCTGAGCTCCGCCGCACCGTCAAACCCATGCACATAAATCTTGAAATAATGTTTCAACGGCTCAAACGCCAACCCTCGCACCTTCCCGTCCATTTTTAAAGCAAACTCCGGATTTTCCCGCATCAGTTCCGCCTGCCTGGCGCAGTGTTTCATGTCTTGGGCATCAAAAAGCTCCAAATGCCGTCGCAAAAGCGCCATCAGCTCCGCTATAGTCGGCACATGCTCCGTAAAACAATATGGATTCTCAAACACTCCCCGTCCAATCATCCACCCGTCCACGCCAGGGAATTGTATTTGCAATTCT
The DNA here is from genome assembly GCA_948663575.1 of uncultured Candidatus Saccharibacteria bacterium. GTDB lineage: Bacteria > Patescibacteriota > Saccharimonadia > Saccharimonadales > Saccharimonadaceae > Nanosyncoccus. The sequence continues at coordinate 5,782 of CAPNAV010000007.1, forward strand.
CGCGTATGCTCAAGATTTTTAATATCGCCATTTATCACTAATTTCGTCTCCGGCGAAATCTCATCTCTCATCCGCAAAATCTCCGGAATCAATTCATAGTGCGCCGCCACTTTTGACATTTCTTTGCGCGTCCTCAGATGCACAGTCAAGGCCGCAGGCTTTTGTTTCAAAATCACCGGCAACCAATCACGATATTCCTCTACAAAGCTATACCCCAACCGCGTTTTCACCGACACTGGCAGATTCGTCGCCGCCCGCGCCTGTTCCAAACATTCCACCGCTAACTCCGGCGTCTTAATCATCGCCGCCCCGCCTCCCGCCGCGTTCACATGCCGATCCGGGCAACCGAAGTTCAAATCCAACCCAGCAAATCCCATCTCCTCCAGCGCTGCCGCCGTCTCGGCAAAATGCTCCGGATTCTTGCCCCAAATCTGCGCAATAATCGGCGCATCGCTGGGCGCCACTTCCAGCCGTTCCAGCGCATTAAATCTCCCCTTCTCCGACGCAAAACTCGATACGTTCGTAAACTCCGTAAAAAACAAATCTGGCCGCCCCGCCTGCACGATCACCTGCCGGAAAATCACGTCAGTCACCCCTTCCATCGGCGCCAACGCCGTAAACCCATGCGGAAGTTCCGCCCAAATATTCTTCATTCCCATATTATAACACATTCTCCGCGTCATAATAACACAAACCAACGCACGCACGGCAAAACCCCGCCCGCAGGCGAGGTTGCACATTCTAAAGTTCTTTCAGCGCGAGCTCAGGCTTCGTCAAATCTCTATAATATTGTGTTGTGCATTTCCAGCGCTCGCCATTCCAGCGCATCCGACGCACTATTGCCTCATCATTGCACCACTCATTCTTCACTACTACATTCAACTCACCGCCCTCGCTATATTGGAGTTTGTAGGAAATCACCATATAGGGCGCTTTTTCGCTCGACGCACTAATCTTCAGCTGAAAAGCCGCATTTTTCATCTCACCAAAATCGCAGATAATCTCTTCCTCACCGTAGCGACACTTCCTCGCTATTTTCATAGGCCTTCTTTCTATAAAAGCCTCCCTGTACTCTCTCGACCAAATCGGGTCTTTCCACGACATATGCGCAAAAGACAACCTTAATTCGGTCGGTGAAATTAGCATAGCATGATACAAGCGCCACACCTCATCACTGCCATCCAAAATCTGCGGCAATCGCTCCATCACTTCCGCATTTTCCAAGCCGCATCCGCCCATCTTGCACTCCCCAAGCGGCGATTCCATCAGTCTCATGCAGCCCCCGTCCGCAGACAACGAAAAAAACTGCAGAAAATCATTAAAACTGTCATTCAGCGACATCGGTATCATACGCTCTATGATATCATTCACGATGTCACCATCATAATATGGTTGAACTATCATTTCTCGCCCTCCTTCATAACCACTTTCACTCTTAGCGGCCTCTTTGCAACCTCACCTTACATCGAGCAAATCAACATCAACAATTACCATCTCAAGCGCCTCATGATGCATTATCCCTACTTCATCTCCCTTCTAAGCTCCTTGCTCGGCCACCAGCACTAATTCAGCCTATCGCACATTATACAACACATCATCAGATTCATCAATACCCCAAACCGCCGACTCAACGTCGACGGTTTTTGCATGCTCAATTTTTACTATTCTTCGTAAGCTCCGAGTGTCAGATTCACTGCAACCTCTTTACCGCCGCGCAGCACTACCAGCTGCACCGTATCGCCAGGCGCATATTCGCCCATCAACGTAGAAATGGAACTTGCGCTACCTATACTTACTCCGTTCAATTTCACGACAATATCCCCCTCTTTCAAGCCCGCTTTATCAGCCGGACTCCCCTCAATCACCGCGCTAGATCCCGAATCAGCATGGATATACGCACCCGCCGACACTGGCAAATCATACATCTTCGCTACGTCTGGAGTAATGTTAATATAGCGCACTCCAGCATAAGCTCGTTTCGCCTCACCGTTTTGGATAATATTCTTAAGCATCCCTTTGACGCTAGAAATCGGAATTGCAAAACCAATCCCATCCGCATCGGTACTCGTGGCTGTATTAATACCAATCACCTCGCCGGCTGCATTCACCAACGGCCCGCCCGAGTTACCCGCATTAATAGCCGCGTCCGTCTGAATCATATCCGTCAAACTCTCGACACTCGAATAATCACTATTCGCCGCAAGCAGCGACCGCCCCGTTCCAGAAATAATCCCCGCCGTAATTGTATTCTGATATTGCCCCAGCGCATTACCAATCGCAATTACTTGCTGACCAATAATAATAGTCTTAGAATCGCCTAGTGTCACCGTTGGCAAATCCGACGCGTTCGGAATTTTCAAATAAGCCACATCATTAAAAGGATCCATCCCAACAAGCTCTACGTTATCAAAAGTTGTACCATCATCCAGCACGATACTAATATTACGCGCCCCCTCAATCACATGCTTATTCGTAATCACATATCCATCCGCCGTCACAATCATCCCTGTACCAGCCGACGTTGATGTTGAAGATTGACCAAACCACCCCGTCGTTCGAGTCTCGGTAATAATCGATACCACCCCCGGCGATACACGCGCCGCTACGTCCGCAATCGATCCCTCAATAAAATTCGCCGAATTGCCATCCGCACCATTACCATAGTTAAAAGTAATCGGCTTTTCTTCTGCCGCATAATTAATCACCGACAGCGTCAAAGCACTACCGCTCGCCGCCAACGTAATTAGCAACATAATCGCCACAAAAACCTTAAACCCTACATCCGAGCTTTTAGCTTTTTTAGGTTCAGGCTTCGCAACAATTTGAATAGGCTGCTCAGCAACCTGAGAGGGGGCAGTAGCTTTAGTAGTATCTTTTGAAACTTCTTTCGACATTGTGTCTCCTATAAATAATTATGATATTTAAACTAATGAATATAAAAACTTGGCTCGCTAAATTGCGTTAATAAAATCGCAATCACCACAATACCAAAAATAATTGGCAACGCCACATGCTTAAATTTCAACTTGCTACCACGTTTCGCCATCTCCGACTGCACCTTAAAATAAGTAAACAACAAAAGCGTCAAAATTATCGCCAACTGAGACACGCAAATACCGGTCGTGCCAAAGTTATAAATAATCAACCACGAATGCGCCAGCCACGCAATTTCCGCAGAAAATAACCCACAAACCAGCGAAATCAGCGACGGATCGCTTTCATTACTTTGTACTAGAACATGGTGCGAAGCTGCATATCCAATAATAAACTCCGCCGCCACTAGTACAATCGAATCCGTAATCGCTGCAAAAACCGTAGCTGTTGTGCTGCCAATCAGCACTGCAATCAAAGCCTGCACAATCGCAAAAGTATGCGACGAACGCGGCTTAATCACGATCAACCATAGCGAATATCCCACCATCAACACAAAATGCACAATCATAAACGTGCTGCCCGCCGCATAAGCCAGCAACACACAGCTAATCCCGACAATAAAATCCACCAAGCTCGACCGTATATTCAACAGCCAATAACGATGGTTCACCGCAAATACTCGCCACTTAGAAACCACAATCAAAATCAAGCCGATAATACAACTACCAGTCACCACCGTAATCCCGATCGAGACCACCGCAAGCAAAATATTCAACACAATATGCAACAAAGAGCTAATTGCATTGCGACTCTTACGAATAAAAATGTAGTCAGCCATATGTTTTATTATAACAAAAATTTTGTTGATGGGCGAATTATTACAATAACAGGGAAATACAAAAACTGCCTATCTGAAGCAAAAACCGTGAAAGTTTTTGGCAAAAAACTTGCGGTTTATGATATAATAACTAGGTATGGAACAACAACCAAAACCAACTTTTTTTAAAAAACATCCGCTCTTCAAGGACTTATTGAGTCTCGTAGCATTTGTTATCTGTGTCATTGTCGGCACCATCATTCTGAACGCTTATGTCTTTCGTTCATATAATGTCGTCGGTCAGAGTATGGAGAACACTTTTCATAACAACGATCGCGTCATCGTGAATCGTCTGCCGGTCACTTGGGCGCACTTCCTTGGCCAAGAATACGTCCCCAAGCGCGGCGACGTCATCGTCTTCGCTAATGGCGACGCGACTGGCCCATTGACCTGCGAAGCCCCTGTTGGCAAAGCCGATCAATATCTCATTAAACGCGTCATCGCTTTTCCGGGCGAACGCGTCACCGTCAAAGACGGGGTTCTAATGGTTTACAATGACGAACATCCTGACGGCTTCTCTCCAGATGACGAAACCCGCATCGACGAAAACAACGGCCCTAAAGAAAATTCCTCTGGCGACGTCGACATGGTCGTCCCAGAAGGCGAAATATTCGTTGCCGGCGACAACCGTGAAGGTTCACACTCGTTCGACTCGCGCTCCGGCCTCGGTACTATTCCATTCTGCCGCATTGCTGGCCCTGTCGCAATCCGCATTTATCCTTTTGAAGATATCAAATTGTTCTAGCTTAGAATATAGTTTTAGGTAACTAGTAGCGAATTTTCCACGGCAAAGTAGTTACTCACGGTATTTTAGTTGTTGTTTAAATAGCTAATAAGCCTTGAGTTATTCCAAACCCTTATTATTAATTCCTCAATACCCCTACTCCTTTTCAGTATGAGCGATTCCGTCGTGACCTTAGCGACCGACAAACTTCAAAACCATCCCAAACCCCCTAGTCTCTACCATTTCAAATCCATTTTCTCGAGCCATTTTTGCCAATTCCGTATGTTGGCATGGGTCCACTTCGAAAACCGCCCACTTAGCCACCTTTTGATAATTCATCTGTCCTAGGAGTCGCTGATACGCTTCTAGGCCATTTTGTTCTGCAAAAAGTGCAATTTTCGGCTCAAAATCGAGCGTTTTTCGGTCCAACCAATCCCATTTCTCATCCACATACGGCAAATTCGCCACCAAAATATCAATTTTCGGCTCAAAATTTTCATTTTCTTCACCTCTTTCACTGCCATCTTCTCGTTTGGGGCTATTTTCCACCTCCTTAGGTAATTCTATATCTAAACTAGGGTTATATAGCGCTTCAGCTTTTTCATTGTTCTTAGTGTCTTGAGAAGGCTTATTCTCCTTTAATGGCTCCACTATTCCTCTATCATCTCCATTTTGCCGCGACGAATCCAACTCTTCTGGGAGCACTCCACTGTTTTTAACTTGTTGCAGTAAATCTGACTGCCAAAACGCCACCTTCGCACCCAATTTTATTGCATTTTTCCGCGCCACGATCAAGGCTTCCTGGCTAATATCCAGCGTTATCATCTCAATTTCTGGTCGTTCCAGTGCTAAAGTCACCGCAATACAGCCCGAGCCCGTCCCCACCTCTAGCACTCGTACTTTTTTTTCATTTTCTTCACCTCTTTCACTGCCATCTTCTCGTTTGGGGCTATTTTCCACCTCCTTAGGTAATTCTATATCTAAACTAGGGTTATATAGCGCTTCAGCTTTTTCATTGTTCTTAGTGCCGCCAGGAGCATTGTTTTCTCGGTCAATCAGCCCCAGCACCAGCTCCACCACTCCCTCTGTCTCCGGACGGGGAATCAGCACATTCTTGCTTACCTCAAATTTCCGTCCAAAAAACTCTTTCTCTCCCAGAATATACGCCATCGGCTCGCCAGCTTGGCGGCGTTGCAACATTTTCTCCGCCAAAAGCTGCTCCGCATCTGTCATTTCTGCCTCATCATGCGCCACTAGCCAACTCCGATCAGGACGCTCCTCGCCAAATCTCTCCCTAATCGCCCGCATCAAAATCAGCTCCGCATCCAAACCGCTGATCTTATTTTTATTCTGTTCCAGCCATTCTCGCAAAGTTATTTCACTACTCATCTAAAAGCGAAATCACCTGTGCGCCATATTTTTCAAAATCCGCCTTCACATCAGGCCGATTTAACCAGTCAAAATCCTTCGTTCGAGCAACGAACCCCACCTTCTTACGAATCGAACGCCCAGTCGGTCTCCGTCCAGAAGTCGCATCTCGCCCATCCTCATAGATCCACTCGTCAAGAATCAAAATATCGCCTGGTTCACATTCAAAATCATTCACTCTCCACTCAAAAGTCTTCTGTCCAGACAGAATTGCTTCAAAATATTCAGTATCAATCTTCTTATGAATTTCACGCATAATTTACTCTAATTTCACTATGTTACACCGGATAGGATTATGTCTTGCTACGCAAGCCATTTCGCTGGGCGTCGCCTCAAAAGAAAATGCTAGTATTTTCTTTATTCGTCTCCTACAGCGACCGAACCTACGGTTCTTATCTTTTCTGACCATAAATAGAAAATAGTCTACCCAAAGGTAAGCTATTTTCTATGGTACACCGGATAGGATTCGAACCTACGACCCTCTGTTCCGAAGACAGATGCTCTAATCCACTGAGCTACCGGTGCATATATCCTTATTTTAACATATTTTTCAGTATTCCTCCCCATTTTCGCCAAAATATCGTATAATTACAATAAGTATTATGCCAGCACCAACAAAATCCCCTACGAAGCACACTCTTACCACCGAGAATATTATCCTAAACTACATCCTCTTCTTTTTTGTTTGCGCATTCATTGGCTGGATTTGGGAGGTGATTCTTTTCGTTTTTATGACTGGCAACTTCGTTAATCGCGGCGTCCTTCATGGCCCTTGGCTGCCGATTTACGGCTGTGGCGGCCTCCTTATCGCCTTATGTTTTGAGCGTTTCAAGAAACATCCTGTCACCGTTTTCCTCGCCTCTGCCATCGGTTGTGGGATTTTAGAATATTTCACCGGTTGGTATCTAGAAACTTTCAAACACCTCAAATGGTGGGATTACACCGGTCAATTTCTCAGCCTTCACGGCCGCATCTGTTTCACCAGCATCCTTTCTTTTGGCCTCTGTGGCCTTGCTATTGTTTATTTTCTCTATCCATTCTTTACCAATTTATTTAATCGTCTCAATCTCCGCCCCAAGAAATTCCTCTGCCTTGTTCTTATTCTCGTTTTTCTGGGAGATTTTATCTACTCCTCCGACGTTCCTAATACTGGAGAGGGAATCACCAACGAAATTAGCACCACTTCTAATATTATTGTTTCTCAATCATAAAAAACCCCGCAATACGCAGGGGAAAGAGGTGAGAGTCTGCCTAAAAACTGTTACTTGGCACGTTTAAGTTTAGCGAAACAATCTATCGTACAGCCTATTAGCAGCATTGGCAAAGCAGCGACCGCATAGAACGCAAAAAAGAGTAATACCACAACCCCCACAGCAAAACCACTTGAACTGCATACTGCAATCGTTATCATTGTCAGCAAAACCACGCATATTGCTATCCCGATCTACATCATCAACCAAAGCTCCCAAATAAAACCCAATACCGCCAATACCAATCCAGTATCAAAGAGACCAAAGCCGAATACCATCACAATCATATCACTATTCATCTGTATCCACTTTTTCAATGCAAACCAACTCCTCTCTAAAGAACTCCCCCATCTTCACTCCTGATTATATCACATTCCATCTCGGACTTATTCATGTTATAATAGCGACAATGTCAACCCGCAATCATCTCCTTTCTCAACACTTTCTCAGGTCGCCCCGTCTTGCGCTTAAACTCATTGGCCATAGCAATCTCAAAAAGCGCAACCTCGTACTTGACATTGGCGCCGGTTCAGGCGTAATTACTATTGCCCTAGCAAAGCGCGTCCGCGAAGTCTGGGCTATCGAGCCCGACCACAACACCGCCGAGAAACTCCGTGCCAATCTTCAAAAATACCATATCGAAAACGTTCGCGTCATTGAGCGAGACTTTTTACAACTCGATCTACCGACCGAACCTTATAAAGTTTTTGCCAATCCGCCATTCCATCTTTCTGCCGAAATCCTCTATAAACTGCTCAATCTCGCTAACCAAGATGGTAAAATTATCTCAAGATCCACTCCCAACCACCTCAAACCCAGCGCAATCTACCTGATACTCCAGAAACAGCTCGCCCTAAAACTCATTCCTACCGACCGCCATTATACCTCCCAACTCGGACAACAGATCCTACATGATTACAACGCCCGTATCCGCCTACCACTCCGCCCCACCGATTTTACCCCACCCCCCGCCGTCCCAACAGTCCTCTATGAAGCTAGGTTACGTACATCATAAAAAATCCCCGCCGTAGCGGGGTGAGGAGGGGGGTCTACTATAAAACATGTCAACCTAATCTACGCACTTGCTTTTTCGTCGAACTGATCAAGTACCTCCGCGACAGTTATCAGTACCAGAACAACACCGCCCCAAGCTACCGAAACTATCACTACTAACGGCGAAAAGATCAACCACAACAAATTTTGCACTAGCCGCTTTCTACCAGTCGCAATCTTGCGTGGATTCCGTTTCTCATGTGCTTTCCGCAAATAGCGCCAATCAGACTTAATATCGCTCCGAATATTTAGCAAAAGGCATATCCAGCAAACTGTCATACAGACAACAATTACTGTTACAGCCAGCTGCATCGGCACGATATGCGTAAGACCAAGCAGAGCAGATACTAAGCATATAATAAAAGCCACAAAGATCAAAGGATAGCCAAACCAAGTACTCATACAGTCATTCCTTTCCAAACAAAGTCAAGCAGCACTTCTACATTTACATCGTGACCAAAGCACAAATTTCCAGATCGCATAACCTATTCCTCCAAGTGGCCCCATCAATATCACTACCACAGCGCAAGCCGCAAAAGCAATACTGAATAACGGATAACGCACGCCGCCATAATCTAACGCTTCTAAAATACGCTCCTTCCGAGTCTCATATTCAGCATACGTCTTATCGGTCAGCATCATAATAAATATCGCTACCCATGATATCACCGCTATAGCCAGTCCCATCCAGAATAGTCATGGATATTTAAATAGCCAACCGCTTACCATCATCAAAACACCAACACCACCCGGAATCACAAAAAGCAATCCAGCCACTTCCAAAACCGACACCTCCTATCTTAAGCTACTCCCCCCTCCATCACATTATACCACACTACTCTTCCGGCAACTGACGCTCCGCCTGCGTCAACTCTCTGATTAAATCCTCGACATCTCCATCCATCGCCGCACCAATGTTCGATCGTGAATAATGAATCCGATGATCAGTGATCCGATCTTGTGGGAAATTATAGGTCCGAATCTTCTCACTCCGATCCCCCGAACCAATCAAACTCTTCCGTGCATCGCTTGCCGCCTGTCGCTCTTCCTGTAATTTCTTCTCCATCAACCTCGAACGTAGCACTGCCATTGCCTTAATCCGGTTCTGCTGCTGACTTCGCTCATCTTGCATCGCTACCACGATCCCCGTCGGCAAATGCGTAATCCTCACCGCCGAATCCGTCGTATTCACGCCCTGACCACCGTGACCTCCAGATCGGTAAATATCAATCCGCAGATCTTCCGGCTTTATCTCAATATCCGTCTCCGCTGCCTCCGGCAAGACTGCCACTGTCGCCGTCGAGGTATGAATCCGCCCCTGGCTCTCCGTCACCGGCACCCGTTGCACCCGATGCACTCCACCCTCAAATTTCATTTGTCCATAAGGTTTTTCACCCGACATCCGAATGATTACCTCTTTCATTCCACCCGCCTCATTCTCATTTTGGCTCAAGAGCTCCACTTTCAGCCCATGTCGCTCCGCATAACGCACATACATACGATAAAGTTCGCCTGCAAAAAGGGAAGCTTCATCTCCGCCTGCCCCCGCCCGAATTTCCATAATCGCCGGCTTATCATCCGCCGGATCCCGTGGCAATAGTTTTTCTTCAAGCTCCACATTCAACTCATCGATTTTTTGACCCAGCAACCGCACATCCTCTTGCGCCATCTCGCCTAATTCTGGATCGTGAATCAACTCTGTTGCCTCTTCCAGATTCTGCTTAGCCCGCTTAATCTGCTCTATCAAATCTAAGATTTCGTTAATCTCCGCCAATCTCCGAGATTTCGCGGCAAAATCCGGATCCGCATAGGCTTCTGTTTGCGCCAAGAACTCTTCAATCTGCGCTTTTTCTTCGTTAAAATTCTGTTCATTCATCATAATTTATGCTATTATAGCATACATAGGGCGCGGGAAAGCAGTTTTTGTGATCTCTGCTTTCTTCCCACCCTATACCTGTTTTTCAGCCAGCTTTCTCTTAAGGCTTTTGCCAAAAGCCATTCATCAGTTTTTAGTTATATCTAAGCTCCACGTTTAATAATTAAGGCATTTACAGTCAAAGAAACTACTAATATACTGAATAAGAAAGCAAGAAGATTAATAAATAGGTTCAGGTGCAACATGGCCTCTTGGCTCAGTGGCTAGAGCACTCCGTTCACATCGGAGGGGTCGCTGGTTCGATCCCAGCAGAGGCCACCATGAATCTATTTATTAGTTTTCTTACATCGATCCAACAGTTCCCAGTGTTTCCATTTTGCTATTTGCTCTATGATTCTTTTTAATTCTTGTTTTACTTTTGCGTCTGCGAGAACTTTACCATGATACTTTGGCGTCCATACGAAATGGTACTTCAAATCGTAAAAACAATGTGTTAAAGTCCTGATTGTACGTTTGTTATAGTTCATACGTATATCCTCAATAAGGGTCATCCTGCCGGATGACCCTTATTATACGACTTTGTCTGCCAACGTACATCTCACCACAAATGTTGTAAATTTTACAACATTTTCTTTCCTAGAAGCATCTTTCCGCCAAAATACCCCTAATATTGCCTTACAATATCCAGCGGCGCAATTAATCCCTTTCTCATATTATCAATCGCACCAAGCACCATCCCCTCATTTCTAAGCCCCAGCTTCATAGCCAAAACCTCATCATAAGAAAACCATTTTACATCCAAAATTTCCTTCGTATCAAAGGCTATTTCTCCGCCTAATGCCTCCGCTTTAAAGATTATCGATACAAATATTTCATCCGCTGAGATCCTGCTGCCAATCTGACAAACTCCTGTTAGTGTAATGTCATAGCCAGTTTTTTCTTTCGCCTCACATTTCGCCGCGGCCATTACCGTCTCATTTGAATCAAGATGCCCCGCCGGCAAATTCCACTTTCCGCGACATTTCTCCTTAGCTTCCTGAACTAGCAAATATTTCCCATCTTTCTCAACCACCACCCCAACTATCACTTTTGCTTTAGAATACATATTCTGCCAGCACCTTTCCGTTATCATCACGAATCTTCACCCTCGCGACTTTAGATATATCCATTATACCATCGTCTATTATTTTCACTTACCATCAGAAAAAGACCGCAGTTTTACACTCCGGCCTTCCTCATTTTGCTTTCACTTTACTTTAATTTACAAAAAATTACTTCTTTACAACAATATCCTTCAGAATGACATTCGCCACCCTACTAGAACTCTGGCTACGCGTCAGATTTTCCTCCGCCGCGCCCTTCAGGATAGGATAAAAGCCCGACCCTTCGGTCAGCCTCATCTGCAGTGTCGTCAAATCATAGATACCATTCTCCTCGCAAAACTGCCTCGTCACGCATTCATAATGCGCTAATACTGACAATTCCGTTGGCAACGAATCGCACGCCAATAACACATGCGTTATTTCGTAATACTTCTTCGCGATCCGCCACCCCAGAAGCGGGAACGGGACGAACATTCTCCTGAATTGATCATCCATGATCCGCTGCATTTTCAAGATGCTCGCTTTGTTATCGAATTCCTCCAAATGCAGCTGAACCCATGCGTTATGCATTACCTCCATCGCCTTTAGCGTAACCAGAACCATCAACCTCTGATTTTCCTCTCCAGACAAATCCAGTGTTAGCGGCTCACCATCGCCATGCAAGACATAATCCTCATAGTGCAGAGGCACCCGCTGATGCAAGTTTTCATCCAGCTCAAGCCTAAGCATTGCAATGCCTTGTCTGACAATCCCCTCCAGCTTCACCGCGTCTTCCAGACGATCATAATCCCGTGCCCTTATCGCAACCGAAACCGCCAAATTGTGATCCACTAATCTCGGACCGCCAGCTATCGGCAGCGCATAAATCTCCGCTACTTCCGCAAAAACATTGCCTAAATTCAAAATTATCTCTCCTTTTCTACAACATATACTACTGTGCCAAGACCAAAAATCTAAAGCCAGAAAAACGCAAAACAGACCTTACGCACCTACCTCTAGAAAAACTCTCCAGAGATAGGATAAATCTGACCCCTCCGCGAGATACAAAACAACAATTCTACTACAAATAAAGTGAAAGCCAAAAACAAAAAGTCCATCAGGGCCAAAACAGCACCCTAACCTTTCCATTATATCACACCTTGCAACAAAAGTCAATATGTTGTATGATAACCATATGAAACTCATCGTCGGTCTTGGTAACCCTGGCTCAGAATACAATTTCACTCGCCATAATTTCGGTTTTTTAGCCCTCGACTTTTATGCCAAGATCCACAATCTCACTTGGCAAAACCCCAAATTCCACGCTATCTGGCTCAAAGAGGGAAACGCGATTTTTATCAAACCTCAGACTTTTTATAACGATTCCGGCCAAGCCGTTTCCGAGTTTGCCAAATTCTATAAAATCCCACCCGCCGATATTCTGGTCATTTGTGATGATTTTGATCTGCCTTTTGGTACGCTACGCCTCCGCGCCAAAGGCAGTAGTGGTGGCAACAACGGCCTCAAATCCATCACTAACCACCTTAGCACTACCGATTTTTCTCGCCTCCGCCTCGGCACTGACAATCCCGAAATCCGCACCAAACTCGGCGACATTAATTTCGTGCTCGGCCATTTCTCCGCCGCCGAAAAGTCCGCTCTCCCCACCATCCTCCAAAAGTCCTCCGCCGAAATCGACAATTTCGCCTAATTGCATCATTTTCCCGCTACCTAAATTCGCTCCTTGCCACATTTCTTAACCCCTCAACATCTCAAAACGCGGCCGTATCATTATCCATTATTAGTAAAGACTAGGCAGCGGAGGGAATAGGAATAGAATGATCCAGCACCTGTTGTTGGAGAAACAGTCAAACCATTAAAGCTTGCGTAATATGAAGCAGAGCTGCTTCTTCTGGTCGATGACCAGTAGTACCCATCAGCGCCACGAGAATCAACAATATAAATCCATCCATTCGTACTTCCTCTTATGGCGAAGCCGATTTTGTCTAGAAAAAGTGGCGATAGGTTAATATTATGTGTTGCTTTACTACTATTTGGTAGCGTGATGCCTTTATTTGCCTCGTGCCACGTTCCAACCATCGTATCATCATCGCTCACCAAAAGGCAAGGAAGCGAGTAGATAAAAAGTTGCACTTTTTATCTAGAGCGACGCAATCTTTTCTAGACTGTAAGGTCTTAGAACGAGCAAGGAAATGAGAAAATTTACTTTAGCTTTTTATAAGTCAACCTCTTCCACCTACGCTGTTAGGTAGCCAAAAATTCACATCCTATACATCATAACCTCTATTTAAAATAAGTTATACCAATCCAATACCATTTATCCGGTGATTTTTCAATCACGATACAACCTCATTTTTTCCGAACACGATATCCTTAAACTTACCATTTTCGGGCTTTTTCTCCAATTTCTAAATCATTTTTATTCAATTTTTCATAACCAGTAACAGGGAATAGCCATAAAAATATTGCCAAAATAGCATAATTTCATGAAAAAGGTATTGACTTTTTTAGTAATGTGTGCTACTATGGAAGAGTAGCTAATACATGGGTTTAACCAAAAAAGTTTGCACATTTATAGGAGGATAGACATGAAAAACAATACTACAACTGAAAGCAACGCTTTGCTGATCACTGGCAAGGTATCCCTTGACACGATTAACAGGTCAATCAACAGCGCCTACTCAATGACGCTGACTCCCGTTCCTGTAGATATTACCGTGAGCCAGCGCTTTGAGTGCAATGCTAACAACAGGATGGTTCCCGTGTCGACCGTTGACACACCCGTCAATCTGATCGTAACGGAGCAGAGATGCTTCGGCGGGAATCCGAAGGACATTGTCATCCACGCTTGCGTGGTAGACGACGTTACACTTCCCGGCGATTACGAGCTGTGCCGTGGAGACTTCGTCGATATCATCCTCTGTTTAGACGAGGGGATCGGCGAATTTGTCACCGTCATGCAGCTCGACGGCAGCGTTAAATTCGAGTTCCCGAGCACTGGGGTTAGCACCAAATTCGCAGACACGGAAAGGTTAGTCCTGCCGTACGCCTGCAGATAGCAGATAGTTTTGCCTTTATCTTGTCAGCATATCACATGCTGGTATTGCTGACTTTCGTTCTTCATTTTTTTCACCTCCCTTTCTCTGCCCCCTCTAATTTCGCAAGAAATGGAGGGGGTTTATCATTGTCTATTTTTTAACCAACCCAAAATTTAAACCTTATCTTCAAATTTATAGCCAAAAAACAGCCCAAAGCATAAATCTCATAAAATCTACCTCTTAACTAGATTATATCAATAGTGTGTCATACGGAAACCGCAGCAATCCTATAACTTAACAGTCGTATTAAATAGTTGTCTCTCTTTAGAAATAAATATTAAAAATACAATATCCATTAGAAATAACTAAGGACATCGTCATAAATTATTCGATAACGCCAATCCCAGATTTCTAGGCATTATACTTTTAACCAGCCACCCATACCATTATTTTGGTGAGCGATGATGATCGAGATGGATCATGGACTGCGAATAGTGGTATTACTTTACCTGATGGCGAAGAAGCGACTTATAACGTTGGCCTATCACCTTTCTTCTTTAGTCGAGCTGGCAGTAATGGCTACGAAAGGATGTTTTATGGACGAGGCAGATCAACATCCATCTTTGCAAGTAATATTGGCACAAAAGGTTCAAGATATTCTCTCGATGCTCAATTAATAGCTATTTGGCCATCCAGAAATGATGGTGGCGCATCGATATATGCCACATCCCTCCGCTGCCTAGTCTCTACTAATAATGGATAATGATACAGCCATGAAATCACTATTTGGTGAGCGATGATGACGGCACCGGCGATTTACACAATGCAAATTCCGGCGTCACGCTACCAAACGGAATCAATGCCACACATAGTATTTGGCTCTCGCCATTATTTTATGCAAGAGTTGGATCTCTAGGTATTCAATATTATGTCAGAGATCGCACAGGTATCTATAATATTCAATTTTCCTCAACTACCTATTCATCCAGCGGCACATACTACTTCTATTTATGGAATTCAGAGACTCAGCCAAACGAATATTACGCAAATAGCAGAATTTCACGTTGGTCCCTCCGTTGCCTAGTCTCTACTAATAATGGATAGTGATAAAGTTAAAATGCCATTCTATGCTTTTGGTGAGCGATAATGATAATAATGGAGCATGGTCAAATTACGGATTTACTTTGCCAGATGGAGAGGATGCTACATACAACATTATGTTATCACCTTTATTTATATTACAGGCAGGAAGCAGAAGTCTTTCTCCAGTCATTGGCAGCAGAGGTACAAACGGTCATTTCTGGACAAGTAGCATAGACCAGCAAGATGGAAGTTTAACGTTTTATACTTTATCATCACGATACGTCGTTCCATCATATAATGACGTCCTTAAAACTTATGCCACATCCCTCCGCTGCCTAGTCTCTACTAATAATGGATAATGATAAAAGAGGCTATTTCTTGGCGAACAACATATTGTAGCAATATCCAGTGTAGTATAGGTAGCAACCTTGTCACCTCTTCCTAGCTTTGCGGGAAAGCCCCCTACTCCTGGCTTTGTAGGTGAGATTATAGATCTATAGTCCAGCAGATCATCTTGTGAGGGGGTGCGGAGCTTACGAGCTACTGTACGATCAGAAACCGTTCCAGAGCTTACATATTGTTGCACGAGAATGTGGTTGGATCATTCTCTCCAAAGCCAGTTTTGTGAGAAGGCTTTGAGTTTATGCCTGATGTTTAGATTCTGTATGTATACTACTTTAGAGACCATTCCGCAGGGCAAAGAGCGTCCAGTTGTAGGAACCGAGCAGAGAAAGAGTATAACTCTTTCTCTTGAGGTGACGCCCGACTGGTAGCGACTTTAGTCGCGTTGGAAGAGATGCGCGAGACCTGTGACGAATCGCGTAGGAGACGAGAGAAAAGAAAGTAAAACTTTCTTTTCCGAGACGACGCCCGCGAATCTGAGCGTAGCGAAGATAGGTTCGAGCGACATCGTGTCGAGAAAGTAGTATACATACAGAACTAGTAGCACATTAGCAAGCCGTTTCTCACAAACTACGCCTCTACCTTAACCCCCATCTATTCATCCCCAACCCTCTCACTCGCCCTTTTATCTCCAGCATCGTCACATTCCTCCCAAACTCCGCCGCACTAAGACCCGTCCGCTCCAAAATCTCTTCTCCATTGTCCACCCCCACCATCAGCGCCGCCAAAATTGCCGTTTCCGCATCCGTATCCCCAATCAAACTCACCTGCTGCTTTTTCGGCTTTTTCTCGGGAGGGAACAATAAATCCAATACGTCACTCGCCTCCAAATACGGCATTGCCCCCTGCCTAATTAACCGGTTACACCCCCTTGACTGCGGCCTCAGAATATCTCCTGGCACCGCAAAAATCTCTTTCCCCTGCTCTAGCGCATGCGCCGCTGTATTGAGCGAACCACTTCGCTCAGCTGCCTCTGGAATTACCACCACATCCGCCAGCCCAGAAATCAGGCGATTTCGCTGCAAAAAACTCGTTTTTGGCCAAAATTCCTCCCCCGGCGCAATTTCACTCATAATGCACCCACCTGTTTCCACGATTTTCTCCACCAATCCCAAATGCACTCGCGGGTAAATCTGATCGATTGGCGTCCCCAAAACCGCCACCGTCACCCCTCCCGCATCCAGCGCTCCTCGATGCGCAATCGAATCAATACCATATGCCAATCCCGACACTACCACTGCACCTCGTTTTGCCGCTTCATAAGCCAACTCATAAGCAATCTTCTCACCATATTTAGTTGGTTTTCGCGTACCTACTATCGCCAAAACCGGCGACTTTTCCATCTCTAACCCATTTTTTGACGTTTTTATATCATTCTGGCATAATTTTGGCATTTTTGTACCTTCAGAGCCTGTTTCATGGCTATTTTTATCGTCAAAATTCAGCCTTTTTGCCACTTCCAAGTCATCATTTTTAGCTCTTTCCGCTTCGTTTATTTTTCTTCCGTATGTTGTATTTTTTACAACACTTTTTGACCCGTTTTCGGGCATTTCTCCATAAAAATACAACTTTTTAGGCACAACCGCAATAGAGCATAACACCTCTGTAAAATTGGTCTCTTGGGGTGCAATTTCGTTGTGACTTGAAAGATTTTGTGAAAAAAGTATTGACATTTATTTCTCCGTGTGCTATAATGCTTACAAGTTAGAGTTGATTTAGCTCCAACTGTACCTAAATAAATCATAATTTCGATCAGTCATATAGCGCAATAATTTTATTATTCCGCAATCTCCAAAGGCTGACGAAATTGCGTGCTTTTGAAACCCCTAGGGCTTAAGATTTCTTCTTTAATTGGTCTTAAGTTATAAGTATTACCTCCACTTTTAGGGAAGCTTCGAAGGCATAGCAATCCCTATAACCGGCGGGCCCCGTGTTTGTTGTGAGGTGGGTCGCGCTTCCGGGAATTTTCCGGAGTCGAACGACGATGCGTTGTAGGGCCAAATAGCCCTAGGTGATGCCCACCCTTACCTAGGGCTTTTTGGTGCCTTTTTTCAATACCCTATACGCAAACACCGACCCGATCCACAACATATCTAACACAACGCGGCTATAGTTATGTTTTAGCGAATTCGTCAACATAGCCCCAAACCATAGTAAATCCGACACAGCACACCCATATATCCTCGCGTCATGTCGATCATTAATAAAGCCGTTAAATACACCTAAGCTAATCTCACGACTGTTCCCAATTGTTAAAACGAGTGCTATCCTCGCGATTTTTTGTGATTTTTTCAAAAAATCTAGACATAAACGCAATCATGCGCTACACTAGAGATAAGGTGCAGTTATTATGGTCGTGCCAATTAGTTGTTATGAATATCAATTTTGACATTCACGACAACATTATTGACAACTTGGTCGGTTTTCTTGCCGTTACGAAGCAGTTTGCCGACCATTTTTGTTGCCAACCTGGCCAGTAGATTTTTCAACATGTCCACCTTTCCGCCAAAATAACTCCCAACCCTGCCTTTCCCTTTGTCGAAGTTACTAGCATACCACTCCGCCCCAGTGTATAACAAAATTTTCAAAAATAACAAGCATATCCGTTAATTTTATTCAAAAATCATCTTTTCTCGCCATCTTTTAGCAAGAAACCATTGATTTTTAAGCAAAAATATAATCTAATAGTAAACGAAACCTCTCACTTTCAACTGGCAGTAATCTCTGCATCTTGAAAGGATCATTATGAAAACTGTGACCAGACGGAAATTCCAAAAAACTATTGCTTTTTCAAGGAAAGTATGCTATAATGATATATAGACCATCTTTTGGTGGTACTTTTATTCTTAGGAGGATCTTTTATGATCGTAATCAAATTATCCGAATCCGGCGGCCTCGACCAAGCTATTAACGCGATTAGACACACTATTGCTGAGTTTATGGAACTTCCAGCCACTCAGAGTTTCGAATTTGAGCGACTCCTGCTTCAGCATCATCTTGAAGGCTGCGACACCGTACGAGATATTCTTGCCGAAACCGGCAGTTTCTATGATGAAACACTCAATACTGAATATCCCTGCTGCACCGCCAACTTCACGCTCGAAAACAGCTCGACTGGCGACTCAACTCAGCTTTGGCTCTCGTATTATTTTGAGCGTTCAGGGCACCCTTGCAACCACAGTAGTTTGTGCGCTCTCGACGCCGATAACAACATTATTATCTGGTATAGTCAAGAGCATGACCTTAAGGAGCAGTGGTATATCAACTGTTTCGCGCAGGACCTCGTCGATGAGCAGGGAGAATTCCTCTATGATGCCGAGCCGGTTCAGATCTAATTCTGAAGTTTGATTAGCTACATCAAGACAAAACATTAAGCAACTTATTATCCAAGCCCGATTCCAAGCCATGATCTACTTTTAACTTTCTAAGTCTCCTCCGCTGCCCTCTCCGCTTTATGGAGAGGGCATTTTCTTATTATTTTGCCCATTTTGTGTTTCGCAGTAAATATGCTACACTAAATGATATATGCCTAAAAACCTAGTTATCGTCGAGTCTCCTGCCAAGGCTCATACTATCGAAAAATACCTCGGTAAAGATTTTCACGTCCTTGCCTCGGTTGGACATATTCGCAAAGACACACATGTCGATAAAGATACCTTTGATGTCACTTATGAAATCGATCCTGGGCACAAAAAAATCATATCTGATCTCAAGCGTGCTGCCGGCCAAGCCGAAACCATCTGGCTAGCGACCGACGAAGACCGCGAAGGAGAGGCTATTTCTTGGCATTTGCTGGAAGTTCTCAAGCTCCCCAAGAACACTAATCGCATCACTTTCCACGAAATTACTAAGCCCGCTCTAGAGGCCGCCATCAAATCCCCTCGGCATGTCGATATGGATATGGTTCATTCCCAACAGGCTCGCCAAACTCTCGATATGCTCGTAGGTTACGATCTTTCCGGCGTGGTCCGCCGCAAGGTGCCAGGCGCCATCTCCGCTGGTCGCGTTCAGAGTCCAGCGCTACGTCTCGTGGTCGAAAAAGAGTATGAAATCGAAAAATTCGCCTCCAGTGCCAAGTTCAAGGTGACAGGGAAATTCACCACGCAAGACAAAGACGAACTTTCCGCTACGCTTGATCATACTTTTGCTGACGAAAAAGCTGCCGCTGATTACCTCGAAAGCATCAAGGCTGCCGACTGGGAGGTCGCCGACATCACGACTACTCCTGGCGTCCGCCGCCCTGGCCCGCCTTTCACCACCGCTTCTATGCAAATCGAGGCCAACTCTCGCCTCGGCATGTCTACTAAGGCCACGATGACCGCCGCTCAGGCTCTCTATCAAGCCGGTCTTATTACTTACCACCGTACCGACAGCCTTAATCTTTCCAAGCAAGCCATCGCCATGACCGCCAGCTACGTCGAAAACACCTTTGGCAAAGAGTATCTTAAAGTTCGCAATTTCAAAACCAAAAATTCCAGCGCTCAAGAAGCCCACGAAGCTATTCGTCCTACCCACATCGAACAGGAAATCGCCGGCAAAAACGATTACGAGCGCAAATTATATAAGCTGATCCGCAATCGCACTCTCGCCACTCAAATGGCTGACGCTAAAACTGAGAAAACTACCATCAAAATCACGACACCCGCCGAGCCAAAACATCTTTTCGAGGCTAAAGGCGAAGTCATCACCTTTGACGGCTTTCTCAAAGTCACTGGTCGCAGCAAAGAAGAAGAACTGCCCAAACTCACCGTCCACGACCCCTTGAAAGCTAGCATCATTACTGCCCGCCAGAATTTCGCCAAACCGCCCGCTCGCTACACCGAAGGTTCGCTGGTCAAAAAACTCGAGGAGTTAGGCATTGGTCGCCCTTCCACTTATGCCTCTATTATGTCCGCCATTCAAACTCGCGGCTACGTCATCAAAGGCGAATCCGAAGGCGAACCGCGCGAAGTTGTCCAGATCACCCTCGAAAAAGGGAACTTAAAACGCGAAATTGTCACCGAAAAAACCGGCTCTACCAAAGGCAAACTCTTGCCAACTCCGATCGGCGAACTCTTGGCTGGCTTTTTGACTGATAACTTTAATAATATTGTTGACTATAAATTCACCGCCCATATCGAGGAGGATCTCGACAAAATCGCCGAACACCAGCTCGAACGCGTACAAATGCTGCGAGATTTTTATGGTCCATTCCAAAAAGAAGTCCTCAAATCCGATGACGCCGCCCGTTATAATAATGCTCGTCAGCTCGGCACTCACCCCGAGACCGGTCAACCTATTTATGCGAAAATCGGCCGCAACGGCCCGTTCATTCAGCTTGGCGACAACGAAAAAACCACCGGCGAAAAACCTCGTTTTGCGCCACTCCCTAAAGGCATGACCGAAAAAACCGTCACTCTCGAAGCTGCCCTCCAGCAGCTCACCCTGCCAGCTCTCCCACGCGAGCTCGGCAAAGCCAAAGACGGCGCCACAATTATCGTCTCGAGCGGCCCCTTCGGCCCTTACCTCAAAGCCGGCAAATACAACATCCCTATCAAAGGCGAAGATCCCTACACTGTCACTTTTGAACGTGCCAACGAGCTTTATCAAGCCAAAATGGATTCTATCATCGCCGACTGGGGTGATATTATGATCATCAATGGCGCCTACGGCCCTTACATTAAAGGCCCTGGCCGTTTTAATAATATCAAAATCCCTAAAGACGAAGATCCCAAGACAATTACTTTCGAGGAAGCCAAAAAACGCCTCGACGAGAAGGCTCCTGGTCGTGGTGGACGTTTTGGCAAAAAAACTACCACAAAAACAGCCAAGGGTGCTCCTAAAAAGACTACAGCCAAGAAAACTACTGCCAAAAAAACCGCCACCAAGAAGACTACTACCAAGAAGACAACGACTAAAAAAACTACTGCCAAAAAGGCTACTACGAAGACTGCTAAAAAGTAGACAGGCATAATAAAATCCTTATTATCCACCCAAAATCATACTTTTTATGATTTATCTATTGACTTTTTAAGCAATCTATGCTACAATGAAGATATAACCATGCAAAAATTACAGTATCTCCAATCCATGCCTCTAGGTTACTAATTTAAAGTATGAGAGACTTAATTCATTCACCATTAGTTGTAATTCTTACAAACTCTTAGACACTTTTTCGCCAAAATTAGCCAAAAAGTGCTATAATAAAGATGCTAACGAAGAGATAGTTATTACGTTCCTTCCTAATACAGCCAAGAGGTACTTTTCACCATT
Source organism: uncultured Candidatus Saccharibacteria bacterium (assembly GCA_948663575.1). Classification (GTDB taxonomy): domain Bacteria; phylum Patescibacteriota; class Saccharimonadia; order Saccharimonadales; family Saccharimonadaceae; genus Nanosyncoccus. The sequence goes on from CAPNAV010000007.1 coordinate 27,742, forward strand.
TTTGGGATAATAGCTATAAAAAGTCAAAAATATCGTTGACACTAACAAAAAATTATGCTATCATTAAAAATAGTTGATAATATTAAAATAATTTACGTTTGAGTGGGGAATGAAGGGAATCCGATGGATCAGAACGCTAGTATCATCGAAAACGCAATCACAGGCAGCTTGAGCATTATTGAACAAGATCGCGAGCGTGAAATTATCTCTCGCCGTTTTGGGCTAAGTGGTCAAAAAGAAACTTTGGAACAAATTGGCGAGCTACTTAACATTACACGTGAACGCGTGCGTCAGCTTGAAAAAGCCATTCTCGTACGCTTGCGCATTGGCGCCGAAGAAGGCAATATCGCCGAGCTCGCTGCTGCCGAAAAATTAATCATTCGTAATCTTACCGAGATGGGTCGCGTCGCTCGCACTACAGACCTCGCTAAGCGCATTTTTGGCCACGATTCTACACCAGCCGAGCGCGCTAAACTCGTTTTTCTTAGCTCTATCTCTAAGAATCTCACCGAAATCGACGAAAATGATCATTACTATTCTGGCGTTGGTATCGCTTCTTATGGTGATTCCGATTTCGTCGAAGAACATGTAAACGAAATCGTTGACGTCATCAAGAAACACGGTGAGCCAATGACCATCGACGAACTCGACGCCGTCTTAGACTACGAACATCCTGATATTATTCGCGCCATTGCTTCCATTTCTAAACTCCTCGCTACACTTAATGGCTTCTGGGGTCTCGCTAAATGGCCCACTGTCAATCCTCGCAATATTCGCGACAAGATCTTCGTCGTCCTCGAGGCCAAGAAAGAGCCGATGCACTTCTCTGACATCGCCGATGCTATCTCCGCTTCTGATTTTCGCCGCAAGAACGTCACCACCCAGGCCATTCATAACGAATTAATCAAAGATTCTCGTTTCGTCCTCATTGGACGCGGTATTTACGCCCTCAACACTTGGGGTTACACCAAAGGCACCGTTGCCGAAATCATCACCAACATCCTTAAAGAAGCTAATGAGCCTCTCACTCGCGAAGAAATCGTCAAACGCGTACTTCGCGCCCGCAAGGTCAAAGAGACTACCGTTCTACTCAACCTTCAGAACAAAGAATTGTTTGATAAAGTTGGCAAAGACCATTACACCCTTGCTAAAAAATAAACATTCCACCATTCTCCAAACACCAAAAACATAGTAAAATAAGAGTATTCAAATGCTAGCACAAATCATTCAGTTTATTATCCAGCCTTTCGTGTGGATTCCTATTGTCGGAATCCTCGGCTTTTTGACATATCGAAATTACAAAAAGCTCAATCAACTCAAAGTCTTAAACGTCGATTCTGTACTTTTGATGCTCGAAATTCCACGCGCCAACGACAAAAAGGAATTAGCCGCTGAGCAACTTTTCGCTAGCCTTCATGGCATTTTGCGCGACACTGAAGAGCTCAAGAGCTCCGGTGGAGTTCAAGAGCATCTCAGCTTTGAAATCGTCTCCACTAGTGGACAGATTCGTTTTTATGTTTGGGTACCAAAAATCCTACAAAGCTTTGTCGAGGGGCAAATTTACGCCCAATATCCTACCGTGCAAATCTATCGCATGGACGAAGATTACGTCGATGACCGCTCCAAATACCCAGTCGAATATTCCGCCGAGCTTACGCTTATTGAAGACAGCGCCCTGCCGATTAAAACTTTTGACAACTTCGAGGTTGACCCTCTCGCCGGTATCACCGGTACTCTAGCTAAGCTTAACCCTGACGCTTCGGAAGAACTATGGATCCAGATTCTCACTCGCCCTATTCCTGATGATTGGCACAAACAAGTCACCGACAAATGGGTCAAAACCGTCAAAACTGGCAAAAAAGGCGGCTTTATTGACTGGACTTGGCTTGGCCAGGCTCTCTGGGCGCTCATTCGTCCGCCTGAAGGTGGCGGCGATAAAGCTAGCGCACCCGAACTTTCCGAACGTGACAAAACCCGCATCGCCAAGGCCGAAGAAAAAGCCACTAAACTCGGCTACGAAGTTAAAATTCGCCTCGTCTACCTCGGTCAAGACCAAATCAGCGCCAAGCTCAATATGCAAGCCCTTGTTGGTACTTTCAAACAATATAATTCTACCAACCTCAACGGCTTTAAACTCACTGGCGGCAGTTTCAAGAATGAAGACCTTGACGCCTATAAAATGCGCCAATTCGCCAATCATGGTTTTATTTTGAACATTTCTGAGCTGGCCTCCGTCTATCACCTGCCACACACTTCCGTAGAAACTCCAAACATCGTCTGGGCTACCTCGAAGACCGCCGAGCCGCCCGCCAAACTTCCGCTCGTCACTGGTAATCCTGCTCACGATGAGAATATATCCGCCTTCGGTCTCACTAATTTCCGCGGCATTAATCATCAATTCGGCATGCTTAGAAAAGACCGCAGCAGGCACGTCTACATCATCGGTCAGACCGGCGCGGGTAAATCTGGTATGCTTGAATTATTCGCCCTTAGTGATGTTTTTTACAATCAAGGTTATTGTATTATTGATCCGCATGGCGATTTCGCTATTAATAACCTCCGCTTTGTGCCGGAATCTCGTGTTAATGACGTAATCTATTTCAACCCAGCCGACACTCAGTATCCAGTCGCTTTCAACCCGCTCGAAGTAAGCGATCCCAGTCGCAAACCTAACGTCTGTTCTGAGGTTATCGGCGTGCTTAAGCGTATGTTCGGCGATTCTTGGGGTCCACGTCTTGAACATATCTTACGCCACACTATTCTGGCTCTGCTTGATCGCCCTTCCACTACTTTGCTCGACATTTCTAGATTATTAACAGATAAAGATTTTCGCAAGGAGACTTTAGATTATTGTACGGACGTCACCGTCTTGCAATTCTGGAAACATGAATTTGGCCAATGGAATGAAAAGCAAGTCAACGAAGGTATTGCGCCAGTACTCAATAAGGTCGGTGCTTTCACTGCCAATCCAATTATTCGCAATATTATCGGTCAGCCCAAATCTAGTTTCGATGTGCGCAAAATTATGGATGAAGGCAAAATTCTCGTCGTTAACCTCTCTAAAGGTCTAATCGGCGAAGATAACGCTGGCATTCTCGGCGCCTTCCTCGTTACCAAGATTCAGCTAGCCGCCATGAGTCGTAGTGACATCCCCGATGTCGCCGACCGACGCCCATTCTATCTTTACGTCGACGAGTTCCAGAACTTCGCCACCGATTCTTTCGCCGTTATCCTCTCTGAGGCTCGCAAATACGGCCTCAACCTCACCGTCGCCAACCAATATATCTCTCAGATGACCGATTCTGTTCGTGACGCCGTCTTCGGTAACGTTGGTACCACCATCTCTTTCCGCGTCTCCGCTGATGACGCCCCGATTCTCGCCAAACAATTCGAACCTACTTTCGACCAATCCGACCTTATCCAGATGAGCAACCGCCATTTCGTTATCTCGATGATCGTTAACGGCGAAAAAGCTCCTGCGTTTTCTGCTACCACTCTATCCCTACCAACCACCCCTCAAGATAATTTTGACAAGATTATCGACAATTCCCGACGCCAAAATGCCCGCCCACGCGCCGAAATTGAAGCTGAGATCCGTGAAACCATTGAACAATCCGAAAAATACAAAAAAGAACTCTCCGATAGCGGCCGTGCCGCCAGCGAACAAGATATCATTAATCGCCAAATCAATAATAGCTACACTACTAGATCTGGCGGCGCCATGTTTATGGCTGGAAATAGAGAAAATAAAGGCGGATTTCAGTATGTTCCTACTCCGCAAGCCGATTTTAAAAAACTCAAACTCTCGCCTAACGCCGCCGAAGGCAAAGAGCGTAACAGCCTCAAAGATTTAGGTGATCTCGTCGCTGCCAAGCAGCACATCACGCCATCAGACAACCAAAACCCGCAAAATAACGCTTCAGAGACCGTCAAAGAGTCTCCAATCTTCCGACCGCTCCGCAAGCAAGGTAATAATAAAAACCGCCCCAAACCGGCTAAAAATCGCCAATAAACACATTTATGACTATTCAAGAGCTCGCCCACACTATTCTTCGCATTAATCGCACCCCTATTAGCCGAGTTCGTTTCGCCCGGATCATCTATTTTGTGCACAAAGAGCTGATTCGTAAAAAATTCATGACCCCAGAAGACATCGCTTATATACGCTCACCTCTCGGTCCGATTCCAGAAGGTTTTGCTACGTTAGCCGAAAATTCACTCAATATCATCGTCAGCCACCGCGACGATCCCGATGACCTCTCTTATACCGCCGAAGAATACGCCGTCCGCAACCATACTGACGCCGAAATCGACGCCGAAACCACCATGCTTGAACAATACCGGGACATACTTAACACTATTGAGAATACCTTAAAAACCATCCGTGGCTATACCACTCCCGAGCTCATTCAAACTTGTCATCGCGAGCCAAGTTGGCTAGCTCACGCTAATGGGGAACTATACTATATCACTCCGGAAGACCTCAAAAAATCTCTTCCCACCCCTAATTTCTCCCCTATTCGCATCAAAATTCGCCTCATTGGCCATCCTAGCAGCAAAAAAAGCGCCATGCAGGCCAATCTCTTGCGCGGTATGATTGCAGATATTGTCAAAGAAAGCACCGACCTCGAATATCCCAATGACGCTAAGACCAACACCGCCAAGCAACCTAAGCAAAAGACTGCTCGCAAGCTCAAAATCATCAAACTGCCTGACCTCCACCTAAAAATCCTCCAACGCAGCAGGGAATCACAAAAAAACCAAACAAAACCCGAACGTAGCAAGAATCCAAAGAACCAATCCGCAATCCCCCCTCAAAAACTGACCAACAGTCCAAAACCACCTCTGAACACTATTACAAAAGATAACAACACCTCACCAAAAACTGACCAACAGTCAGAAAACTCTCAACATGAAGATACTAGAGGGGAATTATGACCTATGCTCCTGAACGCTATGAACTAGCAGAAGATGATGTCGTAAAGTCTCTATGGCGCAAATACCGTAAAACCCCAGAATACAAGAGCGGGAGACGGTACTCAATCAGTTCGGTACATCCACTAGTTCGACAAGCCGAAGAACAGGGGCTCAGCGAAGTAATTCTTGATTTTGCTAGAGAACTTGAACGTCACGTTGACATTCGCGTCAGCCTCTCTCATCGCTCAGAATCCGAATGGCTAGATAGTTGGAAGAACATGCACACCATGCTTTTTCGGCATGTCTATCGCAAAACCGGCGATTTTCGCCCCAAAGGCCACGATGTCCGCTTCGGCAACCCTGGCGACGAAGATCTGCATCGCATTCCTCTCGGTGGAGCCGAAGTCTATAATGAACTGTACGGCCTCGCCCGCGGTCTCAAAGATAGTATTGAGTACGTTAAGGATGATAATATTGACGAAGTTTGTCGTTTTTTGGCTAATTTTCACTATAATTTCATCCGTATTCACCCATTCTTTGATGGCAATGGCCGCATCGCTCGCGTCGTCACCGATCAACTCTCCGTAGCGCTCGGTTACGTGCCAATTATCGCCGGTTTTCCTCGCAATAACATTGAGAAAAAGAGTATCTACCACGCCGCTATCCACGCCAGCGCCACCGACACCTCGCATTCCGAGCTCACCGCCTGGATTAAATCTCAACTTATAGACAAGCTGAAACAAATCGCGTAGGGAATTATATATTCGCCCAGCTTCTTCGTCATTATCTATTATTAGTAGAGACTAGGCAGCGGAGGGAAAGGGCATGACTAGTTATTGTCCATGGATTTGGGGCTGATCTGCTATTATTGCCTCCTATGCATAAAAAATAAGCCCAGTTTTTAGCTTGTGTAGTTTTTGGCCAAGCTAGCAATTCGTGACCCCTTCGTACTAAATGTGCACTATCGCCCGCTCTATATCCCACTCGACCCAGAAAAAAAGGCGAAAAGGATGCATTATAGGTTGCGTTAACCGCTTCTGGTAATGTTACACCTTCATTCAGCTTCTTATCATCATCGCTCACCAAATATTCCTCGCTTTATCATTATCCATTATTAGTAGAGACTAGGCAGCGGAGGGGAAAGGTGAAGCTTCGTGCATTATTGTCGGATGGGCCAGTTACGTAAGGTGTGGTTGAGAAATAATACGTGAAAGTAGTTCCCCACGATGTTGAGGCCCAGCTAAAACCGTAAAATCCTCGGTTCGTGAGAATTTTAGGGTCGTAGGCATATCCGCTACGATTCCAGAATAAAGGTGATAAGCCGACGTCATATGTGGCGACCCATCCATTTGGTAGAGTGACGCCTCTATTGGCATTGTATTGATCAGTAGCTTTTTCATCGCTCACCAAATAACTTGCGGGGCATAGGTAACTGTATATTTTTTTAGAATTGACGCAGGCTTTTCTGAATCTTTGATTCAGAAATTAAAACCCACACTAGCGCATGATATAATTCTAGAAAGAAAGGTAAACCTCAGTTATGAATAACGACTCAAATCAAAGTCAAATAACTCTAAAAGAATATCAACAGCTCATCTCTGCCGATTTTGGCATAAAAGTATCTCGAGGTACAGTTTCGCTCACTAATCAATCTGACGATAATCAAATAAATCTAGAAATTCTTAGTGTTAATTCCAACGAGATAGACACTTATTCAGCTCAAATCGCCGGTAAAAACTATCCTATCAACCAAGATTTGTTCAGCAAAATTCAGCGGTTCATTAGCGACAATCTAGATACTTTAATTAGCTGGGCTAAAGAACAAACTAACGCTGTCTTAGAAAATAATGTCCATATCGGCAATACTAGCAAGATTACAGTCAAATACGGCCAGCTAATCATCAACGTCAATGGACAAGTCGCCGACATCGAAGATGTATGCGATGACTTTATTAACGCATTAAGGGATCTTATTGTTAAGGCCAGCTAAAAGTCCCTTGAAAAGCCTGTGCGCCCTCTCATAGGCATTCCGTGTTTTTATTCTTGGTTGACAACTGCTTTGTTTAAAACTCTCACAAACATATCCAAACAGGGAAATAGGGAATCAGGAAATAGGCATACTCATATTTCCCTCATTCTAGATATTCTCATCCTTTTGCCCTCTCATTCTCATAATTCCGTCATTCCCCACCCCTGTTAGAATTATGTCCACCCCTGTATAAAACAGGGGTATTCTCTTGCCTTACTCTTATACTATATAACTCTAGCTATTGTCATATCATTTTGCACCTGCTTACATCATCCATTTATTATATAGCTATAGCACACAAGCATGCTTCACAATATAGCCAAGCTAGGAAACCATTGACTGAGCTACATACATACAGAAACACAAACGCACAAAAACCATACACGAAGAACATAACGAAACAAACACAAACAGACCAGAAACAGAATTATACCTTAAAAACAGCCACAAACAAGACGATAGTATAATCGTGTTTTAGACTGAAATCTAATGTCGCACAATATAGATTTTACGACATTTAGACAAAAGGCTTCAATGTTACGATCGTGTGGGTTCATCTAACGAGGCTGTTCGGCCGGGCGAGCTTGTCCCCGTGCCGAGTTCCGAGTTCCGTACCCCTAAATGTCGTTCGCCTGTTTCTGTAAAATTTTCCGATTTTGACCCGAACAAGGTCAATTATTTTGAAAATGGTTCTAAATATCAACTATGATTACCCGAACAAAACCCGAACTTAATTAATCAATTTTTAATCATGAAAGTTTTAATAAAATGTCTATCCAATGTGAAATCTCAAAATATAAAGGTACTTCTAAAAAATCAGGGAAAGAGTTTGACGCTTTCCAACTTAAAATAGGTGATTATGAGACTTTGTTATTCCCTGCTTCTCGTATGGAGCGTAATTATCTCACCCGTTTGATTGATGAAGGTGAAATTTAATGCCTTTTTCTGAGTTCTTGCGTTTAACTCAAGTTATCCGTAACCTTTATGGACGTGATTGTGCTTCCAAGTTTTTTGAATCCAATGTTTCTCAATTTTATAATTTAGGGGATTTTGACCCAAGAAACCACTTGTCTATTCATTAGCGCTTTGGTATAATCATTTTAGCTTGTCTATTACTTAAAACTCGAAAGGCTGGATTCTTATGGATCCTGTAACACCAACTGGTATGTCTGCTGTAATTAGCGCTTTATCAACTGGTCTTACCCCTGCGGTATTCTTCGGTGTGGTTGCTGACCTCGTTCCGTTTATTATCGTTCTTGTGCCTGTTGCTCTTGCGTTGTACTTCCTTCGCAAACTTGTTAAGGGCGCTGGCAAAGGTAAGGTTAAGTTCTAATCATCGGGCGGCGACTGCCTAGGAACAGAAAGTCGCATATATAGATCTCCTAATTAATTTTATGCTTTTATAGTTGTACTTATAACTCCAAGTCTCATGCCTGGTACTCTAAGTCAGGCGATAGGTATTATGATTGATTATTTTTTACAGATTTTTAGTGAAGTAAGCTTGCAGATGATTCCCTGGATTCCGGGTATCATTGGTATTTGGTTAATTATTGACCTTGTTTCTGGTCTTCTTTTTAAGGAGAAGTAATGGATTCTAAGTATTCTAATATTCCTATTTTCCCTCAGCAAGCATCCGATATCGTTGGCTACGCAGGTTCTTCTAGTTATTCTGATTTCCAGTATGCTTGTTTTGACCCTGTTAGTTTCAATTCTGGTGTGTCTGCTGAATATTTTAATTCTGTTTTTGAGTCTGGTTATTCTCCTCTTTATATTCTTTATTTTAATGCCCCATCATTCCCTGTTCCTGCTAGATCTCCTCGTGCTGCTTCGTTTTATGTTTATCTTGATAATACAGATAACCGTTTCCATTATTTTAAGTATAATGGTTCCTCTATTACCACAACTGTTACTGAATCTCCTATTTATCCTAATGGTGAATGTTCTAATGATGTTGGCATTTATCTTCCCACTCTTTCTTCTTCGGGTGATCCAACGCAGGTGATGTTTATGATTATGTCCTTTTTTATCTTTTTGTTTATTGTTTTTTCTGCATTCCGCTTATTCATATATCCTTTTTCTCGGAGGATTAGATGAAGTGGAAATCATTATTCTTAAAGCTCTCTGCTTGCTTCTTATTCTCGTTGTCTTCTTGTGTCTTGTTATTGTCGCACTCCGTTAGCGCCGTTTCTGTTACTCCTTCCTATATGAATATCGATCGTACTAATATTAGTACTGGCGCTAAAGATTATGTTAATATTCCCGATCGATACACTGCTTTGCTTAATTCCTCTTATATAGGCGATCAGTGGTTTATGGAATTTACTCTTCCGCAATCCATTGATGGCTCCGTATCGTTTTCTTTTGACTATTCTGTGACTTTTCGTTCTGCTGGTGCTAATGGCAACCTTGGTTGGGGTGTTTTTTCTAGGGGTTCATATTGTGAGGCGATTTCTAATTATATGCAGGGTGACGGACAGATAACTTGTGATGTGCATATTGATTATGGTAGCACCTTTTATTACACTATTTCTGGTACTGTTCTTTATAAGCCTGCTACGCGTCCTTCCGGTAATAAGATTGTTGGTATTAAGCTCGGTAGCTCTGATAAGCCATTATTTTATCCTACCTCTGGAAATTTTCATATTTTGAATCCTATCTATTTTAATGCTTTTTCTGTCACTAATGTTAAAGTCTATACTGATCCTAATGACGCTTTACTTAAGGAGCAACTTGCTATTTTAGGCACTATTGCTGGTCAGAATAGCCAGATTATCAATCAAAATAATCAGATTATTGATCAGAATAATAAACAGAACGATATTCTTCAAGGTACTCACGATTTTATCACTGATAGTTCTACTCCAAATCCGGGTGATATTGCAACATCCGATTCGCTTCCTTCTGTGGGTATGTTGCCTCCTGGCCCTCTTGATTCTATCCTACTTTTACCTTTAAACATCATGAATTCTATCACTAGCTCTCTTGGTGGTAGTTGTACTCCTATTGTTGCTCCTCTTCCTTTTGTTGGTAAGAATATTGAGTTTCCCTGCTTTGGAGATACCATTTACAAAGGAGAATTTGCGCCTCTTTCTAATTTGGTTGGTGTTGTTGCATCCGCCTTCATTTTGTATGGTTATCTCAAGCATCTCTATAAGAAGGTCGATAGGGCAACTAGTCTTGAATCTAATGATGAAGATGAATGGGGAGTTTTATGATAGGTGCATTATTATCTGGTCTTTTTAATTTAATTCTTAGTTTAGTCGCAACAATTTTGCAGATTATTTTACTACCCGTGAATGCTCTTTTCAATGGAGTGTTTCCTGATCTAACTTCAAGTATTAATGATGTTGTGAGTGGTTTCTCAACTGCAATGAGCCAATTAGGTTGGGTTTTATCTTTAATTCCTCAGCCAGTTAAAACCACTTTGCTTTTGATCTTTACTATCGAGCTAGCAATCATCGTAATCATGAAGTCGACTAGACTGACTGCTAAACTTTGGAAATTATTACAAAAAATTAAGTTTTGGTAAAGGCAATAGGCGCGCGCTTTGCGTGGGCGCGCCTTGCCGTTGGAGCTATCATGAAAATACCTTTTACTCATCGAGAAATTGACGTTAAAAGCATTTTTAAGCATCGTACACCTCCTGTTGATGATCATTTTGGTGTTTACTTTATTTGTGGCCGTCAAGGCTCTGGAAAGACTTATTATGCTGTTAAATTTGCTAATGATATTGATTTAAAGAAAATTTCTATTTGGACTAATATTCATTCTTTAAAACTTCCACATAATGATTTTGATCATATTTCTGAGTTATATTCTAATACCGATGAGCATTGTCTCTTTATCATTGATGAAGTTAGTCGTAAATATGATAAAAATTCTCGTACAGATACTCAATTTTACGCTTGGCTTAACCAATCCAGGAAACGTAAACGTGTAGTGATCTTGATCACCCAGGAATGGCGTGAACTCCCTATGTGGATTAGAAGGCCAGCGAAGGTGATGATGTCTTCTAGACCGACGAAAATTCTAGGTGCGCTGGGATTCCAGACTATTACTTGGGGAGACGCTGAAAACATGGTATTTAACAAAGACGAAGGTGAGTATGAATGCCCACCAATTAAATCAGTCCTCCATAAGCGGAATCGCCAAATTGCAAGCCTTTACGATACCTTCGAGCCTATCAATTCCCTTTAGAAGTGTTCGGGTTTTTTATAGTCGGAGGGTCGATTATAAAAAACCGTTGTGATTTTTACACTTGACGATATATATATATATATATATATACTTGGAGTATGGTAAAGAATCCATCTGAATTGCGTCCAGAGACCTTAGTTAAAAGGGTTATGTCTGGAACTAAGGACTATTGTTCTAAGGAATATTTAACTGCTTTTTCTAAGCTTCCATCAACAGAATTGCACCACTCGGACTATCCACGACACGAAATTATCGAGTTATGGAATAGCTTGCAAAAGACGCCTAATAAATGTAGATTGTTTACATTTTCTCTTGTTGATAATAACCATTGTGTTCAAAAACGTATTAAAGAGCGTTTTCCTGATAGTAAATGGGCTTGGATATGTCATGACAAAGACACTAGTGCCGAGCATAAACACTATCACTACGTGCTTATGTTCGAAACTCCTCGTTCTTTTTCTAGCATTGCTAATTCCCTCGAAATCCCCGTCACCATGTTACAGAAAGTCTACTCTAAGAAGGGCATTTTAGACTACCTTACCCACGAAAATGACCCCAATAAACACCATTATTCTCTTTCTGAAATAGAGGCTAATTTTGATGTCGAGGAAGAGAAGAAAGATAATGATGAAATTGATCCTTGGCAAGAATATTGTGATTATTGGGCTATGAAGACTGGCAAAATGTCTAAAAAAGCATGGTTTGAGAAATATGGCGACCAATTAAAGATTTTGCGACATTATACCTAGAGCTCCGCCATAAAATCTCCATATCATCCAGCCTTTTCATAATCCACCCCTGTCACCCCTGTTAAGTCCATTTTTGGCCTTCTTTTTTGCTTTTTGGCTTATTTTTACTTACTTTCCCTCCTTTTTATTATTTTCTCGGCATCAGTCATCCCCACAAGACGTTTTTTACACTATTTCGTATTTTCGCTTGCTTAATTCCCCTCCAAAACCCGAACAAAAACCGAACTAAAATCACTCTCACTCCGCCCCTGTTAATCATCCTCTTGATCAGGCTTCACCTCCTCCTCGATTTTATCCTCGTTTTCATCCCTCCGCTCAATTTTTACGGTCAAAATCCCCGTTTTCAAAAGTACTGCCACCACCGCCACGATTATCGCACCCCACGCTAATAAAATTAAACCTGTATTCATACCTCTGACTATATCACATATTCCCTGTTTTGGTGTAATTCCCTCTCCATTTTTGACAAAAATATAAAAAACTATTATAATATGATAAATCGATCCCATACCGTCTCCCGCTCTTGTATTATGACTGTTGGTCAGTTTTTGGTGAGGTGTTGTTATCTTTTGTAATAGTGTTCAGAGGTGGTTTTGGACTGTTGGTCAGTTTTTGAGGCGAGAGACTTTATCTTTTATACGAAATAGGTGCTAAATTTGGTGAGCGATGATAAAGCCACTAATGAATTTAATGCAAATATAGGTATTACATTACCAGATAACAATGATGCCACATACAATTCTGGGCTTTCTCCAATTTTTATTTTTCGACCAGGAGGATCCTGGCTAAATGATCGAATCATTGGCGGAAGAGGACTTGGAATTGGTTTCTGGTCTATGAACGCACGCTGGTCAACACAGGCATACCACTCCGGCATAAAAGGTGATGCCATGTTTTATCCATCGGACCGTAATTCACGCGCAGATTACGCCCTTTCCCTCCGCTGCCTAGTCTCTACTAATAATGGAATAATGATAAACCCCAATTCCTAAATTAAACGTCTTGCAATTTGGTGAGCGATGAAAATAAAGATAGTGATTGGAATGCGAATGCAGGCATCAGCCTTCCGCTCATGAGCAACGCCACCCATAATCCAAATTTATCTCCACTATTCTATAATAAATCCGGTAGCTCAGAGATCTGGGCTGGAGCTAGTTTGAGTAAATCGCTGGGCGGACGTGGATCAGACGGGCTCATCTGGTCATCGATTGTCATGCATACAAGTGCACACCCTAATTATAATAAGCATCTCTACGTATCATTTTGGACCGTTCGCCCATCAGCCCGCAATGCAGACTTTTACGTCATGTCCCTCCGCTGCCTAGTCTCTACTAATAATGGATAATGATACAGCCATGAAATCA
>CAPNAV010000008.1 GCA_948663575.1 uncultured Candidatus Saccharibacteria bacterium
AAGCGCTGAAAGCATATTAAGCGCGAAGCCCACTCCAAGATAAGAATTCCCTATGGAGACTCCAGAGAGATGATCTGGTTGATAGGCGCAAGGTGGAAGCATGGCAACATGTGGAGCCGAAGCGTACTAATAGGTCCATTGCCTTTTTATGCCCAAGTTACTATTGAACTGGCAATAATATATTCGTCAGCAAGAAGATTCCATAAGAATCCTCTTGACTAAGTCGATAGTAATTTGGTATGATTTAACTAGTAATCGGTGTTTGAACTGGGCGAGGCGTAGCCGTTAGTCCACAATCACACCGAGAGAAGTTTTACAATCATCGTACAAGCTAGTTGTATGGACACTAATAAGTGATTCGAATCTCAGAAGATTTGAGAGAAGTTTGGGCTTTGCCTGACTTTTCGAACGAACTAATCTTTGGAGGTTGGACACCTTTCTTTCAGAAAGGGTTCAAAGCGAAGCGCTCGTTTGGTGCCCATGGCGCTGGGGAAATACCTGTTCCCATTCCGAACACAGAAGTCAAGCCCAGTAGCGGCGATTATACTGCCACAAGCGGAAAACTAGCAAGGTGCCAAATTATACGAACAAGCCACCCGGACGGGTGGCTTTTCGTCTTCTTGCATTCAATATAGACAAAGGACAGTAAAACTATGCAGGTTAGGCCCCCCTTTTTTTTACTCTTTCGGCACATTTAAAAACATACTAAGTCGAGGAGATCATCCAGAAGAGGTTATAATATGGTTAGGTGAATACGTGCTACTAATAAACTTAATGCAGAATAAAAACCAAGTAAATGGATGTCACTCAATATCTCCTTTGGGATGACGGAGTTGTCTCTAGGTCCAAGACGTGCGTTATAATGGATATATGAAAATCTATACTGCTCACTCTCGCGAATTCGACTATGAAAATGAGCTGTATCAGCCAATTCGCTCCGCCGAGCAGCTGCCTCAGTCTGACATTATTCTGCCACACGAAAACGATAAGGCGTCCGCCAATGGGCGTGATTTTTATAAGCAGCTTGATCTTGTGATTGCCGAGGTTAGCTACCCTGCTACTGGTCTAGGGATAGAGCTTGGTTGGGCATTTGATAGTGGCGTTCCAATTGTCTGTATTTATCAAAGCGGAAAGCACTATTCTGGTTCGCTTTATGCTGTTACAAAACAATTCTACGAGTATCATAATTCAGACGAACTCATCTCAATCATCAAAACTTTATGTCAAAACATAGCAGAACAGAATTAGCTGAACTTTAATTGCTCGCTTGACTGGATATTTAATTTCAAGATCCCTAAAACTTAAAAAAGCTTCTTTTTCTTTTAGAGAGCAGTTGCATCGTAAGACGGCTATTATTTCCAGTTCTTGCAATGTCTATCAATCTATAGTATAATACAATCAGCCAATATCTTAGATTCTGGCTTGTTACTAAAAATGCACCTTAGAATAAAGATGCTTGCTATCCAAGGAAGAGAGGTACTTATGGATCAGGAAGTTAGGTTTTATGCAATTCCGCCGGGAAAATATCTCAAGGAAACAATAGAATGGGCTGGCAGAAATGATTTCGTTCTGTATGGGGATGGGTTATGCTCAATATTATCGTATTCGAACGTTTTGAGATTAGTGATGTCACCTGGGGTGAATTTTTACACTGATGTTGACTCTATTGATGGAGAAACGATACTTTTCAATGGGCGAGGAACTCCTATTGGTATCATCGTATATGATGGTATCTCAGAGGTAGATCGCATCAGAATAATAATATTTAAACCCATATTTAAAACGCAGGAGGAGTGTGGAGAATGAAAGAGCGTTATAAGATACCAGCAGCGGTTTGGATTTGCTTATTCCGTGATAATGAGAATGGTGTACGTCAAATCTTATTACAGCTTCGTCAAAATACCGGATACATGGACAGCATGTATGACCTTGCTGCCAGTGGCCATGTCGAGCCGGGCGAATCTATGATGACCACCGCTATTCGCGAGGCGAAGGAAGAAATTGGTATTAATATCAATCCTCAAGATCTTGTATTCTTGACTTTCGTAGACGGCGTTAAGGATGGGTATCATAAGGCATATTTTGGCGTCAAGCAATATACTGGCGAGCCGAAAGTTATGGAGCCAGACAAATGCAAAGAGCTGCATTGGTTTGACCTTGATACTTTGCCGAAGAATATCATCCCGTATTTGAGGAATGTGCTTGCGAATATCGCCGCCGGGATTCCCTTTGATGATGACAGTTTTACTCAGTTTCAGCGCCTACGGCAAAAAAGCTCGTAACTATCCAATAGGCAATAGCTTACCTCACGGAAAATACTGCGCACGCTAATACTAAGATTCTAGCTCCAAGGCCACTTGCTCACTAGCGTACCCTGGCTATTAGTATGCCTGTCTCAAACAATTACTACTAAGCATATCTTTATAACTTCCAAGAAGACGGCTCCATTACGAGCTGTCTTTTCATTTTTGAATATTAATCGTCTTATTTTACAAACATTAGCATCACTCCAAAACCGTATTAATCAAAATTGTCTAATAAGCTAACCGTTAAAATATTCGCCACCTCACTCCAATCTAACAGAAAAGTAATCATCTCGTAATGTTTAACTGGCGACAGCCACGGTTTCATTCGCTATACTAAGCTTATATTAAAAAGGAGTTTTAGAATGGAAGATGTCAAAAGTAAAATCGGTGTATTCATCGCCATGCTCGTCGGCGCACTTATTGTGATTGCCACTGGATATTTTATATTATTTCACAAAACTAACTACTGGGTGCAGATAGACAACTCAAACGTCTCAGAACTTTCACCTTTGGAATATGAATACGACTTGCGTGGGTATAATGAACAAGGTTCCAGCAAAGATTTAAAGTTTAAAGCTAATAAAAAACTTCGTGATGAAGCATATCTACGTCTAGAAGTTATGCCACTACGCGGTGTCTATTATTGGGAAGAGGTGAATCGTGAAGACTTGCCTGCCAACGTTCTCAAAAATCTCTAGCATTGTAGCTATTGATAGTTCATCGCAAAGATCTTTTGTTTAGGCATTTCTGGAAGACTAATTTATCTTAGAGCTAAAACATTATAAGGAGATATAACGTTGTCATGGAAAAATGGAGTAATGTAATTAATTCCTGAAAAATCCTCACCAAACAAAAATGTTGTAAATTCTACAACATTTCTATATATCCTAAGATAATATTCTAAATTATTCAAGACTTATAACACCGAAAGTTTGCAATAACAACTCTGCACTAAATATCAGTTATCTCAATTGGCGCTAAAAAACTAAACCAAGGAAGGTTCCTAGCGATTCCATAAATAATTAATATCACAATTAACACAATCCAAACTATGTCGGGAATGCGCGTCAGTAGGCTAGTGCGTCCTTTCCATCTGCTGATTAGAAAATCAACTGATAATATTACTCCAAACGGCAACAGTATAAATAATAGATAATTATATCTGAACGCCTGATAAAAGTTTCCCGTCAATGTTGCAATCAACATTCGCGTAATTCCGCACCCTGGGCAATACCAATGCGTTATCTCATAGAAGACACAAGGGAAATAGATGCCAGTTAGATTGCCGACCAACAGATATAGCACACAAAAAACAACTGCCAGCCCTAAGACTGCCAGCTGCTTCATTATCGTAGGTCTACTCGGACTTTGGCTCTGACTGGTTGTTATTATTTCGTTCATCCCACTTTTTCTGAGCAATAGTATTCATCTCGTTCTGCATTAAAGCATAATTAACAATCCCCCCAAAGCCAAATAGCTGCAAAACTAGATAAAGCACTGAGTTATCAGTAGCTGGCAATCCCGCTTCTTGCTTTGCGACAGCGATATTCTTGCCCATTTTGTAGGCCCAGTAAAAGCCGTAAATCCCACAAGTTACCAAAGTTAGCAGAAAAGCGACACCTCCAGTTGGCATCCCATAATCCTTGCTAGCATTGCGTACTTCATCGTTTAGCATAATAAACCAAACAATCCCATAAATTCCGCAGGTACAAAGTGTTAAAATAATTGATACTGCAATATTCCGTTGCGTCATAAATTTCCTTATATTTGTTATTGAATATTAACATAATTATAACATATTTTTACTAAAAATGAGCAACATACTGCTAAAATTTACATTAAACCTTGCGGTAGATTCAATTCAGCTTCTCTCAGTAGTATAATAATAATATGACAGAACCAAAAACTTATGATTTAGATCCATCAGTCACGCCTGCTATGCGCGAGGCACTGCTGGACAAGCTCAAGACTCTTCCGGCCGCTCCAGGTGTTTATTTTCACAAAAATGCTGATGATGAAGTAATTTACGTTGGTAAGGCTGCCGTGCTAAAAAATCGTGTACGCCAGTATTTTCACCACACCAAAAAAGACCCTAAGACCGAAGCTCTCGTTCGAGAAATCGTCACGACCGACTGGATTGTAGTTGATACGGAAATGGATGCACTTTTTCTTGAGTCAGAAATGATTAAGCGATATAAACCGAAATGGAATATCCTTTTACGTGATGACAAAACAGTAATCTATGTGCGCGTCGATATGAAATCTGAAGTTCCGTATGTTAGTTTTACGCGTACACCCGTAGATGACAAGGCTACCTACATCGGCCCATTTTATGGCAAACTATCCGTAGAAAAAGCTGTACGAATTCTGCGTCGAGTCTTTCCTTATTACGATAAACCATATGATGGCAAGAAAACTCTCAACACTGACCTTGGTCTTACTCCGGGCATTGAAGTCGGACGCTCTACTTCAGCCGAATATAAGAAAAATCTGCGCAAACTCCAATTATATCTTGAGGGTGGTCGCCATAAGCTACTCAAACAACTGGAAAAACAAATGCTCGCAGCGGCTAAGGAGGAAAAATTCGAGGAGGCTGCCGAACTTCGCAAGCAACTTTTTGGTCTGCGTGAGCTACAAAAAAAGATCGTTTTCTCCGACAAAGAATTCCTAGACATTTCCTCAGACCAAGCCTTAGCCGATCTGCAAAAGGCTTTGCATTTACCGAATCCACCGCGCCGCATTGAGGGCTATGACATTTCTCATCAATCTGGCACTAATGTCGTAGGCTCTATGGTTGTATTCACTAATGGCGTTTCTGATCGTTCCGAATACCGTAAATTCAAACTCCGCCATCAAAAAAACGACGACACTGCCAACCTTAGAGAAGTGATTGAGCGCCGCCTCAAACATCCAGAATGGTCTTTTCCCGAGTTAGTAATTCTAGATGGTGGCGTCAACCAAATTAATGCTGTCAAAGATTTATTGTATGCTCATAATATAGCTGTAATTGGGCGCGATAAATCAGGCGACCACACTCGCAATGCCGCGGTTTGCATTGTAATACCTGAAGGCGAGGATACGAAATTCTATCGTCTCTCTCCAGACTCACACGTCGCCAAACTAATTGCGCGTATTGATGATGAAGCTCATCGTTTTGCAATTACTTACCATACGCTTCTTAAGCGTAAGAATATGTTGAAATAGCTGCAGTTATCGTCCGGTCGATCAACCCGCTTTTTCTAAAATGAAGAGTTATGCTATAATCGACTCATGATTAAGCTTCAAGTCTTTGGTTTTCTTTTGCGCTGGCTCGCAACTAGTATTGCAATGTTCTTTTGTATCACATGGTTTGGTACGGTCGTCTCGGATCCGCAGATTCCGATTCCTATTGATATGTCTAATGCATGGGCGCTTTATGCTATTGCTGGCCTAGTTTTTTCGATAATTAATTCTGTGGTCAAACCCATCATCAAAATTTTCGCACTTCCCCTAGCTATTCTTACTATGGGCATTTCCACTCTGGTTATTAATGTCGTTATGGTCATCGTCACAAATCAGCTTACCGGCGTGGAGATGAATGTTCTTGGCACTGTTGCGACAAGCGTTATTCTCAGTATTATGAATAGCGTACTTAACTTTTTAATTAAGTAACCAGGCTTAAGAAGCTTGATTTTCTAATCTTGACGGAGTATAATAGAAACATGAATTTGGGAACACTGTTTCAGAGTATTATTTTCGTCTCGGCGATTTTGACGATTTTATTAATCTTATTACAACAACGCGGAGCATCTTTGGGCGCCGGTTTTGGTAGCTCGGGCGAGCTATATACTACTCGTCGCGGTCTCGAGCGCTCTCTTTTTAATGCTACGGTGGTCTGTGCGGCTATCTTTGTACTGGCAATTTTAGCTTTAATCCTAATCCCGGCATAAATAATTCATCAAAAGGTGTGGGATATATAAAATATGAAACCTACCAATAAAAAACGTGGGCAAAAATTAGTAAAACGTCTTGAGATATTTTCCGAACGCGCGCGCGAGGGGGGTCGTGAACATATCCAAGAAAATCTTATTAATCGCCTTCCTCACGCCAAGCGTGTCCGTCTTTTGATTTTAGAATGGTGTTTATTGATTATCGTGATTCTATCCTTAGCTCTCACCCAAGCTTTTTGGTATACTCAGTCATACTCTATTCAAGCCTTTGTTGATGGCGGCACTTATACTGAAGCCACGGTAGGCCGCGTCAATTCACTTAATCCACTTTTTGCTACTACCAATAGCGAAAAAGTTCTGTCCAAACTTATGTTTGCCACAATCTCTACTATTGATTATTCTGGCCACGTTGGTCTAGGCTTAGCTTCCTCTATAACGCCAGATGAGACCGGTAAGGTTTGGACGGTTACAATTAGGGACGGTCTTAAGTGGTCTGACGGTGAGCCGATTACTCTCGATGATATTCTCTTTACTATTAATCTCACCAAAGATCCAACTATCAACACTGCCTATTCGTCGAATTTCGCTGGCGTCACAGTAGAGCGCGTAGAGGACGCTTTAGTCTTTGCCTTGCCGTCTGCCTATGCCGATTTTGATGCCACTCTCAACGTCCCCGTCTTGCCGAAACATATCCTCGGCGATGTTGCTCCTGGTCAGCTTCTGGAACACAGTTTTAGTACCAGCCCGGTCACCTCTGGCGCATTCACTTTTAATGCTATGCAAAGCGTCTCTACGGAAGGTGAACGTATTATCTATCTTGCCGCGAACCCTTATTACTACAAGACGGAGCCCATGCTAGGCAGCTTTGCTATTCATACCTACTCTACGCTCGACGAAGTAGCCGAAGCAGTCGCCTCAAGCGAAGTAACCGCCACTGCCGAACTTTCAGCTGCCTATCGCGATCAACTTCCCGATGATCTAATTTACGAGAAGCAAACCTCACTCGCCAGTGGTATATTTGCTTTTCTCAATACTACTAGTTCTTTACTCAGCAACGTCACTGTTCGCCAAGCTATTCGTCAGGGAATTAATATTAATGAAGTTCGTTCTGTGCTAGATTATGAATCACCATTAGATTATCCCATTATTAATTCTGGTATCGCCATCAGTAACTATCCCGCTCTTCCTGAATACAATCTCGAAGCCGCTAGAAATACGCTTAGTAGCGCTGGCGTCACTGGTCAAACGCTAAGTCTTGTTACGATCAATTCTGGCTATTTTCCTGAGCTTGCTAACCAGTTTAAGACTCAGCTTGAGAAGCTAGGGTTTAGTGTCGAACTTGCTATTTATACTCCTAGCCAGGAGTTTCTCCTTAATGTCATTCAGGCGCGCAACTATGATATTCTACTATACGAAGTAGAACTTGGCGCCGACCCAGATCTATTTGCCTATTATCACTCCTCACAAGCCTCATCTAGTGGTCTCAATCTTTCCAATTATGCTAACTCTTTGGTTGACGATCTCATTCTCGGTGCTCGCACTTCTATGGATTCGGTTTCCCGTAGTACTAAATATGAGACCTTTCTTGCTCGCTGGGTTAATGATGTGCCTGCAATCGGTATCTATCAATCTAGTCTTGTCTACTATTTCAACAAGAATGTTCGCGCATTCTCTGAGGATGATCGCTTAGTATACGCTGTGGATCGCTTTGTAGATGTCGAGTATTGGGCGGTTAATAAAGCCGAGAAAAATCGCACTCCGTAGCTGTGGTATTGATTTAGAGTTGCTCTCTAATTGACCTTTAGAGCAATGCTGTAAAAACACAATATTTTCTAGGACTTATAACATAAAAACGCAGAAAAATCTGCCCAGCGCATAAAACGTCTAGACAAAAACGCGAAAGTGTGCTATAATGAAAGTATAAGGTTCAGAATGATCTATCTGCGCCAAACTTTTGACGACTTAAAAACACCATAAGCCTCATAGACCTCACCCTGCTAGTTATCCGTAATTAAAATATAGACCAAGTACTACTTACGAACTAACGTTCTAGTTGTTTTTAGCTCCGTTAGATCCAGAAGTTCATCAAAAATCTTAAAATTATAGTATAATATCAGCATGAGAAATCTATCAAAAGAACTTATTACTAAAATTGGCCAAAAAGTGACTGTATCCGGTTGGGTAAATTCTCGTCGTGATCATGGTGGTTTGATTTTCATTGATCTCAGGGATCATACCGGTATAATCCAGCTCGTCATTACGCCAGATGTCGCCGAGGCCTTCAAAATTGCCGAAACTCTCCGAGATGAATTCGTCGTTACAGCTGTTGGCGCTGTGCGCGAGCGTGCTCCCGAGCTCAAAAATCCTAATATTGAGACCGGATCGATCGAGGTCGTCGTAGAGAAACTTACATTGATCAATAAATCCGAGCCGCTCCCAGTCAATACGCATGATGAAGGCGATCCTTCCAGTGAAGAGCAATGTCTCAAATATCGCTACCTAGATTTGCGCCGTCCTACTATGCAAAACATGCTTCGTCGTCGCGCCGAGTATTATCGTATCATTCGTGATTTCATGGACGCACACGATTTTATTGAGATTACTACGCCGATTCTTGCTAACTCTTCCCCTGAAGGTGCGCGCGATTTTCTTGTGCCGTCTCGTTTGCATCCTGGTAAATTTTATGCTTTACCACAAGCGCCGCAGCAATTCAAGCAACTTCTAATGGTAGGCGGTGTGCCGCGCTATTACCAAATCGCGCCTTGCTTCCGCGATGAAGATCCTCGCGCTGATCGTCTCTATGGCGATTTCTATCAGCTTGACCTCGAGATGTCATTCGTTGATAATGGTGAGACCGTTCGTCAAACTATGGAACCTCTCATCAAAAAACTTGTCACCGAGTTTGCTGGCAAAGAGCTAGTCAGCGAGGAAATTCCACGCATTCCATATTCGGAAGCAATGGATAAATACGGCACCGATAAGCCCGATCTTCGCTATGGATTAGAACTAATCGATTTAACTGATGCTTTGAAAGGTTGTGAATTTAAAGTTTTTCAGTCGCCTTGCGTCAAAGCTATTCGTGTTCCAGGCGGCAGTAAATTCACTCGTAAACAAATCGACGAGTTTACCGATCTTGCTCGCAAAAACGGCGCTGGAGGATTGGCTTATATTACATTTGAGAACGGCGAGGCAAAGGGTCCAGTCGTCAAATTCCTTAAAGATGCCGAGCTAAAGTCCATTCAGGACAAAACCAAGGCTCAAGACGGTGATACGGTTTTCTTTGGCGCTGATACTCGCGAAAAGGTTAATAAAGTGCTTGGGGTTATGCGTATCGCTTTTGCGGACAGTCTCGGTCTCAAAGACAATCAAAAAGTTGCTCTCTGCTGGATTATCGATTTTCCGTTCTATGAGTGGAACGAGAAAAATAATAAACTTGATTTCGGACATAATCCATTCTCTATGCCAAAGGGCGGTCTCGATGCTATTCGTAATACCGAAAACAAGCTAGAAATTGTCGCTGATCAATACGACATGGCCGTTAACGGTCTCGAGCTATGTTCTGGTGCAGTGCGTAATTATAATCCAGAAATCATGTATGAAGTTTTTGGCGTACTAGGTTATGATCAAGAATATGTTGCTCAGAAGTTCGGAGGCATGCTTAATGCGTTTAAATTCGGCGCTCCTCCTCACGCCGGCTGTGCTTTTGGTCTCGATCGTATGCTCATGGAGCTGCTTGATGCTGACAGTATTCGTGATATTGTGGCATTCCCGAAGAATGGTTCCGGCATTGATTTAATGATGAATTCTCCATCTACAGTTGATAACAATCAGCTCGAAGAGGCTCATATCGAAATCACTCCAGACGAAGAATAGTTGCAATGTATATGATCGCTATCTATCGTCAACCTAGCGACATTCAACCTCTTCATCTACGGGTATTGTATTATTGCTACACGATTACAGTCATACAATAGATAGTGTTGTAAAAAATACAACACTTTTGGGAATATCCCGGGGAATATATATAGATTGCAGAATAGGCCTTACTAAACCTCAGCTCAGTATGCTATAATACAAAACATGGTATGTATTGCAGCGTTTATTATCCTCAGCCTAGTTGGTGTTTTTGTTGCATTTCTAAGTATTTTTCGGAGAGATATTGGTCGCAAATATTGGGCGGTTTTTAAGAAAGCTTGGGGTTGTGTTGGTAAGAAAGTTCGTCTCCAGAAGTGTGAGACTAATTTCAAAGATGATGTTAAAAATTCTCTCCTTAGTAAAATTGTCCTCAAACATCCGCAATGGGTTAAACCGCTCGGCACGGCTATCGAAGTAAGTGCCGTTTTAATTGTTTTCATTACAATCTGGTCGCTCGTCGAATCAATAAAGGCACTTCTTGCTATCTGGGTCTTTGGTACGTGTAATGTTTCTCAGCCTGCCAGCTGCGCGCTTGGTGCTGAAGTCTGCGGTATAGATGCTGCCGAACCTCAAAACCCTATCGAGTGGGTTGGGCGTTGGTTCGAAGAGTGGGGCGAGATTTTCGCCAATATTCCAGATCGTTTTCATGCCTGGAATGCTGAAGATTACCTAGTCGAGCCTTATACTTTTGTCGAACAGTATCAAGATGACAAGCCTCTAGCCATCGACATCTTCGATCCTGGTTGCGTTATCTGTATGCAGAGCTATCGTAATCAAAAAGCCTCTGGATTTTTTGAGGAATACAATGTTGTACCAATGATTTACACTATCGAGTTGCCGGAGGGTGGGCCAAAGTTCCAAAATTCCGACCTTATCGCTCGCTACGTTCATGCCTCAAATCTTCTTGATACGGATTACGCCACGCAAATTATCGACCGCTTATTCACTGAATCAAATTCTGACGGTATCAATTATCAAACCGCCCTAACTAACGCCAGCCGTGATGAAGCGGAACAAACCCTCAAGCAGTGGCTTGCCGACTTTGGCGCCAAAAAGACCGAAATCGAAAACATTGCAAAAACCGCCGCCAGTGACGAGGTAACAGAAATCATTGCCCGCGTCCGCACGATGGTAGAGGGTACGATTCACGCCAAAGGCATTCCTACGCTCATCTATAATGGAAAAAAACATAATGGTCTCTATCAGCCGGAGTAGTATAATTGGCTTGGCGGTCATGTTGCTTGTTGCCGTACCAGCTTTCGTCTTAGCCTATAATGCTCAAGCTATCGAAACCGCTGAGCTAAACAGTATCTCTAGAGGATGTTCGGCTATTAAGCAAACCCTCTCCCAACTTCAGTATGCCGATTTGCGTACGCGTACTTACCTTGGGTCCACCTATGAATCCATTGCGAACAACTTTGTCATCCCGCTCAACCTCCGTCTCGTAAAGTTAAATCAGCCTGATCCAGAATTGCTTGCTATTCAGGCCGATTTTACGGATTTACAGGTGAAGTTCCGCTCGATTTATACGGAGTATATGCGTGAACTTGATGGCCTTATTAATATAGATTGTTCATCTCGTCCAGAAGATTTTTATAAGCAGCTAGAAGTTGTTCGCGCTCATCGTTCTGATCTTCATGAGGCCACTGCTCGGCTCTCTGAACTTGTTGACCGACAATATGCCGCAGTAGCCGCTCTTAAGGAGAAGCTCAGCAATGGATCCTAACGAACATCATGGACGGCGCAATCTCATCATCTTAGGTGTCTCAGCTATTTCTATCGCTATCGTTACTAGTGTCATCGAGCTATGGATTTATCGCTCTTCGGGTGACATCTACCTTGATCGTTCTCGTCCTGGTTATCTTCCCGATATTGACGAAGCTAAGGAAGATGCAGGCAGTAGCTCCAACTACACTTATCCCGAGAATGGATCGTTAGATGTTGATGAGCTCCAGAAATACCTCGATGCATTCAAAGAAGCTAGCGAACATCTCGATAAGATCGATGATCCATATTCACCAGATTCGCTTTCTGATGAATCTTTAGGAATTTTTATAGAATCATCAGAAAACCAGAAAAATTAGTATTAATACGTTCGCTCTAGGAGACTATCTTTTATAGCTTTTCATCGGCTGAACGTGGTGCGTGTATGAGCTGTGTCGCTGCTGATTCTTGATTGCCGGCATAGACAACCTTTCTTAGCCACGCATCCGCTGGTCCCGCTGTCATTAGCAATACCAGAAAGCCATCTTCGTGCCACTTTAGGAGTTTTTGGGCTAGATCTTCGTCTAATGCTGCTTCTTCAGCGACTTTTTTGTTGCTGAGTTTATTAATAAAATTCTCTGGAGTAAGCACTTTGCGTTTTGGATCTTCTCGTGTCAAATAAGTTGGCAACCAATAAACCTTTTTCACTCCATCAAAAGCCTCAGCGTATCCGTCTGCCATCTCCGACTGACGTACATTCTGATGTGGTTCATAGACCGCTATCACACCCTTTAGGCCTCTTCTTTCCGCCTCTTCACGAGCAATCTCTACTGTCGCCGCCACTTCTTCTGGATGATGTGCATAATCCGAATAGAATCCCTCTGAAATCTGCTCAAACCTCCGCCCTACACCGGGGAACTGATTAATAACTTCAACGATCTTTTTTCGTTGCTTACCCATAAATCTCGTCAGCCCCTTAGGTTGTGGCATTATCCTTTGCATTACATCAATGGCCAGTGTCGCATCATATCTCCGCGCTTCGCCTGCCAGCGTCACATCCGACGCAACCTCATCTCCACGGATCACCTGTTCGCTTTGTCTTTCGAACTGCCTAAAGGCGTCTTGATAATCTTTTTCGGTCAGATAAATATCCGGATGATCGTAAGAAACCGTCGTGATCGCCGCTATCCAAGGTTTGAAAGCCAAGAAATTACGATCATATTCGTCTGCCTCATATATAAAGAACTCAGACTTCTTATCATAACGTCCCGCTGGCGCAAAAGGTAATGTTGTCCCCACTAAGTATGACACTGGTATACCTAATTTTTGACAAGCCCAAATAATCATCGCTGTTGTTGTAGTTTTTCCGTGTGTCCCTGCCACTGCCACCATCTTCAGCTTCATCTTTTTCACAAGATAACTAATTAACTCATCACGTTTCGAAATTTTCAATTTTAACTTCTTGGCCATCAACAGTTCAGGGTGATCCTCAGGCAAAGCCGATGTATAAACAAACCAATCTACCCCCTCATTTTTAACGCAGGCTTTGAGAAACTCCCCGTCTTGCTCGCCAAGACAAATTTTCACCCCGTTTTGCACCAGTTCATTCGTCACGGCTCCCGACAAGAGATCTGATCCAAAAACCTTCATCCCCGCATTCTTTGCCATTAACGCTAATGGCCCTACGCCAGTTCCTGATATTCCCGAAAAATAAATATTCATATGCTATAATTATACCAACATGGGTGGCAAAAAATCAAATCATATTCGAAAGTTTCTGCGCTCTTTTAAAGCAGTGCGTACTTGGCAGCTTATTCTTATTCTTATTCCATTGCTCTTCGTTATTGCTACTTTGCTCCGTTTTGACCACCTTCGCATGGTTGAGCTGCGTTCCGCTGTCATTACTGCCGATCAAGTTGGCGATGAAGCTGAACTAGAGCAGTCACTACAAAATCTCCAACAATTTGTTTTTACGCATATCGTCATCAACGTCTACGAAAGCAATGGTGTGCAGAATATAATTTTTGGTACCGGTCCATTTTACCTCGAGCAGCAATATCACCGTGCCGCCGATGCTGCTATTGCCGAGGCTGCTTCAACTCTAGTTGACGACTCCAATCCTAACGGCAATATCTATGCTGCCGTCGCCGCCATTTGTCAGCCGCAAGCCATTCTTAATGGCTGGGCCTGGTCCGATCAAGGCTATCTTGATTGCTGGACTAGTGAACTCGCTAAGTATCCTACTAGTGATTCCCTAGATCCTAATCTAATCTCAGCCAAAGTTCCGTCCACCGAACTTTATCGTCGCAATTTCGCCTCTCCTCTCTGGGCGCCTACGGTCACCGGTTTTGCCATTCTCGCTGCTATTGGCATAATCCTTTTTATTGTTACCCGCTTCATTATTTGGGTAATTCTTAAACTTGCGCTCGTTATTCTTAAGCGTTTTTAAGAATAATCATAACTTTTTTGCGCTTTTCCCATAAAACCTCTTGACGCCCCCATAGATTCAGCATAATATAGGGATATAATAACCTAAGGAGGGACCTAATGGCCTACGAACATACTAACAGTAAGGGCGTCACCTATTACCTGCACAAGTCTGAAGTCACTTTGCGCGGCGGAAAACCACAGACGATCTACTTCTTTACTAAGACCGCTGAGGGTGGCAAAGGCACTCCGTGCGACTTGCCTGCAGATCGTGTTGTCAACGAAAACCCACGCAACGGTTTCTTAACTCTGAAGAAAAAAGCTTAATTCGCACGTCGGATTTCAATTTAGGTACACCAGAATCCCCCTACGGCCGAGCGCTGCCGGGGGATTTTGGGCTTCTATTGACAAAATGGTTATGGTGTGCTACAATCAAAGTATAAGGTAGCCGCGAAGAGCGGTTGGCCCAGGATTTTGATGCGAGCATGCCATATACTCCCATATTTCCATTCTCTATATCACCCTATTTTACGCCTATTTTCATTTCAACTGCATTATACTTGAGGGACGATTTACAAAATAATTATGCAAAACTCGTAAAAGTTCTCACATATTTGTCTACCCGACACCATATAGTGTTCGAATTGGCAAAAACCTCTTGGAATTTCTGAGCATTTATGCTATAATCGGTATATGAGTAAGTTAACTAATCAAGCAACCTCTCGCAAGGAAGCTCTAAAAGAATTTTTAATTGGCCTCGCCGTTGCGGCTGCCGGTGGCCTTATGACTGGCATTTCTTATAATTCTGCACGTCCTGGCGGCACGTATACCGTGTTCACTGGTCTAATTGCACTCGGCGCCATTTATGGTCTCCATGGGCTCTGGCGTTTGATCTTCCCGAGTGGTATCAAAGGCGCGCTCGGTAAGCAAAAAAGCCAGTCCGTAGAAGCTAACTCCGTCAAAGAAACAGCTGCAAAAGCCGAAGAAGCAGAAGTTGTCGACGAAAATTAATCACGGCAATATTGTAGAATCCTGGCTCCTCAAGTTATATCTTGGGGAGCCAATGCGAGCTCATAAATAGTTGATAAAATGACACCTTAACCAACTAAATAACAATAACAATTCTACGGCTTACATAGAAAAATACCTATCCGAAGAGATAGGTAATTTTCTATGGTGCGCTCGACTAGACTCGAACTAGCACAGCTTAAATCGCCACTACCACCTCAAGGTAGCGTGTCTACCAATTCCACCACGAGCGCAGGGAATATAACTAAATTATATCAAAATTCTGTATATTCGCAAGCCCCAAAATTATTTCCCCTGAAGTGTGAAAAAGTCCTTGCCAAAGCTTATTTTTTTTTGTAATATTAAAGCACAAGGGTCATGTAAACCTATCAAGATAGGATATAAAAAATATGGAAAAAAAGTTCAAAATTGCATTAGCTAGTATAGGTATTGTAGCCGGAATTATGGTTACGTTTGTGCCGCTCACGTCTTACGCCGTTGAAGGTGATGCGTTTCAGACTAATACTAAATCTGAAATCACCATTGGTGAGAATAAACCATCTGCTGATTCTACGGTTTCTGTGCGAGTTGCGCCAGTAATTTCTCTTGAAGTAACTGTTGATGGTAATCTCGATGATGATAAGACTATGGCTTTTACACTCGCTCCTAACACCACTAGCAGTAAGAATTTTACCGCCAAAGTCACCAGTACGCAGAAATATACGATTTCCGTTCATGCCGACAACAAATGCGATGAAAACGAGAATTACGACGCTGATGCCGGCTGTAGCAAAACTACAATGTATCATACCGATGATCCAGTCGGCTCCTCAATCAAAGGTATTGTTGGTGATGGCAAAGTCGTCAAGGGTACTAGCTCATGGGGTATCAAACTTGCTGATAATACCGACTATAGCGTAGTTCCTTCAGTTGCTACTGTTTTTTATACTAGTGATGGTCCCGCTAGCCAAGAAACAAAATTCTCAGTTGGTATTGCTGCTGGCACCGATCTTATCGCCGGGGCATACTCTAATACTATCTACGTAACCGCGGCCGCTAATTAATAGATATTATGCTCAAAAAGATCTGTCTCCTTCTTGCTATTGTCATTTGTTCCGCTTTGTCGGCTCCATCTGCTTCCGCTAAATCTGGTGACGTCGTCATGCACATTAATCCTTCCGAGCAGGATCTCGAGCTCGAGCCAGGCCATCGTTACGAATCGTCGATCACGGTTTATAACGTTGGCCGACTTGGTTTTGACTTTGAGGTTAGTATCTCCCCATACCAAACCCAAAATACCGATTATTCTCCAGATTTCTCTACAGAAAGCGCTTATACCCGTATTACCGAGTGGATTACGCTCCCTCAAACCGAGTTTCACGTTGAGCCGGGCTATGCCGAAGTTGTTAATTTTGTTATCGACGTTCCCGACAACGTTCCTGGCGGCGGCCAATATGCAGCTATTATGGTTCGCCCCAAAAACAACAGCGAAGAAAGCGACGCTTCTATCAAAATCGTAGGTCAAATCGCAGCAATAATCTATGGCCATGTCAACGGTGACGAGGTTCGCGCGGATGGATCTATGCTTGAGCATCATTTCCCCAGCTTCATCCTTGGCAACAACTTTAGTATTACTTCTACTTTTGAAAATACCGGCAATATCGACTATCGTGTTATTGAGACTCTATCCATCCGTAACTTTTTCACTAACGAAGAGATTATCACTCCGCTCACGCTTTCCTCAGCTGGACATCCTCTCGGCACTCTCAAAGCCTCAGTTCTGCCTGGCACGACAAGGGTAGTTAGCATGTCTTGGACTGGAGCTCCGCAGTTGGGTATTTTCCGCGTTACCAATACCATCTCCTACCTGGATCACAGCGAAGTTTATGAAAAAGTGGTAGTTCTTTGCCCGCTCTGGCTAATCGTGCTTTTCGCTATTTTCATTATTATAATTGTCATTGCCGTAGTTTCATATTTCCGCCGTCAACGCAAAAACGAGCCACAAGCTTTCTGGTGATATTAAAATTAAGACTAAAAGTGACACCGAGAATTACTCAAGGCGTTGCTTTTTTGACGTATCCGTTGTAAAATAATCTGATATGAAAGACAAAATCCGCAACGTTGCAATTATCGCTCACGTCGACCACGGCAAAACCACCCTCGTCGATGGTCTTTTGAAGCAGTCGCATACTTTCCGCGACAACCAAGCTGAGATGTCTCAGACTCTCATTATGGATTCCATGGATCAAGAACATGAGCGAGGCATTACAATCACCGCCAAACAAACCTCAGTCAATTATAATGGCTACAAAATTAATATTATCGACACTCCAGGCCACGCTGATTTTTCTGGCGAGGTAGAACGCACGCTCAATATGGCGGATGGTGTTGTTTTAGTGGTCGATGCACAAGAAGGCCCCATGCCTCAGACCAAATTCGTCCTCCAAAAAGCCCTGAGCCTTCATCTGAAGCCGGTTGTCATTATTAACAAAATCGACAAACCCGCCGCTCGCATTGAAGAAGTCGAGAGTGAAATTGCCGACCTTTTCCTTGAACTAGCCAGCGATGAGTCTCAACTCAATTACCCGATTTATTACGCAATCGCTCGTGATGGCAAAGCCGGCAAAACTACGAATCTCGATGACGACCTCCATGTGATTTTTGACGCCATCATCAATGAGATTCCTGCTCCGAAAATCGACGGAAACGCCGAAAAAGGTGCCCAACTTCTCGTTGCTGCGCTCGCTGCTGATAGTTATCTTGGTAAATATGCTATCGGCAAGATTTTTCGTGGCAAGCTCAAGAAAGGCGAAACCGTGTCGGTCTTGCATACTGAGGCTTTCACGGAGCCATCTGCGCAGGGCGGTCTTATAAAAGCCACAAAAAATAAAATCGACCGTCTTTTCGTCTATAAAGGTCTTGGTCGCGAAGAAGTTGACGAAGCCGAAGCTGGTGACATTATCGCGATTACAGGCGTTGCCGAAGCTAGTATTGGTGATACTATCGCTACTGGCGATACTCCCGAAGCTCTCCCTACGATCGAGCTCGAGCCGCCTACGCTCAGCATCTATATTGGTCCTAACACCTCCCCGCTTAAAGGCCAGGAGGGTGAGTTTACTACTTCTCGTCAAATCGCCGAACGTCTCGAAAGGGAATTGGAGACGAACATTGCCCTCAAAATTGTTCCCGAAGGCTTGGGCTACAAAGTTTCCGGTCGCGGCGAGCTACATCTCTCTGTCCTAATCGAAACCATGCGCCGCGAAGGCTATGAGCTAGAAACTGGTCGCCCAGAGGTCGTTTATAAAGAAATTGACGGCGTCAAACAAGAACCAGTCGAAGAACTCACTATCGAAGTTGAGCCAGAATTTGTTGGCGCTGTCTCTCAGGAGCTTGGCATTCGCCGCGCCGATTTAAAGAGTCAAGAATTGACCAGTTCCGGCAGTACTCGTTTCACCTATGAAATCACTACCGCCGCCCTGATCGGTCTTCGCAATAATCTTCTTACCGCCACAAAAGGCACGGCCATTATGTCCTCTCTGCCATCTGGCTATCGCCCAGTCGAGGGTAAGTATAAGCCTGAGCGCAACGGTGCCTTAATTTCCTTTGAGTCGGGCACTAGTACATCCTATGCTCTCGACGCCGCTCAAGCCCGTGGTATCCTCTTTATTCCGCCTGGCGTGCCAGTATATCAGGGTATGATTGTTGGCCTTAGCAACAAAAAGGACGATCTTGATATTAATATCTGCAAGGAAAAACAGCTCACTAATATGCGTACTCACGCTTCTGATGGCGCCATCCAGCTCACTCCGCACACTCAGTATTCCCTCGAGCAGTGCATTGATTTCTTACTTGATGATGAACTCCTAGAAGTTACCCCCAAATCCCTCCGCCTTCGCAAGCGCCAGCTCGATCCCGTCAAGCGCAAGCGTGAGAACAAGGCCTAAGTATATCACCTCCTCGGTTAGCAACCTAACTAATGTGTCTAGTCAAGATTTCACCAATCTCCGTCATTTCGCTAGCGCTTATGTGAGAGAACTATTCTCAAAAAATGTTTTACTAAGACGCTCACGCTCTCGGTTACTATTTCGATTAACGCTCGAATACATTATTACAGTCTTAACACCGCTTATACTCCATAAAATCTCGTCAAAACGTAGGAAATGTTATAAAACTACTAGACAAAATCGCAAAAGTATGCTACAATGTAGATATGGAGACCCAGTCTCCCAGTTTGTCATCGGTTAAAAATGTCTAGAACCGGATGACTGTATCTTAAAAAGTAGTCTGCATTGTTTTTGTTTCAAAAATTCCAAGGAGGGATGGAAAATGATTGAATGGAGTAATCTCAATGCCATATCATATGGCGACAGTACTATGCATCTAAAAGAGGTTAATGTAATCCTTGCAGTTTTGGACGAACTTCTGAAAGAGCCTAACCGTGCCGATGCTGTAGGTAGTTTTGCGCTGCACTGTCAGGCTTACAATAGTAGTTGTATCTACGATCATGCCGCTGTAGTCGCGGCGGTAGTCGGCAATCCTTGCTGTGTATCTGAGACTTGCAAGAATATCGTCAATACCTCAATTCACGAAGCTCTGGAGTGGCCAGCCTACGACTCGCGTTTCTGGCAACATTTTAGCAACAATTTCCTTCAGATAGCTGGGCAGCATTATCCAAAAACACGAATCTATCGTGAGGGCAAACTAATCGTCCTTATCGTCAATGCTACTCACGGCCGTTTCTTGGCTAGTCTTGTATTAAGGCGTAATAACACCGAGCTTGCCACAGGAGGTCGCGAAATTTTACGCGCCCTCGCCGTCGCAATCGCTCGGCTGTCGCTTCAGGATGAATTCTTACGGTCAGGCGTAGACGATGGTATCGTCTCTGGTAATGTCACTGCGCCGATTCGATATGTTCATAGGCTGTTCGACGAATGTGAACTTAGCGCCTTGAATGTTTGGGAAAAATGGGTGACCCAACATATTGAAATAGCGGACACCTTATTTTTTCGCAGAACCAAGCCTTTTCCGGCTTCGTAATTGGCTCTACTAGTAGAATAACCAGTATTAGTCTTAGAAAGGGGTGGAAGAAATGAATTTTTCTATAGCTCGAAGTGTTCAAATTATTATCATGATCTTCCTGATTGGCGGTTTTGTTATAGTGCTCTATCGAAACCAGCGAGTGCAATTAGAGGCGATCTATTGCGTTCTCATGAGTGAGCTTAGCCAATTTTATCTCTGTCGCTATAGTCTTTATGACATGATTGTTAGTCAGTTTATTCCGCGCTTCACGGATTCTAACCACGAAGGCTTTTGCTACGCTTTTTCCGCTGCTATCATGCTGTCTTTACGAAAATATCGTAATGCACGGTTAGTACGCGGGTATATTGACTATCGGGATCTCCACTCTAACCATTCGTGGGTTGAGGTGAGAATTCTTGGCGTTTGGCTGGTAGTTGATCCTAATATTATGATTGCCGGTTTTACTACCCGCTCTTGGTATTACCGTACTATTCGTCCCGAAGTTAAGCGTGTGTACAAATACTGCGAATTCTGGAGTGATCCCTATGCCGATGAATTCTTTCAGCGTATGTCTGTACGGAAGACTTCGCATATTTTCTATAATCTGTGTCAGCGCTATACGCCTCACGAAAAGAACTCTGTCGAGATAATTAGCCCCGAACGATATCGAGCTAAAAATCTCGCATTCTTCGACGACGGTCTGTATTATGTCTTTCCTCCTGAAAGTGGCTTCTATTGTGAGCAATCTATTATCAATGAACTGATGGCGCGCCCTGCGCGACTGTCTCCTAAGAGACATACTATTCGTAGCATTAATTATAGTAAGCGTCATGTTCAAGCAGACTCATCTCTAACATCCCCCGCTGTATAGCGGGGGATCTACTCTTATGTTACAATATATACATGTTAATCGACACTCATTGTCATCTTCATGATCAAGAATGGTTTTTTCCGACGCAAGCCGAGCAATGTCTCAAACATGCCAAGGAAAACGGCATAGAAAAAATCATCTGTATCGGTACCGACCCCGAAGATTCGCAAGTTGCGCAAGCTTTCGCTTCTGTTCATCAAGGTGTTTATTGGACTTATGGTATTCACCCTGAGCATGCTAGTAAGTTTTCTCAAGATGCCATCGAACTCGCGAAATCTCTGCTAATTTCAGATACTGCCCCGTCAACCGCTGTTGCCATTGGCGAGATTGGCCTTGATTATCATTATGATGGCTACGACCGTGCTGCTCAAATAGCCCTCTTTGAGCAGATGCTCCAGCTTGCCAGAGATTGCAATCTCCCTGTTTCATTACATATTCGCGAAGCATTTGTTGATGCTTTTGCTGTCATTGATAATTTTTCAGACCTAACTGGCGTCGTCCATAGTTTTACTGGCAGCAAACACGAGTTAAAACAAGCTCTTGACCGTGGATTTTATGTTGGAGTCAACGGCTTGGCCACCTATTCCACCATAAATTTGCCTCCACTTGAAAAAATGTTACTAGAAACTGACGCCCCGTTCTTGACACCAATTCCTAATCGTGGTACGATGAATATGCCAGGGTATGTTCGCGATATTGCCAACTACCTAGCGGCGAAAATGGGTGTGGCAGAACAGTTAATTGCGGAGCAGACAACCAAAAATGCACAACAACTATTTCACATCTAATCCAAATACTTTCGCCGACTTTAGCCGGGGCGATTCAGATACTCCTGAGTCTCTCCTGTTGTATGCCGAATTATTAGATATTTCTCGGGAGATTGAGCTATGCCGTGCCTCTCTTTAAAACATATTCACAATTCTAGGGCAATCTCTAGGAAATATCGCCATCAAAAGAAACTAGCCAAAAAAGCAATTTTATCTCAAAAAGCCGGCGCTAAGGTTGCAGCTCGCGTCGCCGCAAAAGCCTCTCGTCAATCTGCCCGCCAAGCTGCTGCCGCAGCACGTGCCGCCGAGCGCGCTTCTCGTCTTGCCAAAGCTACTGAAAATACTACAAATAACCGCCAAAACTCCCGTATTACAGAGGAATCCATTCATATTCCGCATCACACTCCATCCCGCTTGCCTGATCATCCTAGCCGTGCCGACCTAATCAACGCTGAATCCCGCCTCGGTAGTACTATTTTTGGCCCAGTTCCGCAAGGCCATCGCCGCGAATTCTTTCATGATCAAGAAAATATCTGGATTTGGCATGAGGATTGGTCTGACAATGCCGCTGATGGACAGTCTCACTCTCATCAGCTCACCGTGCGCTACGAGGTACGCACCTCTGGCGTCTATAAAAAGGTTTCTGCTGGCAGTTATTTCAAGCTCGAAGGCGAAGAACTAGAGAATTTTCGCCGCGCCACTCACGCCTATCTCAATATCATCAAGACTCACCTCTATAATAACCCTATCCGTCGCACTAGATAATACGCTAAACGTAGTATTATCAATGCCGCCCCTGAGCCACCTGCAAACAACTCCTAAGTGATAATATCACCTTCATTAATGAACTTGGTACTACTTCCGGAGTTAACAAAGATTCACAAATCCTCGCCCAGTTCAGGCTTTTTGAAGATGCTTGAATTTTCATAAGTAGTATCTAGCGGTAATAGGAAATATCTATTTTTGTGAGGTTTCTATTGACAAAATGCTCATGGTGTGCTACAATGAGAGTATAACCCGCAAATCTCTGTTTTGAGGGAAGGTTTTGCTGGGAGCACATTGAAAGGAAGGTGAATTACATGAGTCTAGTTGGCGCCGTTGAGAGGACGGTCGACGCCGTCAAATGCGTCGTCCAGATTCCGGGCTGGATCAGTCTTGCAAAGGAGGTGATTCATAACCGGAAGAACCGGTACTACCGAGCACGCTTTTACGAGGGGAACTTTCGAGATCTCCTCATTAAAAAGAAGGTGGATTGGTCTGCCTTCTGGGGAATAATCGAAGCGATTGCCTTCGTGACCCTTCTAATTCTTAGCCTTAACAACTTTGGCAAGGGGTTAAAGATTCTTGGCTGGATATCCTTGTTTTGTTCGCTGGCCTGTCTGGTCAATTTCCTGCTGAACTGTCAGACGTTCTTTGATCAGCTCAGCATTGCCAACGAAGTGGCATATCACGCCGCTTTGAAGGACATGGAAATGGCCAAGAAAAACCGTCGAGCGGCTCGGCAGCGGCAAGCATCTGGTACGCCCGCGCCCCGTCAGCAGCCACCCACTCAGCCCAAGCAATCTAGGCAAACCCGCCAATCTACCGTTCAGCGATCTGGAACCGCTCGCTCCGGCCCTGTCGCCCCGTTTGCTCGTGGCCCTATGCCTCCTGGCGGGCATGACGGTTCTTGCGGTCATCCCGGCCATCACGGTGGTTCCTGTGATCATGGCGGTCATGGCGGTCACGGCGGCTCTGGTGGTTGTTCTGGCGGTCATGGTGGTCATGGCGGATACTGAGGATAATGATCAATCCTCAAGGCAAGCTCTCGGCAATTAATCTAATTGCCACTTGCATATCTAAAATTCATCTCTCTGTTTTTAAACCCTCATCCGCCGCCTCGCTCGAGGCGGCATTTTCTATCTTTATGTCTAGTCCTGCGGCTAATCTCTCTCCTTTTTTATACTCTAATCCTGCCCGCGCTTGACTCTATAAAACGCTCAGCAATAGTCAATGTAAATAATCTTTTATTATAGATGGCATCTCTCTACACTTGCATGTCCTATCTCACTTCATTGATCTAGCGTAATCACTTTTTCATAGCTAATTGACAGTAATCTCGAAGCGATTAGGCATACTTGAGATATCGACCTATCTATTTTTGAAGCTATTTAATTAGAGACATTCCGATCTCCCACTCTGGGATTATTTTTTTGGTCTATTTTTTACTGAACATTCATGCTACAATGACAATTAATGATGGAGAATAATATGAAAAAACCAAAAAGCACCACCCTTGCCGGTATGCTAGGTGTTTTTCTGGGCGTTTTTGGTGTACACGATTGGTATCTCGGTAAAAAGAAACCTGCTCTGATACACTCGATTTTAGCGGTTATTAGCATTGCATTTATGATTGTCGTCGTAGCATGTTCCTCAGCCGACGAAACGCTTGCGCATCTCCTGCGCAGCGGCTCTGGTATCATGTTTATTTTCTATTCATTTGCTTGGATTGTCTGGCTTCTGAATACACTCTGGGGTACGGTCGAAGGTTTTATGATTTTAGATCGTGGAGATGCTCGTCTTAATCTTGAGCCAGCATTCAAAAAACGCTTTCAGATCGTTTGCAGCTCACTTGCCGGCGTAATTAGCGTTGCATCAGTAGTACTTGTCGTTTTTGCGGTTTTATTACGTGTGGATTATGCCGAGACCTATCGTGTCGCACGCCAGCTTCGCGCCGGAGTTTCCGAGCTCTATAACGGCG
The DNA here is from genome assembly GCA_948663575.1 of uncultured Candidatus Saccharibacteria bacterium. Lineage (GTDB taxonomy): Bacteria > Patescibacteriota > Saccharimonadia > Saccharimonadales > Saccharimonadaceae > Nanosyncoccus. Next base: position 24,687 of record CAPNAV010000008.1, read on the forward strand.
GCGCTTGTGATAAAGTTGTCGACTATGCTGATTCCGCCTGGATTAGTGAATCTACCTATAATAATTATGTCAACACCTGCAAACAACTCCTAAGTGATAATATCACCTTCATTAATGAACTTGGTACTACTTCCGGAGTTAACAAAGATTCACAAATCCTCGCCCAGTTCAGGCTTTTTGAAGATTCCTATACATCCACCATGCCGTCAACTGACGAACTCACGCCGAAGCTAGATCTCTATAAAGCTTGGCATGATTATGTATACGTTGCCGATGATCTGACTACTAGTAGTAGCGAAACCGAATATCAGGCCGCGGCAGATATTCTGATTGACACTGGTAATGCCGACTTTATTGAATATGCTAAGGGCTGGATCGAACTGGCTATTGCTTATCGTACTGCTTACCATGCATATTGGGATAATACTAACGCTGGCTCTACAGAATACGATACTATGACGGCCGCCCGTCTCAATCTTCGTACTTATGACAATGAGAGCACCCCTGACCTCGCCAAAGTCACTAATCTGACTTTTCCTAACACTTCCAAAATGTACCAAGAATTCCGTAGTCTCTACTCGCTTATCACCGATGCTTATGAGAAGCATTATGATTACGATAGTGGCGACTGCACCACAATAGGCGAAAAAGTCTATTGCTCATAATGGTATTTTATGCTATAATAAAAGCATGGTTTATCTTGATCACGCCGCCGCTACTCCTGTCAGTGACAAAGCTCTCTCCGCTATGTTGCCATATTTTGATAATCTCTTCTTTAATCCTTCCGCGCCATACCTCCCCGCGAAGCGTGTTCGTGAGGATTATGAAGCTGCCAAATCCACTATCGCTCATGTTATTGGCGCCAAAGGTGCTGACCTTATCATCACAGCTGGAGCCACTGAATCTATCAATCTTGCCTTTACGGTTTGCCGTCCATATCTAAAATCTACCGATAATAGGCAGGCTAATCCTAAGACAACCACAGCCAAACATCTAAACATCGCAAACATTCCAAACGCCGGCTCTAGCACCCATTTGCCTCAAAGCTCCGATTCTCAGCCTCCTCGCATTCTGACCATCCCTACCGAGCATGCTGCGGTTCTAGAATCAGCCAAACCTTTCGGCGCCATTTTTGCAAGTGTTGACTCTGCTGGGCTGGTAGATTTGGCGGATTTTCGCGCTAAACTTTCGCCGGATATTGTGCTTGTGACAATTTCGCTTGCTAATAATGAGCTAGGTACGATTCAACCGCTCTCGGAGCTTGCCGAGATTATCCGTACCGAACGCCAAAACCGCCTCGCCAAAGGAAATACTACTCCACTTTATTTTCATACCGATGCCTCGCAGGCAGCAAATCTCATAGATATTAATGTCGCCCGTCTTGGAGTGGATTTATTGACTCTCAATGCCGCGAAATGTGGTGGCCCTAAGGGCGTTGGCGCCCTCTATTTTGCCCATGGCATCAAGATTCAGCCTCTCTCTGTTGGTGGTGGCCAAGAACGCGGCCTTCGTAGTGGCACCGAGAATGTTCCTGGTGTGATTGGTTTTGCTGTCGCTATCGACGAAGCCAAAAAACACCTTGCCGGTAATCGTAAAAAATATCAAAAAATGGCTCAAATCTTGCATCAAGCCATCAAAAACCTTCCCGAAGCCCATTCGGATGCTTCCATTGTAGCACAGAATAATAAAAATGTCAATCATAACCTCAATAGTCCCATTAAGAGTTCTGAAGTCTCGTTCAAACAACAAATCCCTGAGCCGATTTTCCTTGGCAATCCCAAGCACCAACTTGCAAATTTCGTCCCAGTTTGCTTTCCGGGGCTCGACGCCGAACGCGTGATTTATAAGCTCGAATCCGAGGGAATTCTTGTTTCTACTGGCGCAGCTTGCGCCGCCAATAAAGGCAATAAATCTCATGTTCTTGCTGCTATTGGGCTTTCTGATGCCGAGATAGCCGGCTCTCTCCGTATTTCGCTTGGCAGCACTAATACCGAAGAACAAATCTTTACAATCGCTCCCAAAATCGTCGAAATCATCAAAAGTGAGTATATCAGAGTCGCCGAAAGGTTGTCAAAATGATAGGTTATGCCTGCGCAGTAGTAGCAAGCGTTTGCAGCGCACCTCAGGGAAAGAATACCTACAATTATCATAGGGAGGGGGGTTATGAATCCTAAAGTTTTTCTCGGTATGTCTGGTGGTGTCGATTCATCGGTCTCGGCTATTCTTTTAAAACAACAGGGCTACGATGTCACTGGCGTCTATATGAAAAACTGGTCCCAGGATCTCCCTGGCATGAAATGTCCCTGGGCCGAAGATCTTGCCGACGCTAAACGTGTTGCCGTCCAGCTCGACCTTGATTTTGAGGTCTGGGATTTTGAGTCGGACTATAAATCCAAGGTCGTAGACTATATGCTTTCTGAGTTTCAAAAGGGTCGCACTCCTAATCCTGATGTCATCTGTAACGAGCAGGTTAAGTTCAAGCTCTTTTATGAACGTGCTATGGCTCGCGGTGCCGATTTTATTGCTACTGGCCATTACGCTCGAGTTGGTTTTCAGGACGCTAGAGGTGTGCATGCTTACGATGGTGATCAGAAGCGGACGCCTCATCCCGACTCGGCATCCGTCCTCCTTCGGGCTATTGATGATAATAAGGACCAAACTTATTTCCTTTATCGCATGAGCGATCAGGCCACTGCTCACACTATTTTTCCAATCGGCGACCTCACTAAACCTGAGGTTAAGCGTATTGCTGCTGAGCACGGTCTCGATGTTGCTACTAAAAAGGAATCAATGGGCATTTGTTTTGTTGGTGAAGTCGGTATGAAAGATTTTCTCAAAGAATATCTCAATGCCAAGCCTGGCGAAATCCGCGAGATCGAAACCGGTCAGGTTATTGGATATCATGATGGCGCCATCTATTATACTATCGGTCAGCGCCATGGTCTCTATCTTGGTGGTGGCTTGCCATATTATGTCGTAGCAAAAGATTTACATCAAAATCTTGTTTATGTCTCGCGCGATCTCAATCACCCAAATCTCTGGGCTGATCGCCTCAAGCTCGAAGATCTCCATTTACGCAATAATCTTAGTTTAGCCGATCTGTCTAAACTGGACAATCTCGCAGTTCGTCTCCGTCATCGCGCACCTCTCATCTTGACTTCTATTAATCTTGAAAAGGAGTCAGAGGGAATCAATGAGCATCCTCTAAAAACTGCTAAGAATGAATCGAATCTTGTCGAGCAGCATAATGGTAAAAGTAGCAACGTGAAAGGAGCTGTCGTCAATCTTTCTTTCTCCTCTCCTATCAAGCGCCCTGCTTCCGGTCAGTCTGCCGTGCTTTATAGTAGTGAAGTCTGCCTTGGCGGTGGCATCATCGGTGAATAGCGCAAAATATCCCCCCAGCAGCCCGAGCCTTACCACAACCATAATTAACCTCTATCATCTCCAGATATACCGAACGTCAGGCTTGTTGGTTGCACTCTATATCCTTGTAATCTCGAGGGAACTATGCTATAACGTAATCAGAGAGGTCTTTTGTATATCTCAAACGCACCTTTTTAGAATTATGTAAACTTAAAGCAACAGTCACATTCAATTATTTTCTCACTAACGAATAGGAGGGGTAAAATGAGAAAATCAAAAGAAACCACCAAACGATTTGCCTTGCATTCATGTCTACTACACTTCTTTGTGTGGATACAGAAGCGCTATCAATCTATTAGCATCTTCAATATCATCTGCTTGGTCGCGTACATTATCTCTGTAGTTGTTTTTCGCGCAACAGTAGTCGACAGTGCCAAAATTACTCACATCAAGGCGGCGGAATTTCGTCGTGCGATCGAGGAATCCGGTTTTCAGGTCGTCTTCATGCCGCCAACGTCTATAGACGGTCTATATGACAATCCTCAAATTGAAGCGGTGGAGATTGACGATGAGGGTATGATTCCTCTGGGTGATGACATTCTCGTCAAAACTGAAGTTCGTAAACTCGGCACCGAGGAATGGGTGAGTCATAGTTTGGCGGCCGCGTTTAAAGATCGGCTGGAGCTGCGCATCACTTTTCAAGTCATCATCGATGGCGAATCAAGTGCTGGGTCAGTTACCATCAATACCACATCTTCTCCTGGTATCAAACCGCTTAATTACGGCGAGCCTGAATTAATCAAAGAGACTCATAGCGGCAGCAGAACGATCTATACTTTTCAGTCTATCGACGTACTGCAATTTACTAAGCATGATTGGGTTAATGATGACCCGACTTATGTCTATGTCAATAGGGCAATACGCAATCACTTAGGTGTCACCGAAGAACGGGAAGCGTACATCGCTCTGCTCGTCATACCAGAGTTAGAAGCGATTAAGTATCGCAACTATCAGATTAACGACCTGATTTGCAATGTATTACTGTTTCTGTTCATTTTTCCGAGGATGCTGCTTATGTTTTCTACTACTATAAGTAAAAACAAAGATAAGTTGAACCTCGATGCCTCAGACGATGACGACCGTAATGTTGATGAGCCTAATCCTACCACGTAGATCTAAGGTAAAAATGCCCATAATATCTATCTACATAATTCTCCTAAAGTCAGCCCTGCCTATTGGCGGGGCTCTCGTCTTTGCTGTATATCCGCATAACGAGTTATAATAATTGACATTCTATACTTGATGATGTATAATGTATAGATAATAGCCTAGGCTTGCACTTTTGTAATTTGGTCTTTTCAACAGAAGATGCAGCTTTTGGCAACACTCAAGGAGGGAATAAAATGAGCAAAAAGTCAAACAGAAAACATCAATACGGAAAATCATCAAACGCCAGCACACCCAAAACATCCAGAAAGAAGAATCATTATGGCAGACCTATGGCCGCCAGGTCGCTTGAAGCGAGGTTTCCCGACTACTCTTATAATAGTGCAGTCGAGTCGCCTAAGACGTCAGATATGACTAAGTCATCCGGACAGGATTCCACTTCTCATGAAGAAGCGCCCATAAAGCCAGAGACTGGCGATGTGTATGCTATCAAGCCTGAGTCTTCGCCCACTGAATCGTCCGCGGATGATCAAGATTTCGTCAATTCATCATCTATTGTCTCATCTGACAAAACTGACGAACCGCTTGCGGATTCTCATTTATCCAATATAGAGGACTATCAGGATGACGAAGCAAGCGAGTATGACGATATCGCCGCCGCAGACTACGATGAGTATAGTGGTCATAATGATTTTGTAGCTTTTGAAGAATCAAACGGCTACGATAATCACGATGATTCCGATGACTATGACGAATCTGAGGATTTCGTCGAAACCGATGTAGTTGATGACTATGACGGCTACGATAACACCGAGATCTACAAAGATGCTGACGATAATAACGGCTCAGAAGATTCCAATGACGAAGTGGAGTATACTGATGTCGACAGCGATTCTTATCCTGAAATCGCATCTGAAGGTTCTCAGGATGATGTTATCGAAGATGTCGCCTATTGGCAAAAAGACTGCACTCGCCTAAAAATCGGCATATTCATCTGCGCAGTAATGTTAGTATGTTCCATCGGCTACAGTTTGCATGCCCTGTCTCAAGTCAATGACGCTCAGAAAAAGATAAAATCTCTTCAAATGATTATAGAAGGCATAGCGCAAAGTTCAGCTCATGAGGATATTCTTGTTGATTTGTTGGGCGACTACGAATCAGATCTTTTCCGCTCCAGACTGCTCTATCTTACTGACGACGAGGGCATAGAGCATGTCTTATACTGCTATGCGATGACTATCGATGCCGGTCGTAGTGAATCTAGTGCATACTGGCCTGGAGATGCCTATGGTAAAATCGAGGAATTGCCGTCTTATGAGGAGATTGGCGAAGCGACCTTCTACGAGAGCCATTACGTCGGCTCCGTTAGTCCAATGCTCTATGCGGAATCGCTCCAATATATCAAAAGTGACCATGGCCTTATAATGGTCGTGCGTCGCTATAAAGATCTCGGAGAGGCAGGTGATCTTGATCTTGACGAAATGATTACGGATATTAATCTCAAAGACGATATTATGGTGGATATTAGCGGCCTTTATCTGATGCCGCGCATCTCCGAGGATGATGTCGTCTACCTGCAATTCGACGACGAAGCTCTTTTGGCTAGTCCTTGGGATCCCGATCCCAGCTGCTGTTCCTGCTCAGACTGTTGCTGCGAAGAAGGTAAATGTGCCTGCGAATAGTCCCCATAAGACCAAAATCAAAACTAAACCCCGGCCCACGCGACCGGGGTTTTAGCTCTCTCGGCCCACAAGCCCGAACTCACTATCCTAATGATCCTATTGTTAACCCCCTGCGAGCCTCCGTAGGTTTTATAGGTATGCCAAAATAACCCTCACTGTAAATCCTAGGAATAGCTATACAATAACATGGTCTTTTTGCAAAAAACTATTGCTTTTTTCAGCAAAGTATGCTATACTGGGAGTAACCATGAAAAATGGCCCAGATTTTGATGGGCTAAAATATCTTTCTAATCAAGACTGATGACTATAGACGGTATTGCGCCAAAATTCTATCTCCTAAGGCGGAGTATGCTATAATAATCTCTATGAACGCAAACGAAATTCGCCAAAAATTCCTAGATTTTCAAGTTAAACATGGCCATAAAGTCATTCCGCCGGCTCCCCTCGTCCTCGAGAACGATCCGACCACACTTTTTACCGGCTCTGGCATGCAGCCGCTTTTGCCGTACCTCTTAGGCCAGCCGCACCCTGAAGGCACGCGCCTTGCCGATTCCCAGCCTTCGATGCGTCTTCAGGATATCGAAGATGTTGGCGACCCGCGTCACACTACAGTTTTTGAGATGCTCGGCAACTGGTCTCTTGGCGACTATTTTAAAAAGGAGCAAATCGAGAATTATTTCGATTTTCTCACCAAGGAGGTGGGGCTCGACCCGTCTAAAATCTACGTTACTTGTTTCATTGGTAACGAAAAATACGGCATCCCTAAAGATACCGAGGCTGCCAAAATCTGGCAATCTGTGTTCAAAAAAGCCGGTATCGATGCCAAAATCGCCGAAATCGGTTCCGCCAAAATTGGCGACGAGCGGGGAATTAAGCCTGGCGAGCGCATCTTCTTTTATGACGACAAGGAAAACTGGTGGAGTCGTGGCGGTGGCATCGAGACTACGCCACTTGGCGATCCTTGCGGCCCAGATTCCGAAGTATTCTACGATTTCGGTGAAGATAAACAAGATATTGAGAAGTATGGTCAGAGTCACCCTGCTTCCGACGGCGCTCGGTTTATGGAAATCGGCAATCAGGTCTTCATGCAATATCGTCGCAATGAAGATGGTACTTTCTCTGAGCTAGAAGAGAAAAATGTCGATTTTGGTATGGGACTAGAGCGCTTGACTGCTGCTAGTATCGATAGCTTCGATGTATTCAAGATCTCTCTTCTCCGTCCTATTATCGAAAAACTTGAAGAAATCTCACACAAGAAGTATGAGAATAATACCGACGAAATGCGTATTATTGCTGATCATTTGCGTGGCGCCTATTTATTAGCTGCTCAAGGTCTCGTGCCTAGCAACAAAGCTCAAGGCTATGCGCTCCGTCGCCTCGTTCGTCGGGCAGTGCTTCGTGCGCTCGATCTCGGCATTGGTCAAGATTTTCTCGCCGAAGTTCTCCCTGTTATCGCCGAGAATTACGCCGACCTTTCTGATGATATTCTGCCGAATCGTGCTCATGTTCTTGAGGTCCTGATTCAAGAAGAAAATGCTTTCCGCAAAACTATCTCCAAAGGCGTCAAAGAGCTCCAGAAAATGGCTAAGACGAATCAAGTCATCACCGGCCAAGATTTATTTAAGCTCCAAGATACTTACGGTTTCCCGCTGGAGCTCAGTGTCGAAGAAGTCTATAAGATGAATCTCAAACTTTCCGAAAAATACCAGGACGAGTTTGAGCAGGTACTAGCTGAACAACGTGAACGCAGCAAGACTGCCTCAAAGGGCATGTTCAAGGGCGGCCTTTCCGATACCAGCGACCAAACCGTCAAATATCATACCGCTTGCCATCTCTTGCTTGCGGCTTTGCAATCCGAGGTCGATTCTAGTATTGGGCAAAAGGGTAGCAATTTAACTCCTGAGCGTCTGCGTTTTGATTTTAATATTGACCATAAGCTTACCCCGGAAGAAATTGCCGCCGTAGAAGCTAAGGTCAACGAATGGATTGCGGCTGATTTGCCAGTCGTCTACGCTGAATACGACAAAGATTATGCTTTCGACGAACTCCATGCGCATGGTAGTTTTAGAGATCGCTATCCAGATCGTGTGACAGTATATGCTATCGGTGCCGGCCTTGAGAGTCCCGCCGGTTCTAAACCAAAAGTCTCCGTTGAAATTTGCGGCGGCCCGCATGTTTCCTATACTGGCGAGTTGGGGCATTTCAAGATCACTAAAGAAGAATCTTCTAGCGCTGGCGTGCGTCGCATTAAAGCTATTCTCGAGTGATATAGTTAACATCAGAACGACTAAAAGCATTACTGAAAAGTGTTGTAGTTTTACAACACTTTCTCTCAAGGATAGGGAAGCATCTATACATTTTACCGGTTATGCTATAATGTATATATGAATTGGTTGATTTTTACTGCAGTTTCGGTTTTGTCGGATTCGTCTCGTATCTATATTGATAACTACATTTCGGACTATTATTACAAAGGCAAAAATGCTGCCGCACAGAAATTTTTTTATGCCGCCGCCTTTATTGTCTTGGCGCTGGTTTTACTAGTTATCGGCAATATATACTATCCGCTTCTGGAAATACCCTTTAGCACTATAATCCTATTTATTATTTCTGGTATGTTTGTTAGCGTTGCAGGCATACCTTATTACAAGGTTCTAGAGCTTGATAATTCTACCAACCTAAGTATTTTTGTGCAGTTCTCTCCTATTCTGTATTTAATTTTTGGCGTTATCTTCTTGGGTGAAAATATTTCGATCATGCAGCTGATAGCGTTTTTTGTCATTTTGGCTGCACCACTATCCATCATCCTCTCTGCCAAAAAACGCGACGCTAAGCGCCTAGAATTCAAAGCTGCCATGTATGCTTTTCTTTATGTCATGATGATCGTCGTAGGGAACTTAATTTTTGTCAAACAAAACACCGTCGAGATCCCGTTTGTCACCGAATTAGCCCTCACTTTTCTTGGCAAAGGTATCGGCAATACTATCATCACAATTCTCATGCCCAAATGGCGCAAGCGCTATCATGAAGTTTCCAAAAAAAGTCATGGCAAGGTCTACCGTCCGCTCTTTTGTACCTTTGCGGCCTGCATCTTAAAAGATGTCATGCAATATAGCGCCATGATTGCCGCGCCATCCGTTGCGCTAGTTTCGGTAGTCGCGGATTCCTCAAAGCCGGTAGTGATCTTTATTATGGGCATCATTATGACAATGCTTTGGCCGAAATTTGGGCGCGAGGATCTAAGCCGTCGCTCTATTGCGGTACATTTGTTGACTACTATTTTGATCGTGATAGGCGTATTTTTATTACAATAAAGAAAGGAGCATATGAAAATTAACAGTATATCAGTTGGTGGTTGGTTCCAGCGCACGACGTTGCAGTTATCAGAAATTTACGACTTTTTGCGTGGCGAAAAAGTTCAAATTAAACTCAGCCAGAAGAAATTAGATCTCTTTCGTAACAATTTGGACATCAATAATCTAGGCTACGGAGCTTCGGGTGAGGAGTATCTCATCTTTTCTACTACCGAGGGGATCAATGTTAAAATTTTCGAAGATGGTTTAATTACACTTACTTATAATGCTGTTACGGAGCAGACTCTTTTTGAAGACATCGAGAAGATCAAGGATTATTATGAGTTGAAACTTTCTCTTGCGCTCAATTATCTGTTTGCACTAGGTGCGCCAGTCCCGAAAGAGCTAGCCGGTATTAAAAATATCTATCCTTTCTTTGTAGTCCTAGAAAAAGCCAATCAAGAAGAAATTCAAAGTTTGCTCACTCAAACCGATGGGCGACAATATTATGAATTTAAAAACTCAAAATACGATGTGCTGCGTGGTGATAAATATTACTTTATTAATAATAAAACCAAGTCGACTGACGAAATCGAACGTTATATCGAAGAGCAAGTTTTTATTCGTGAATTTAAGGGGCAGCTGCACCGTTATCTCAATATTCACCGAATTATTTGGGAAAAGATCGATGAAGTCAAAGCTCATTCCAAGGTAAAAGGTTCAGAGATTATAAAATTCACTACACAACTAGAAGGTTATGCTAAGACGATTAATTTAATCGACGGTCGCATCAATCAAATGGGCACATATCTGCCTACTCGCGAGAAAATCGCGAAACAAGACAGAGATCTTACCGAGTTCTTGGAGATTTCCGGCTATCGCTACGAAACGCTACGCGATACCCTAGAATATATAAAATATCTCTGGGATATGACAATCAATTACGTAAAAGATGCAGAGAAGCAATTTGCTGGATTAAAATCAGACGTTACCAATAAATCCGTCACTAGCCTTACGATTGTCACCTCAATGTCGGCTGGCGCCGCTATACTTGGACTCTTTACGGAGTCAGAACCTAGCTTTACAACTTTTGGCTTCTTCTATTTCTTTGTTTTGGCTTTGATCGGCTGGGGTGCTCAAAAGATCTTGTCGTACATCAGTAATCGACGCAAATACGAGGTAAGTGATGTAACTTATGAGAAGAACATCAAATAAAAACTCTCTTGCTAAATCTGCTATCTGGCAGAACCCAATTCTCGAATATTGGGCGGTTCATCGCCGCAAAAAATCTACCAAACACCCAAAAACTCCTCGTCGCGTTCGCATCGAACGCCAAATCTTAGCCGTCATTGCCTGTTTTAGTATCTCCATTGGCCTCTGGGAAAATTTCCGTCAGCTTTGGCTCCAAGACAACGGCCTATCTGTCGCTAGCATTAGCAATGTCACCAGTTTTAGTACAGTTTTATGTATTGCGGGTGTGCTTTTGGTTGGCAAGTTTGTTCGCATGGCCAAAATCAAGCGTTTTATGATTATCGCTATGATTACTCGCACGCTTAATTTGCTAATGCTCTTTTTGATTAATGGCGCCGAAAATCAAATCCTCATTTATCTCTGTACTGCCATTGATATTATTATTAGCGCACTCATCACTACTGCCACTTATCCTCTAGTTGCTACTGTCATGAAAAGCAACGGCGCCTATAGCCGTCGTAAGCTAGTCGAATATCTATTTCGCGACATTGGTGTTTTTGCCGGCGGTATTTTGATCGGTCAGACTATTGGTGGCTGGATCGTAAACTATAACGCCTGTCTCATGATTTCTATCATTTTTTCTGCTATTGCTGGCATCATCTTGGCCTGCGTGAAACTACAGATTACCGAACGTGCCACAAAAAGCAAATTCTCAATTGTCAAATACATCCTCAAGAATAAAATCCAGCGTGTATACATGCTCTATGTACTCATTACCCAGATTGCGTGGAGCGCAGCTACCGGCCTAAAAATGCTTATGCTGACGGATTATTTTGATTTCTCAGCCAGTATTGCCACTAATTATCTTCTTATTGTAGGCCTGGTTTCCGATGTGCTAGGAATTTTAGCTCTCAAATATTTCACGCCTCAAAACGACTATTCCACCATGTTTATTAAATTCGGTGTTCGTGCAATCTTCTTCTTTATGGCATTCGCCTCGGGTAATATTTTTATGTGTTTCATCGCACTCACCTGGGCCTTGCTTAGCTCTACTGCTTATGAGAATATTAGTGACGGATATTATATTAACGCTATCGACAATCGCCATCAGCTTAAATATAATACCGTTCGTCATGTCGTGAATTATGCTGGCGACGCCATCGGTATGTTTATTTGCGGTCAACTCTTTAAATATGGCGTAGCCGAGATTTTTGGCGTGTCAGCGATTTTTCTGGTTGCCCTCCTCATCGTCTCCTTCTATTTAATCTACCTGCGGCACTAGAAAAGACCCCAGTAGCTTCCATCTGTGCTATAATCAAAAAATGAATTCAATTTTGAGCGGTCTCAATCCGCCCCAGGAGGAAGCAGTCAAGACGTTATCTGGCCCCGTATTGGTACTAGCCGGTGCTGGCTCTGGCAAGACCAAGGTTCTCACTCATCGCATCGCCAATCTCATCGCTCATGGTACTCGTCCTGATCAAATCCTCGCTGTTACCTTTACCAATAAGGCCGCCAAAGAAATGCGCGACCGCCTCTGGAGACTCCTTAATACTTCGCATGCCGCCTCGTCATCAGATTATGTCGGAGAATTCTCGTCAGACGACGGTCCAAATCGGAGTTTTATGCGCTATATGGGCACCTTTCATGGTATTTGCGTGCGTCTTCTGCATATCGAGTATGCCGCTGCAGGCGTCGACCGTAATTTTACAATCTACGATTCCGAAGATCAGCTCACCTTGATTCGTCGTATTATCCGTTCCATGAATCTTACTAGCGACAAAACCATCACCCCCAAAAACGTTCAAGGCCTTATCGGTTATTTTCAGAATAACGGCATGAAGCCTGCCGATGCTCGCCGTGAAGCTATTTATCCCAACCAAAAACTCACCGCCGAGATTTACGAACGTTACGAGCAAGAAAAAAAGGTTGCGGCCGCGCTCGATTTTGACGACTTATTAACCAAAACCGCCGATCTTTTTGAGCATAATCCAGAAGTTCGTGCCAAATGGCAACAAAGATTCAAACATATCTTGATTGACGAGTATCAGGACACTAATGCTGTGCAATATAAATTAATTAAACTCCTCGTAAATGAAGAGCGTAATATCTGCGTCGTTGGCGACGATTGGCAGTCGATCTATTCTTGGCGTGGCGCTGATTTTACTAATATTCTCAATTTTGAACGAGATTTTCCCGGTGCTAAGGTGATTAAGCTTGAGCAGAATTATCGCAGTACTGGTAATATCCTCGCTGCTTCTCAAAAAATTATCAACCAAAACAAAACCCGCACCGAAAAAACTCTGTTTACTGAATCGGAGCAGGGCGATCCTGTCACTATTGAAGGTGCTGCCGATGAAGTTGCTGAAGCTAATTACGTTGCACGCCAAATCCTTCAATACAAAGCTGCTCATCCCGACAGCACCTTTCATGATTTCGCCGTCCTCTATCGCACCAATGCTCAATCCTCAGCTTTCGAAAAAGCCTTCATCTCCACTTGTATTCCGTATAAAATTATTGGCGGTGTCCGCTTTTATGATCGCAAAGAAGTTAAAGACGTACTCGCAATTCTCAAACTCATCGTCAATCCTAATGATCGCGTCAGTCTCGAGCGTATTATTAAAAACATCCTTTCGGGCGTCGGGCCTGCTTCTATGGAAAAACTTTTTGGATTCCTCACGCAAAATCCAGAATATACTATTCTAAATCCTGGCGGACTCTTTGAAAGCAATCTTTTGTCTCCTCGCGCCCGCAATAGCATTGCCAGACTATCTAATTTTCTGCAAGATATTCATAATAGTGGTGATAATAACGATGGCGTAGATGGTTTAGTTAGAGAAGTTCTTGAAGAAGGCGCTACTTCCGCCACGACGATTCCCGCCGCCGAAATCGTTGAGCGCATCGTGAAATATTTCGATTTCGCCACCCTCCTTCATGTTGACACTCCAGATGGCGAAGAACGCATGCAGAATCTCGAAGTACTTGCCTCAAACGCCAGTGTCTATGAAACGCTTGAAGAGTTTCTTGCTGATGCCGCCCTGCTCAGTTCGACTGATGAAAACGCAAGTGGCGATGTCGTCTCTCTGATGACTCTACATGCCGCCAAGGGTCTTGAATTCCCGGTTGTTTTCATGGTCGGCCTCGAGGACGGTCTTTTTCCTAGCTCTCGAGCCGACGCTTCCGAGGACGAGCTCGAAGAAGAGCGCCGCTTGGCCTATGTTGGTATGACGCGTGCCATGAGGGATCTCTTTCTCACCTTTGCCAACTCCCGCTATAGTTTCGGCGGTCGCAATTATAATATGCCATCGAGATTTCTGTTAGAATTAGGCTATAATCCCTATGGATCTGGCAACTTTGGTGACTCTGGCGTTTTTGGAATCGATCAGGGTAGCCTTGGGTTACTTGGTGGCGATCCGGACGGGGAATTTACAGATAATTTCGATCCATTTCCGGACGATGTTCCTATCTGGGATGGTGATTAAACTACTGCAAAAATACCAAAAATGCAAAAAACCACTAGACAAAAATAGTAATGTGTGCTATAATAGAAAAACAAGCATCTCCAATTCGATTTGGAGCCGAGATTCTGATGTCCACAATACAAAAATAACCACTTATAAAAGCAATTCTAATCTGATGAGGACTATTCCATTTCCTGGCTATTTTTGTTATAATAA
>CAPNAV010000009.1 GCA_948663575.1 uncultured Candidatus Saccharibacteria bacterium
ATGGTCACGCCAATATTTGCATGTGCATCATCAACTTCATCATCGCTCACCAAATATAAATGAATGCTTAGCGCTGAACTTCCTTTTTTGTGAAAATAAAAATGTCTTTCAAAATGCCCGAGGTGCGAACTGGTGAGGATAGTGGATGAAGAAAACGGGGTGTCGTCTTGGAATATAAAGCAAAGCTTTCTGTTCGCTCGGTTCTCTACGACGGAGCGAAAAAATCAGAGCAAATCCTGTTTTTCTTTTGATTTTTTACCTTTTGGTGAGCGATGATAGCTCGGTCTGGACGCCGACTTTACCAAACGGAACAGGAGCTACGCATAATATTTGCCTAAACCCATTATTCTTTTGGTTATCGTCATATATATCAACCAATACTCTTGGTATAGTATATGACGCAGAAGGAATGTATTCATCCTCAGCTTCTAAGACAAGCGGTTCTGCATATTTTTTATCAGTAAACCATGAGGATCTTAATACGATGCGTACTCTATTACGAGGCTTTGCCTATTCCCTCCGCTGCCTAGTCTCTACTAATAATGGATAATGATAAAGATTTTTAAAACATTTTCTATAGTATTTTTTGAGCCAAAGATTCAGAAAAAACCACATATTTTCGTTTCAAAAACGAGGCATTTTTTACTTTGTACAAAACCCCAAAAACCGAACAAAACCTGATCTGCGGATCAAGTTTTAGGATATTTTGAGATATCGCCACCCCTGTTAACCATTTTTAAAACCTTAAACCTAGGTTTAAGGTTTACCCGAACAGAGAGTTCTGGTTATTTTTCTTGTATTTCTTGATATTTTTCTAGGAATTTTACTGTCAAAAAGAACCTTAGTTTCTAAGAACTTTACTATCAAAGAAGATCTAAGTTTCTAAGTTTTTAGTTATAGAAATACTCACATTATTCTAAAAAGAATTGTAGATTTTTGCTTAATTTCTTGGTGAGCGATGGTACTAGCGGTTTATGATTTGAGATTGTTTGATTGTTAGCGAAAAAGTACGGCGGCAGCGGAAGCTGGGAGGGGATTTTTGGGGTTATAGAGATTGAGCGCAGCAACTTTGGCGGCGAGTTGCCCGGACCAGAGCGAGATTGGGGTGTATTCTGTATCGACAATAGGCGTGGTGATAATTTGGCCGTTATGAGCAATGATAATATTACCTTCATGGAAAGTGAGAATTGTTGTGGAGTAAGTAAGGGTGAATTTATGTAAAGTTTCGACGATTGGGATAAGTGGCTGCGAAAGCATAATCATCTTGGGATAATAGATTGCGCGAAAGATTTTTTGGAGCTGAAGCATGGAGCAGCATAGAAAGAGCTGAGGATGAGTAAGGATTGATTGGAAGCTTTCGGCGAGTAGATCGACGGAGTCTCGAGTAATAAGTAAGGATTTAGGCGGCATACTGCTGGAATTGATACCGCTAGTAATGGCGTCGCTAATTGCGATGGCAGTGGAGGAGTTTTTTGAGAGATCGCCGGCAAGGACAGTGAAGTCGCTAGAGCTAAAAGCTTCATTGAGCTGAGATGATTTAGCGAAAGAACCACTGATAGTGGAAGGGGTAAAATTAAGGTTGGTGATTGGCGGCAACTGCCCACGTAGTGCATCGGGCAAGAAAATCTGGACATTTTGTAGTGGGAAGGTTTGGTTTAAAAATTCGCCGATTCGAACGATGGCATGAAAGTTTTGACTATTACCGCCGATAACATTAATGTGGCCGGTTTTTTGCTCGGGAATATTCCAGATTAAGTCTTCAAAAAGCGGCTTGGTTTGTTTTTGCCAATATGAAAAGTCGGAATTAATGGTAGCGAAAGCCATGATCAAAACTCCAATGTAATTGAAACCGGGCAGTGGTCTGACCCCATAATGTGATCATGGATTTCGGCGGAATCAAGATATGGGAGCAGGCTCTCCGAGATTAGGAAATAATCAATACGCCAACCAATATTGCGTTCGCGACAGTGTGACCAATGCGACCACCAAGTGTATTTTTGTTGGCTAGGAAAGAAATACCGAAAAGTATCCACGAAGCCGGCGCTGAGGAGATTGCGAATACCTTGGCGTTCCTCGTTGGTATAGCCAGCGCTGCGCTCGTTATCGTCGGGTTGGGCAAGGTCGAGGGGTGTATGGGCGGCGTTAAAATCACCACAAATAATCACGGGTTTACTAGCTTCGAGACCTTTGAGATGTTGCAATAATGCTGGATCCCAGATATTTGCACGGAGGGGAAGCCTGGATAGATCGCTCTTGCTATTGGGCACATAAACGTTGACTAGATAGAAGTTAGGAAATTCAAGAGTCTGGATGCGCCCCTCGAGCAGAGGGTTGCCATGTTTGTCATCAGCCCAAGGATATGCTGTCTGGAGGTTGGGCAGAAAGGTATTGTGAATATTTAGGGGTTGAATTTTAGTAAAGATGGCGGTACCAGAATATCCAGGACGCTCGGCGCTATTCCAGATTTCTAAGTATTCCGGAAGGTCAACTTCGGCTTGACCGGGTTTGGCTTTGGTTTCTTGTAGACAAAGAATATCTGGTTGTTCGGAATTCATAAAATCCTGAAAGGTGCCACGTTTTAGACCGGCGCGCAGGCCATTAACATTCCAAGAATAGAGTTTCATAAAGTTATTGCCCTCCTTTAGTTAATTAATATCGACCGCGAGTGAGGTCGCGTTTTTTGATGGTTTCGCGTTTGTCGTATTTTTTCTTACCCTTACCGGTGGCGATGACGAGTTTAATATAGCGTCCACCGGCTAGGAGCTTGACCGGAACGAGCTGCATACAGTCTTGCTTAGCGCGCTCAAGACTAGCGAGCTGCTTTTTGGTAACAAGAAGCTTGAGATTTCTGGCGGTATCTGCGCCAAGAGTTAGATTGTTAAGCCATAATTCCCCTTTTTTGATGGTAACAAAAGATCCTTTGAGCTGGACATGATGATCGCGAATGAGACGAACTTCTAGACCAGAAAGTTGTAGACCGCAGATTAACTTCTCATCAAGCTGATAATCATAATGGGCGCGACGATTAACGGTGACCGTGTTGGGGGTTCTTGACTTTTTCATATAGCTATTATACCATGAAAGTGAATAATTATGAGAATTGCGATTACTTCAGATTTATATTACCCAATGACGAATGGCGTGGCGGTTTTTGCGCATAATCTAGCGAAAGGCTTGGCGAAACAGGGGCATGAGGTAATGGTGCTTTGCCCGAGTTTTACGGGTAAGCCACATCGCACGAAGCGTGATGGAGTGACAACTATCTATATGCGTTCAATTCGATTTCCTTTTTACCCTGATCAAATAAATGCGGTACCTAATAATAAAGAAATACTTGGTATGCCTTTGCCAAGGTTGGCTTATAGATATGGCTTGTGGATTACGATTGATCCCTATCTAGAGATGAAGCGTGCACTTGATAAATTTCGGCCGGATGTAATTCATAATCAGACGGCAGAAATGATTGCGATTGCGACGAGGAGGTATGCAAAAAAACGCGATATACCAATGGTGAGTACTGGACATGCGTATCCCGATAATATGACGAGTCAGATTAAGCTTTTAAAGCCAATTAAGCGTCCGGTCGATGCTATTCTGAGAGCATATATGGCGAGTTTTCTAAAACATTCGGAGTATGCGACGATGCCGACGGAATTGGCGATTGACGACTTGGTGCCTAAAAATAGACGACGTTTTAAGGTGCCGGTGGAGCCACTTTCAAATGGAGTTGATTTAACGCAGTTTACGGTTGGAAAACCAAATCAGAGAGTGATGCGAAGATTTCATTTAGATAATAATAAACCGCGAGTACTATATGTGGGGAGAGTGGATCCAGAAAAGAGCATTGGAAATGTAATTATGTCTTTTGCTGGAGTACTTGAAAAAGTGCCTGAAGCTGAGTTGGTGATTGTGGGGGATGGAATTGATCGTAGTCATCTGGTGGATTTAACGAAATCGCTGGGGCTAGAAAAATCAGTGCGCTTCTTGGGTAGGATAATGTTGCCTGATGTGGTGGATATTTATCGCGCGTCAACGGTGTTTGCTACGGCAAGTGAAACGGAGACTCAGGGTATCGTTTTGATTGAGGCAGCGGCGACGGGATTGCCTCTGGTGGCGGTGGATGCTGGAGCAGTGCGTGAGCTATGTCAAGACGGAAAGAACGGTATTTTGTGCAGAAAAGGCGATCTTGAGGAAATGACGAATGCCTTGACAAAGATTTTGACTAACAAGAAACTGCAACAGAAATATGGGCAGACGAGCTTGGAAGTGGCTAAAAAACATGACCTTGGGCAAACTTTAAAACGTTTCGTAGAAATATATGAAGAGGCTATAAAGCTAAAAAATAAGAAAGTTAAGGAGAAGAAGGATTTTATGCAGCGGATTTTTGGTGAGCGATGAGAGTGGCGATGGAACTTGGAGCGGTCCTAACGGAGGTGTAACGCTGCCGAGAGGCGCTAATTCAACACATAATGGCGGTCTATCATCACTTTTTACAACGAGAATCGGCTCTAATTATATCATAGAAGATGAGGCGCTACTGGAGATTGAAAATCGAGGTCGTTCCGGTTATTTATGGTCATCAACTGCCATAGATTCTGGATACAGCTATTATTTCGATTTAAGTAATCATCGCTCACTCCCCTCTGCGCGCGATCTTCGCACTTTTTCTTTTTCCCTCCGCTGCCTAGTCTCTACTAATAATAGATAATGATAGATAATTGAAGACTGAAAAAGTATCTTGTTGCAGTTTTATGTATCTTTAAGAAAATCTAGGATTAGCTGTGCGGTTTCTGCGGGCTTTTCATAATTATGTAGATGCCCGGAATTGGGTATAAAACTTACTTTGGCGTTGATTTTTTGAGCAAGATTCATAGTAGCCTTTTGGCTAATGAGCCGGTCGTGGGCGCCAGCAATCAGGAGAGTGTCTTTGTTAAAATCAAAATCAGTAATAGCGTACATTGATGAAAATTTAGCAGCAGCAACAGTATGCTTCTTTTTGGGCGGATTGTTTTTACTGCAAACAGCGGTAGCGGCCATGGTGTCTCGTAATAATGCGTGATTTCCGATTCTATCTAATGTCTCACGATCTTTTACGAATAAAAATGTTGTCGTCATAGTGTCGACAATGCGACGAGGAAAAAATGCGGAAAGAGGCGAAATGGCAGAGATAGCTGGCGATGGTTTTTGGGAGATGGGAGATAATAGAACTAGCTTTTGATGGATGGACTTTGGGTGGTAGCTAGCGGTAGCGGCAGCGATAATCGACCCCATTGAATGCCCGATAAGAATGGGCGAGGATAAATTATGATTTGCAATATAATCGTTTATAAAATTAGCATAGGCTATTGGAGAATATACCGGAAGTGGTTTAGCGCCGGCAAAAGGTGGAATAGAGGGTGTGTGGACACGATAACCGGCTGTCTCTAATATATCAGCGATAGCTTTGAGCCCACTAGGAGCACCGCGAAAGCCGTGAATTAAAATTATGTCTGAATCACTGGGCTGCTTGTGCATTGACTATGTGTATTAAGCAACTTCTTTAAGAGCCTTTTTAATGGCTGCTCGATCGAATCCGACAATTTGCTGACCGTTAATGTCTGTGACTGGTACAGCGGTGATTGGGAATGGGGCGTCGTTTGCGCTAACTTCTTGATATTCGATGCCTTCGTGGTCTAGCCAATCCATAAGGGCGTGGCAGTAAAGGCAGGTTGGGGTAGTATAAACTGTAATCATTACTTTGATTCCTTTTTATTATATTCTTTAGCGGCGTCTAATTGAGGATCGCGACTAAGATTAATATCTTCGTAGGTGCGTTCAACCTCAAGGTCTGGTTTGATGCCGTCGCCGTTAATACTATTGCCATTCGGCGTATACCATCGAGCTGTAGTAACCTTAAGAATGGCTCCGCCAGAAAGATTAAGGAGAGTCTGCACTACGCCCTTTCCAAACGTAGTTTCGCCGATAATAGTGGCTTTTTTGTAGTCTTTGAGTGCACCAGCAACAATTTCGGATGCGGATGCGGTGGCGCCATTAACTAGAACGATCGTTGGGATGTCTGCAAGTTTGGCTTGACCGCGATTTGCGTAGGTGGTTTCGTCAGCATGATTTTTGCTTTTCTGAATGAGGATTGGTTCTCCGTCAATCCATAGGGATAGTAATTCTTTGGCGGCGCTAACATATCCGCCACCGTTATTGCGAAGATCGAGAATAACTTTATTAATTCCTTTTTCAGTAAAATCTTTGGCCACAATATCTCGTACAAGGCTGCCAGTGTTGCTATCAAAGCGAGTGACGGTAATAATGGCGGTTTTGCCAGAATATTCAACATAAGCAGAAACGTTATTAATAGTTTCGCGTTTCATAGTAAAACTGAGCTCTTTACCATCTCGGACTACGGTCAGTTTTACTTCAGTGCCAGCATCTCCGCGGAGTTTGTTCGCGATTGCGTCGGTGTCTTCGGCGTATACTTCTTGATCATCGATTTTGTAAATAATATCACCAGCCTTAATACCGGCTTTTTCGGCTGGATTATCTGGCAAAGTACGTAAAATGCGGATGTATCCGTCTCGCAATGCCATTTCGACAC
The DNA here is from genome assembly GCA_948663575.1 of uncultured Candidatus Saccharibacteria bacterium. GTDB lineage: Bacteria > Patescibacteriota > Saccharimonadia > Saccharimonadales > Saccharimonadaceae > Nanosyncoccus. The sequence goes on from CAPNAV010000009.1 coordinate 6,587, forward strand.
CGATGCCGGCGCCAATATTGCCATTTAAGGAATCCATGTAGTCTGATGCTACGTTGGCGGTCATATAATTAGTGTATATATCGCCTACGGCATCAGTTAGGCCTTTTTTGGCGCCTTCAATTAGCTCCGTAGTGTCGAGGTCGCCATCATAGTAGAGGGCGAGATTTTGATAAACCTCATTTAGCTCAGACCAGTCTACGTTGTTTTGGCTCTGGACGCCAAGATAAGGTAAAAAATTAGTAGTGAAATTATTCCAGTTTACGCCAACAATTACGCCGAGTGCTAGAGTGATAACGGCGGCAATGATTGCCCCTCCAAGGCTGACCTGTCGTTCTTCCCATGTTTTTGTCATGGTCTAATTATACCACGTTTCTGATGCATAGAAGCGTTTTACCAAAGTCTTTGGTCGAGATGAATGTAACTGTACATTGATGGGTTTACGTTGTAGCGTGCTCCAAAGTCTCCCGGGAGGCCACTTTTAGAGCTGGCGGAGTTGTTATATTCAGTAAGGTTGATGGTGCCATTAGCATTGATGCTTTCTACCCACATGACGTGGCCGTAGATTCCGGATGTGCTATAGGCAATAGAGTGAGGGGTGGGGTTATTGTCAACGACATAACCAGCACGCCTAGCACTTGTGCCCCAGTCTTTAGCGTTGCCCCAGTTGGAAATATATATTCCAAAAAACTCTTGAGCTTTCCATCCAGCGTAGCTAGTACACTGGCAAACGTAGCCACCCACGACGATGTAACCAACGTTATCTTGTGGGCAGCGATCGGCCCATGGGTAAGAATTCCAACCTTCACCAACAACACCACTATTATTATATTTGGCAATTTCTGCGGCGATTTCTTGCTGCATGGTTTCTCTTGCGGCGGCGGCGTCACGTTCGTAAGCAGCAGAGTCATTTTCGTAGCGAGTAATAAGTTCTTGTTGCTGATTGCGAAGATTGGTAACCTCAGTACGAGAAAGTTCAGCGCTAGCAATTAGGGCGTCAACACTGGCTTTTTGAGCTTCAAGTTCTTCCTTGAGGGTTTTGATAGCTTCGGCGGAGATAGCGACTTGATTTTTGACGGTGTCTTGACGGCTTTGGCGCTCAGCTAAATCACCAAGCGAGCTGCTACTAGCTAGTAAGGTTATAGCATCTGGTTCGTCCTCGAAATGTAAATCGACTAAAAGTTTAGCAAGAGCAGTTTGTTGTAAGCTAAGTTTGTTCTCATTGAGAGTGATTTGGGATGATAAATCCTCGGCGATTGCTTGGTTCATGGAGATTTCGTCTTCGAGTGCAGCGATTTCAGAGTTGAGGCGGGCCACCTCGCCTTCTAGGGTTTGAGCATTATTGGCAGCTTCTCGAGCGGCAGCTTCCGAGGCGTCGGCACGGTCGGCGGCTTCGCGGCAGGCTTGACTGACGCAGCCAGCTGGATATGCTTTGACGTCGGTCTCAGATTCTAAAGTGAGAAAGATGCTTGCTGCGGAAACTATTCCTATAACGGCAAACATGAAAATACTGCGCAATCCTATAGTTTTGTGTTTTTGTCTAACCATAGTTTGAATATATCACGCTTATGCTAAAAAGTAAAGATTTTAATCTTAGCGCATATGTTTTTGCATGGCTAGACGTGCAGAGATGCTGCCAACGAGAATTCCGATACCGATGACTATTAGATAAACTAGGACGAGTTTACTCGTGTCCATCAGCTCGGCAACTCGGCTGATATCGATGCCGTACGAACTCAGTTTTGGTGCAAGGAAAGAAAAGCCGAAATAAGCAGCTGTACTAGCAAGTATGCCGGAAGCGATGCCGCAGATTTGTGCTTCTACTAGAAATGGTCCGCGAATAAAGCTACTGTCGGCGCCAACGAGTTTCATCATGTAGATTTCTTCGCGACGCGAGAAGATGGCCATGCGAATGGTATTAAATATAACCAAAATTGATATAACCAAGAAGACTGCTCCTAGGATCAATCCTCCATTTTTGGCAATGTTGGCCCAAGAGTTGATCGTGGCAATTTGAGCTTGATTAACATCGTAGGTTGGCTCTTTGAGATTATCGAGATTTGCTTGGAATAGTTCGCTATTATCGACAATATAGCGTACACCAGAAAGATCATCAGGGTCATAAACTTTAATACGCATTGTTGCTTGCATAGTGGAAAGCATAGTTTGATGCATTGATTCGTCTTCGAGGGCGGCTAGAAGCTCAGTGTTGTCTTTGTTTTCTTCGAGCATATTGTTGTATTCCATATTAGAGTCAGCGACTTCGACATGAGAAACATTGCTTTCTTTGCGCATTTCGGCTGCCATTGATTCGAGGGTTTCTAGGTCGGTGCCAGGAGTGAAATAGATGGTAATATCGATTTTTTGGCGCATAGCGTCAGCGGTAGCACCAAGAATCATGCTAGCACCAATAGTAATAAGTAAAATTATTAGGGTAATAGTCATGACAAGAGTGGCGGCGATAGAAAGCCAAATATTGCGCTTAAAACTAGCGGCGCCGTATTTGAGGATTCGGCCAGTGCTACGAACTTTGCTAACGCTACTATTCTCGACAAGAGTTTTGAGGTTCTCTTTTTGCTTTTGTTTACTGGATTGGCGAATGGCGCGGCTACCGGATTCGTTGATGGATTCTTTATCAATCATTTAAATTACTCGCTTTGTTTTTGGTTTGCGTGGGGTGTTTTTGATGGCTTGATGGATGTTTGGAGCTGGTTTTAGTTTAACGGTTTGAGCGGGGCTGAGTTTACTGAGCTTTGGTGCAGCCTTGAGTGGTTTGCTGGCGGTGTACCATTGGTTAGCGGAATCGCGTTCATATTCTTTGGCGGGTTTTTTGGTGACTTTTGTTTTGCTGATAGTGGCGTTTTGGTTAGCGAAGTCTTCTAGTAGTGTCTCATCTTGTTTTTTGACTTTGGTGGCACTTTTGGCAGCGGTGCTTTTTGATGTAGCTGCCTTCTTGATGGCTGGCTGGGCGTGGTCTATATGCATAGTATATTGTACCGATGAAGCGAGGCGATTCTTTGAGGCCTGTGAACGTCGTGAGGCGGTTTTTTGTATAATGGGTTGAGTCTTAATGATTAGCGGCTCTTCTTGTATAAAGGGCTGCTCGGTCGGTAATTCTGGTTCGCTATCTAGGCGGTAGACGCCGTTCAGTTTTTGGTCGTCGACAATGCGACCAGCCTTTAAAGTAACAACGCGCTTACTGAGATTATTTACAATATTTTCGTCATGCGTAGTAACTAGCAATGTAGTGCCAAAATCATTGATTCTTTGTAATAAGTCGATAATTTCTTTGCGTGTAAGTTTATCAAGATTACCAGTAGGCTCGTCAGCGATGAGAATTTTAGGTTGTCTAGCGACGCTTCTAGCGATGCTGACGCGTTGACGTTCACCACCGGAAAGGTGTGACGGGAACTTGTGAGCTTTATCAGAAAGACCAACGAGATCGAGAACTTTTGGAACGGTACGAAGGATCTCGCGATTGCTCATGCCGGCGATCTCGAGTGCAAAAGCGACGTTCTCAAAGACTGTGCGGCTAGGGAGAAGTTTGTAATCCTGAAAAACGACACCGAGTCGGCGACGATAGTGCGGCACATGACGTCGTTTGACGTATTCAAGGTCGATGCCGCCGATGATGATTTTGCCGGAATCAGGCTGCTCTTCTTTAGTAATCATCTTGATAAGGGTAGACTTGCCAGCGCCGGATTTGCCTACCAAAAAAACGAACTCGTGCGGTTCGATATGCAGAGAAACATTATCGAGCGCTGGCTCTTCGTCTCCTGGATAAGTTTTGGTGACTCGGTCGAGCAAAATCATACTTCTATGATAGCACGACCGGAATGGTTTTACAATAAAATCGCTATTGCTTTGATGTTGTAATATAAATTCTTTCTCTCTTGAGAAAAAGTTGTAAAATTTACAACAGTTTTCATCGTGGATGTGTAAATGTTGTAAAAATTACAATAACTCCAGCTTTGATATGTATGTGTTGTAAGATTAACAACATTAGTTGCGTGCTCGTCTTTAAAAGTATGCCACATGGATTGCCTAATTTACTCATGACATTTCTAAAAATGCATCGATAAAATCGTCAATTTTACCGTCAAGTACACCGTCTGGGTCTTTGCTCTCGTGCTTGGTGCGAGTATCTTTTACTAATTTATATGGTTGTAAAACATAGTTGCGGATTTGTTGACCCCATTTAGCGGATTCGCCGGCGCGGAGTTTATCGATACTTTCGGCATGCTGTTCTTGTTGCATCTGGAGAAGTTTTCCTCGGAGGATTTCCATGGCTTTTTCTTTATTTTGTAGTTGCGAACGTTCATTTTGAATGGCGACAACCGTATTGGTTGGCAAATGGGTAATTCTAACGGCGGAATTTGTAGTATTAACACTTTGCCCGCCGTGTCCACCAGAGTGGTAAACGTCAATACGCAGGTCCTTATCGTCGATTTTTATATCATCATTATTTTCTACGACCGGTAATATTTCGACGAGTGCAAAACTGGTTTGACGTAAGTTATCAGCGTTAAAAGGACTGAGTCGAACTAAACGATGAACGCCATGTTCGCTTTTTAGTAGCCCGTAGGCGTTTGTTCCTCTAATTTCGTAGACAGCAGTTTTGATGCCAGCTTCTTCTCCGGTGCTGCGCTCGAGGTGAGCTACTTTTAGTTTTTTGCGTTCTGCCCACCTTAAGTACATACGCTCGAGCATACTAGCCCAATCCATAGCTTCAGTGCCGCCGACGCCGGCGGTGATACGGAGGATGGCGTCAGATTGATCGAATTTGCCGGTAAATCTAAGAGTCTTTTTAAGAGAGTTAAGATTATCTTGAAGTGTTGAAATTTGTTCCTCAATCTCTTTATTAAGGCTTTTGTCGTCCAATGCAATCAAATCCACTAAATCATCAATTTGAACTTTTAGGAGTTGCCATGGTTGCACTTCGTCTGTAAGTTTAGCTAAAAGTTCGTTTTGTGTCTTGGCGTATTCGGGATTATGCCAGATTTCTGGATCGGCAGTAATTTCTTCAAGATTGCTAATTTGTTGTGTTTTTTGATCGATTTTGAGTTTATTCCAGGCGTTCTGTAGTTCTTCTCTTAAGGTTTCGAGTCGGAGATTAAGCTTTTCGGTCATTATTGAAGCTCCTTAACGCATGCCTGAAATTGGTCGCCGCGGTCATAAACGTTTTTGAACATATCAAAACTGGCCGCAGCTGGAGACATTAAGACTATGGCGTCTTGACCTATTGATTCGGCGGCTTGACGTGCGGCGAGTGTTGCATCGGCGAGATTCTCTTGGACGCTATACTTATCTTCTGGTAATAATTTGGCAAGTTCGTGCCCGGATTCGCCGATGAGGATGATTTTTTGGATATTCTTGGCATTATTTAGGATCTCAACTAATTCTGGCAGGTCTGTATTATTGGTCTTGTCGCGTCCGCCAGCGATTAAAACAAGCGGAGTATTAGGAAAAGCGTCGAGAGCGACTTTGGTGGAGCTAACGCCGGTAGCAAAGTTGTCGTCGTAATAGCTGACGTTGTTTAGTGTTCTGAGAAATTGCAATCGATGGGGCAGTCCTTGAAAGCTTTGGAGAGCGGACTTTATTTGATTGCTATATTGCTCTATAAGCTGATTTACTGGAATATCGTAGTATGCAGCAACTGCTAGTAAGGCGGCTTGGGTGTTTTCTCGATTATGCTGTCCTGGTATAGTGAGTGAATTTAGAACGTCGACAATTTCGAGACTCTCAATGGGGTACGGCAGTTTTTTGGCGGGGCTTTCTGCGGAGATTTTGGCGCTGGTGGGGTTATTTTGGTTGTAGATGCAATAATCTTGAGGAGTTTGATACTTGGTGATGTTAGATTTAGCGGAAATATAATCGGCAAAGTCATCATGAATATTGAGGTGGTCTGGTTCGATATGAAGAATGACGGCGATATGTGGAGATTGTTTGAGATCCCAGAGTTGGAAACTGCTCATTTCGTAGACGGCAACATCACTCCCTTGAATATTGTCAAGGATGTCTAATGCTGGAGTGCCTATGTTACCAACTAAATGTACGGTTTTGCCAAGCTCGCGCAGAATGCTTGTGATAATTGATGAGGTAGTTCCCTTGCCTTTAGTGCCGGTGACGCCGATTATGGGGCAAGGACAGTGCTCAAAAAAATATTTTGTAACGCTGGACCAGTTTCCGAGAGGGTAAACAGACGGACTGCGTATTATTAAATCATAATCAGTGAGATTTAGTTTTTCTAGTTCGGCGTTAGTAAAATCCGAAAAAGTGACAATAGTATTATCTGGATTTTGAGATTGAAAATATTTTTCGGCACTCTGACCCTCTTTGCCATATCCAAGAATCGCAATTTTCATATCTTAATTTTAGCACAGATTGCTATTATGGCTTAGAATTTAAGTCTTTCTGCGAGGTCAACGATAGTGGCTTTGTCGACGGAGCTAACAGCCACGAGTGCACTGAGATTGCTTCCGATGAGTTCACGTGCCAACTCAACCATGGTGGATTTTTTGATATTTTTGACTAAATTTGGCAGACGATTATATTTTTCGATAATTCCATTAGTGAAATAGCTGTCGGCGTAGTAATCGGAAATTTGGCAAACGGTTTGAGCACCAATTTGATAACGGCCAGTGGCATAAGATTTGGCGGCCTCAATATCAGTATCATCAATTTCGCCAGCGAGAACTCTGCCAATTTCTTTGTGAATCAGATCAAAGAGCTTGCCAGAATTTTCGACATTAACTTCGCCGTCAAAATCCCAAGAGGCATTATGCCAGCCGTTAGAGAGATCGCTGCCCATGCCATAAACGAGGCCATGTTTGCGAGCCTGGCCAAAAATGCGACTACTTGTAGTACCATTCAAGATATGGTTCAGACAGCTCATAGCGTGAACTTCGGTGGAGTTTAGCTTGCGCGGAATAAGCCAAGAAAAAGCAAAAGTGATATTAGAGGCATCCTTGCGGCGAATAAGGACAGGTGTTGAGGCATGGATCTCGTCGCGCGGAATTTCAAAGCGTTCGCCCGGGCGAAGTTCCCATTGATTAAGCATGCGGATGATTTTATGTTTGCGATGATGGAGATTGCCGGCAATGATAAAACGGAGATTATGCGCGGTATGCGTGCGTCGATAATGTTCGCGGATGTCCTTGAGTTCGATATTGGGAATGGTTTTGATGCGTTCTTGCAGATCAGGAACATTTTCTCCAACCATCTGTTGGAGACGCGGCCAGAGAAGGCGATTATAGTCGTTCATATAGCCAGTGAGTTCGGCTTTAACGTTGCCTTTTTCACTTTGGAGTTCGGCGTCATTGAATTTTGGCTGAGCGATGGCGACTTGCTGCAAATGCATAATGCGATCCCATTCAAAGTCGGCACATTCACTTTCATAGCAGACCGAAAAATCGGACGTCCAAGCGTTATGATAGGCGCCATTTTTAGTAAAATCCGTTTCAAAAGCTTGCTCGTTGCTAAATTCGGCGTTTGCGCCAAAAGCGAGATGTTCAACGATGTGTGAAATCTCATAAACTTCTGGTTTTTTGGCGTAACGAAGCCCAGCCCGAAACTGGAATTTCGTGTTCATAACACTGGCGTCAGGAACGTCGATTAGCAATCCTTTTGCGCCGGAAGCCAGAACAATCTCTTCAGTAGAGTGTTTTATCGCTTCCCTTTCTTCTTGTTTTGGCGTTGTTTTTTCTTGTCTTTACGGGCAGAATTACGTTTTTGATTCAGATTATTATTTGGAGTAGAATTATTAGCGCCAGCTTCTTTAAATTCTTTGTCGAGTTTTTTTTCTCCGGCAGATATTTCGTTAACTCCCTTTTCGGTAGTACTTTCGGCCATTTTGGTGAGTTCAGATTCGTATTCTTCGCCATCAGTCAACTGCTCAGACTTAGCCTCTAGCTTAGTAAGATGTAGAAGCACCTTGAGAATTTCTTCACGAAGGTTCTTTTCTAGGCCATCAAAGAGTTTTTGAGACTCACTGCGATATTCGACAAGTGGATCGCGTTGACCAACACTGCGCCAATGAATACCTTCGCGGAGGTGTTGCATATTTTCGAGGTGTTGCATCCATAGGATATCCAAAACTTTTAGGTAAACTTCGCGTTCGATTTTGCGCATGATTTCTGGGTCGAATTCAGCTTCTTTTTCGGAATATTGTCGTTCAATTTCGGCTATGGTAGCATTGACGCGGTCTTTTTCTTTGCGCATTTTGCCGATTTTATCGATCAACTCGTCATCAAAATCGAGGACGTTACGATAATCTTCCTTGAAATTGTGATTGACGCGAGCGCTATCTTTAGCTAAGTCTTCGGCGGTGGCTTTAATGAGGCGTTTGATTTCATCGTGAATATTTTCGCCGTCAAGAATTTTGCGGCGCATACCATAGACTACCTTACGATGACGATTAATGACATTGTCGTATTGAACAACGTTTTTGCGGGAGTCGAAGTTGAAGCCTTCGATGCGCTTTTGAGCAGATTCAAGAGTTTTAGAGACGCTTTTAGTCTGGATAGGGGTATCTTCATCGACACCAAGTCTACTCATGAGCATAGCAATACGGTCGCCCTGGAAGATGCGCATAAGATCGTCTTCGCAGCTAACGAAGAACTGAGTAGTGCCAGGGTCGCCTTGGCGGCCACCGCGACCACGAAGCTGGTTATCAACACGGCGAGAGTCATGACGCTCGCTGCCGATTACTACTAATCCCCCAAGTTCTTTGACGCCTTTGCCGAGTTTAATATCAGTACCACGTCCAGCGAGGTTGGTGGCGAGAGTGACAGCACCCTTTTCGCCAGCTTTGGCGACAATAGCGGCTTCACGTTCGTTGTTTTTCGCGTTGAGAATTTCGTACTCAATGCCTTGATTGTCTAGATATTTGGCAATCTGTTCGTTCTTAGCAATACTGGCTGAGCCGACTAGGACGGGCTGACCGCGATCGTGATATTTCTTAATCTCAGCGGCAATAGCGCGTAGTTTACCGGCTTCGGTACGGAAGATTAAATCGTCTTTATCGATGCGTTGAATAGGGCGATTAGGCGGAATTTGAATAACATCTAGCGAGTAGATTTGCTGAAATTCTTCAGCCTCAGTGAATGCTGTACCGGTCATACCAGAGAGCTTATGATAGAGTCTAAAGAAATTCTGAAAACTAATCGTGGCCAGGGTCATGCTTTCTTGCTTGACGGCGACACCTTCTTTAGCCTCGATGGCCTGATGTAGACCTTCGTTATATCGGCGGCCCTGCATTAAGCGACCAGTGTGTTCATCAACGATGACGACATCGCCACTGTTAGTAACAACATAATCCTTGTCGCGCTTAAAGACGACTTGTGCGCGTAAAGCCTGCTCCATATGATAAACCAGACGAGTATGTTTGACTGAGTATAGGTTTTTAATACCGAGAATCTCTTGGACTTTTTCAACGCCGGTATCTGTAAGTGTGACGCTGCGATGTTTTTCATCAAGGATATAGTCGTCAGAGCCAAGGCTGGCGGCGATTTTGGCGAATTGATAATAAGATTCTGGATTGTCGCCTGCTGGAGCAGAAATAATGAGCGGAGTACGGGCTTCATCGATAAGAATAGAGTCAACCTCATCGACAATGGCATAGTTGAGACCTCTTTGGCGTAAAAATTGTGGGTCGCTAACCATGTTGTCGCGTAGGTAATCAAAGCCAAATTCGTTGTTGGTGCCGTAGGTAATGTCGGCTTGGTAGGCCTCTTTGCGGGTGGCCGGCTTGAGATGGCGGAACCGTTCATCTTCGTGCTCTTCGTTTTCGTATTCCGGATCATAAATAAAGCTAGCCTGATTGATGATTACGCCGACGCTGAGACCTAGAAAATGATAAGCCGGGGCGTTCCAGCCGGCGTCACGCTGAGCGAGGTAATCGTTGACGGTAACAACATGTACGCCATTCCCTGTCAAGGCATTAAGATAGGCCGGGGCAACAGTGACCAAGGTCTTTCCTTCGCCGGTTTTCATTTCGGCGACGTTTCCTTCGTGAAGAGCAATGCCGCCGATGAGCTGGACATCGTATGGGCGCATACTAAGGATACGTTTGGATACTTCTCGAGAGACGGCGAATGCGTCAGCAAGAATCTCGTTGAGGATCTTTTCGCTATCGTTGGAGTTGGCTTTTTGGATTTTTTCGCGGAAGATATCGGTCTGAGCGGCGAGTTCGTCGTCCGTCATAGCAGAATATTTGTCTTCGAGGGAATTTATCTCAAGAACTTTCTTGCACATGCGACGCAAGATTTTTTTCTGGGCATCGCCAAAAACGCCTTGCAGGATTCTAGTCAATAAAGTTTTATCGGCAAGCTTGTCGGTTGGTTTCTTTTCTTTTTTGACTTTTTTCACCCGAGGCGTTTGGGTCTGACTAGTTTTGCTTTCAGCGGTATCTTTCTCTTTCATAAGGCTTATTCTCCACAATCTCTACTCAAAAATTATTCCCCCTAATTATAGCATATTAGCCTTTTCTTATAAATAGACTTTTTAGACCTTTTTTCGATAAGTGGGGGGTATTTTCGAGTTTAAAACGTCGAATCTGACCTTTGAGCTTAGCTTCGATAATATCGATGCCGGCAAAAACATTGGAACATTCATCTCTTGCGGTGAGAACTTTGCCACCGTGGATTTCCATAGCGGCAGAGACCTCATATTTGTTGCCATGAGTGCGATCTACTTCAGTGATGACAATTTTTGCCACTACGTCTTTTTTGTTTGCGCGTGGCAGATAACGGTCGAGCTTCCCAATGCGCTTGATGGCGTATTTCTGGAAACTATCAGAGATTTTATAATTGCTGCCACTGATTTCGATTTTTTCAATCATGTAGCTTCTCCTAGAGACCGAGGCTGCTTAGCCCGCCCATGAGTGGTTTCATCTTGTCGGTGGCAATTTCTTGAGCTTTAGCGTAGCCGTCGCGCATACAATCCTCGATCCAGTGTTCGAGTTCGGAAATGTTGTCTAAATCAACTTTTTCTGGGTCGATTTTGACACTTTTAATTTTGAGTTCGCCGGTAATCTGAACAGTGACGGCGCCATCGCCAGCTTCTACTTCAACAATTTCATTCTTAAGGGATTTTTGCGCTTTGCGTAATTGATTAAGCATTTTCATTTGATCCATGGTAGCACCCATAATATACTCCTTTACTCTTGGTTTTCTTCTTGGGGTTGGTTACTAGTATATATGTATATTCTATCAGAGTTATCCATTTTTGGCGAGGCTATTATTGTAGTAAGTTCGCCGGCTATCGATGTATGCCCTAGTGTTGCATAGGTAGATGGTAATAAGCTGCCGTCTTCGGGTATGCTGTCGGCTATGATATATGGTGTGTCGGTGGACTCAAGGATCTTATAAAAAGCATATTCATTGGGCTGGTCAATGATATAAATAGTGGTACCGGTGGCGACATTTTCTTGAATTAAGGTAACGTCATTAACAAATTCATCAGCAACGAGTGGCACGTAGCGATAGCCAAAGATAAAATGCGAAATATTGCTAATGATCATAACTCCCATAAATAGGCCGATTGGAAAGATAGCTGAGATGCGTGCATAGGGGTTGTCTGGGAATAGATCATACCATTTATCAAGAATGTAACGCAGGCCATGAGCGATTAAAATGGCGAGCGGGAGCAAGATAAGAATGGCGGAATCTGGATTAAGCCCAGAAAGAAAGACCGTGAAAATGATGAGACAAATAGCAATAGAGTTGCGTGAGGCGAAAAAACCTTTGGCGGTAGATAATAAGCCGATGACTGCCAGAGTAATAGAGGCAAGATTGACGGACGGCGAGAGAAACACGCTTTCAAGGGTGGTATTCCAAGAGAAAAGTGGCAAGAAAGCAACTTGGACATTATCGATGAACTGACTAGTGGTGAGATTAGGCGCTAGCAGAAGTTCAGAAATAATAATGGGATTAACAAAGGCGGCTACAACCATGGAAGTGAGGCCGAGCAAGATGATAAAAATAGTAAGTATTAATGGAACGGTTGGAAGGGTTTTGATAGTGAAGCGTAGATGAGGATGAACGACGGCAAAGAGGACGATAAAAGCAGCTAGATAGAGCAAATGCGGCGTGAAAATCGAGGCAAGAAGGGCAAAGGCGAAGATAAAACAATAAAATGGTTTTGGTTTGGTGACACCTTGGATTTTGGAGCCAAGCCAGAGTAATAATGTCGGCCAAAAAACTAACATAATGAGAGGAGTGCCGGATCCGGCAAGATAAAGAAAAGAAGAAGATAAGACGGCGAGAATAGATGCTAAGAGAGCGACGTTATTCTTGAACCAGCGGTTTAGGAGGAGAATGAGCAGAAGTCCAAGAAAAACGCCGATGATGATGCTAGGTAGTTTAACAGAGTAGACCGATAGACCGAAGAATATGATAGATAATTTTTGGAGGGCGCGGTATGGCAAATTGACGATGTCGCCACGGAGAATAGAGGATGGCTCAAGGGCGTAGGAATGGGCGGCGGAGGCCATTTCGCCATCAGATAAACCACCAGGAGCCAAAAGTGGCAAACCAAAAAGCAGGGCTAAATAAGCGATACTTAGTAGCGTAAAACCAATGACAAAACGATGTCGATAAAGAAAAAATCTAGAGAGAGTTAGCTTCTTCACGTTAGTATTATAGCATGCTTTTTTGAAGTCTGATAGTGGATTTATCTCAAATATTAGCATTTTCTTGGGGAGTGGCGGCCAAAAATGCTTGGCCGCCGAATCTCTAAAAGTGCTAAGAGAGGCTCCCTATTTCCTTATTTCACGATAGCTTTGAGCTGCGTATACAGCTCTCTGATCGCATAGTTTACTTCCCTAACTAGGGTCCGGCGATGCTGAGCTATTTGTGAAAAATTTCCTATGCGATCAATGTAATGAACGGACTCGATAGTCTGATCGTTATTGATCACGATGGGGTTGAGTATGACGGATCGATTTGCCTCTGCAGCTGTCTGCGTGTTGTTTTCAGGCTGCTCGGTTTCAGGTTTAGGTTCTGTGGTCGTAGATGCCTCCTCCTGCTTAGATTCAGCTTCGGGTTCCGTGGCCGTAGATACCTCCTCCTGCTTAGATTCAGCTTCGGGTTCCGTAGCTACAGATGATTTTTCCTGTTCATTTGCAGGTGTCTCTTCCGCAGCCGATTCCGTGGCATCGCTTTCGGTCTCGACTTCCTCCGGCTCCGGATACAAATCCTCGTCCGGATAGGCTTCTGCCATGAGATCGTAGATCCAGCCGTTGTCAGCCCAATGGCTATCCTCTGCAATCATGAACTCAATGAACTGCCACAAGGGCTTCTCGAGTCCGAATTCATGGCGTCTGAAACCAAGGTAGGCAATTCTCTCGCTCCTTCCTCCTACGACCGGTTTTTCGATATAGGCCGGTTGTGGGATGGTAGAACTCGGGATGACTTCTCCCATTTCCGCAGCGTGGCTGGGAAATGAGGCAACGGAAAGCATAGCGATAGCAGTAGCAAGAACGGCAAGTTTTTTCATAAGGCTTCTCCTCTCTTTCTTCAGGTATACTATATACCTGAGATAGGTCCACTATCTGTTAAATTCCCAGCATAGCCGATACAAGTTATGCTTATATCCATTGTAGCACAGATTGTTATTTTTGTCAATAGTTTTATACTAATTTTTGCTGTATTAGAGTGTAATTTTGTGATAAAATAACAATTCTTATACCTTGCACCCTTATAACCTAGGCTATTCTAGGCTCTGGCGAATTTTGGATTATGATTCTGTAGTATGCTCTTTGTCAAGCGACATGAAACGTAGCAAATCGGGGTGAAAATAGAGTTCGATTTTGCCGACTGGCCCATGGCGGTGTTTGGCGATGATGAGTTCGGTAATATTAGTGGGGACGAAATCGTCGTTGTTTTGCTTGTAATAATCGGGGCGATGCAGGAACATGACCATATCGGCGTCCTGCTCGATAGAACCGGATTCGCGAAGGTCGGAGAGGACGGGGCGAGGGTCGTCACGGCCGGTGACGCCACGAGAGAGCTGAGCCAAGGCGATGACGGGAATTTCTAGTTCCCTGGCGAGGGTTTTGAGGCCGCGGGAGATCTCGGTGACCTCTTGGACGCGGTTACCGGCGTAGCGGTCGGTACCCTGGAGGAGCTGGAGATAGTCGACTACAACCATGGAGACGTTGTGGTCGTGGGCGGCGCGGCGTGCCTTGTTGCGGAGCTCGAGGATGGTCATGGAGCTAGTATCATCAAGGTAGAGCGGAACTTCGTTCATTTCGCCAAGAGCATCGCCAATTTTGGCAAAATCTTCATCACCGAGGTTGCCGGTGCGGATATTCCAGCTATTGACGCCGGAAATATCGGAGATCATACGGTCGACGATTTCGTTGTTGGCCATCTCCATAGAAAAGAATAATACGCCTTTGCCGTCGCCGTTTCGGGTGGCGACGTTGTAAGCGAGGTTCTGAGCAAAAGTAGTTTTACCCATGGCGGGGCGAGCGCCGATAATGATGAGATCGCCTTTTTGAAAGCCAGCGGTCTTTTTATCGAGATCATGGAAGCCGGTTTTGAGGCCACGGAGGGCGCCCTTGTTTTTGTGGAGGTCTTCGATGCGGTCATAGGCGTCAACCAGGAGATCTTCAAGGGCGACATAGTCGGACTTAATGGTTTTGTCGGAGACTTCGAAAAGGTTTTTTTCGGCTTTGCCAACTAATTCTTCGATTTTGGTGCTGCCATCATAGGCGGCGGTGGCGATGTCGGTGCCGGCTTGGATGAGGCGGCGGCGGAGGGCGGCCTGGGAGACCAGATCAGCGTAGGCATCAACGTGGGAAGCGGTGGGGACAAAATTGGTGAGTTCAGTAAGATATGGAGCGCCACCAACACTTTTGAGGGCTTTTTGATTTTTGAGCTCAGAAGTGAGAGTCATGAGGTCAATAGGACGATGGTGTTCATATAGAGAAGTCATGCCCTTGAAAATGCTGGCATGGCGAGGCTCGTAGAAATCGTCGGCCTTGACTACCTCGAGCACGTTTGGAAATGATTTGTCGGACAAAAGTAGGGCACCGAGGAGAGATTTCTCGGCTTCTAAATCTTGCGGTGGAATGCGTCCGGCTCGATTTCCATCGCCTTCTTGATAACTTTCTTCCATTTACCTCCTAAGGGAAAGTCGTTTCTGCCACCTCTGATTAATGCTGATCTAAAACGGCATATCTCCTTTAATTTCTCGTACATCTCCCATTATAGCAGAGATTTGGGAGAGTGACTCGTCTTTTGGTATGACTCGATCTTCAAGTTCGTGGACGATTAAGCTGACGCCGTTTAGATGCTCGACGAGAGCTTGGCTGTTTTCGGCTTTTTTGAGGAACTTGACGGTGAATTTCTGGGTGGGGTAGATGTGGAGGGTGGTGCCGTCGAATTCGTGGTCGCATTTTTGGAGTTGGAGGCAGATCGCGCTGTTGCTCTCTTTGATGGAGTTTAGTAAATCATCCCAAGCGAAGGATTGGCTGGCGGTTGGCGTGGAGACCTGAGGCTGAGCTGACTGAGGCGGTGCAGCAGGCGCCTCATGAGTTTCTGGAACTACTGGGGTTTTTACGGTTTTCTGTTTTGCGACAGATGCTTTCGTGCTGACGGAGGCTGGCTGAGCTATGGATACGGATGGCTTGGGTGCGCTAGTAGCGCTAGCGAGAGCGACGAGCAACTTAGCATCGGCGAAGGGCGCTTGGATATTGGTGAGTCTGTCGAGCAATGGCAGAGCTGAGAGGATTGATTCATTGATAATTTTGCGGATTAGTTCACTGGCGATAGTTTCGGCGCTGAGACCAGTATTAAGTAAAGTCTTGAGCTGGCTTTGGATGGCGGCGAGGTCGCCAGTTTGATAGTTATTGATGAGCTGAGCAATGATTTCGTCTTGAGGCAGACCGAGGACGCTATTTAATAGATCAGCGGTGATGGTTTTGTCGGTAAGGGTAATGACTTGATCTAATAAGCTTAGCGAATCGCGAAAGGAACCACCGCCGCGGCGGACGATGATCTTGATGGCGTCGTCTTCGATATTGATATGCTCGAGGTCGGAAATTTTGCGTAAGTGCTGGAACATGGTCTCGGGGCTGGCAAGCTGGAAAATATGTAGCTGGGTGCGCGAGGAGATGGTGACGGGGACTTTATTGGCTTCGGTGGTAGCCATGATGAAAATGACATGCTCAGGCGGCTCCTCAATAGTCTTGAGAAGGGCGTTGGCGGCGGATTTGCTGAGCATGTGGACTTCGTCGATGATGTAGACTTTGTATTTGGCGCTGGAGGGGGCAATGACGGCCTTTTCGCGGAGCTCGCGGATATTGTCGACGCCAGTGTTAGAGGCGGCATCTATTTCAATGATGTCAAGATAATTATCCTCAACGGAATATGGCAGATCATTGACAGCGTGAGCAAAAATGCGCGCGACGGAGGTTTTGCCAGTACCGCGGGGGCCGATGAAAAGATAAGCGTGACCAATCTTGCCCTGTTTGATTGAATTAGCGAGGGTATTGGTAACCTGTTCTTGGCCAACGACATCTTCAAGCTTGGTAGGGCGATATTTGCGATAGAGAACGCGTGGAGCTGAGCTAGAGGAAGTGGGTTCCTTTTTGGAGGTTTTAGCCATAGCTAGATGGCGGCCTCAACGGCAGCCCAAGCGGCGTCTTCATTATTGGCTGGGATGATGGCAGAAACTTGGCTGCCTTCATGGAGATGGAAATAGGTCACTGAGGCATATAGAACCTCATATTCGCGACCAGAAACTTCAATGAAATATTTATCGTCATGATGAATGAGAGTGCCGATGACGGCGCGGCGCTCAACGGGACCAATTTGCTTATAGAGAAAACGGCCCTCTGGTGTGATAGTGAGCTTAAGGATGTCTCCTTCGATAAGCTTGGACTTAGAGGCATAATTAGCGGGGACAGGATAATTCTTGCCGTCAGGACCAATCATAATTTGACCATCAAAGACGCCTTCAATGACCTTGCCCTCTGGGCTCATAACTACGGTTTCGCGCGGAGCGGTGATGACATTGCCATCGCCGAGCATCGAGATGAGTAGTTCTTTTGCGGCAGCAAGATTAGTCTCAGCTTCTTGAATGAGACCACGTAGTCGCTTGATTTGTTTTTCTGGTAACTCAGACATAACCTCGCATCCGTCCGTCATTAACTTTTATTCCTAAGACCATGATATAGCTAATTGCGCCAAAAGTCAATCCAGAAAATTAGAGGGTTTTCCACTGAAATAACATTGGTGATGCTGAAAATGTTGTAAAAAATACATGTAAAAACGCCTTGCGAAAAATTTGGGAATAGGCTTATGGATATAGCATGTTTTTTCTACTTTATCATAGTGTCTCCGTAAAATAAGTAGTAAGAACAATGATAACTGAAGCGAGCAACAAGATACGTTTGTGGGCTACTGTCATAGTAATCTCCTCCCCATGTCTATTTGGGTCGGAATGAATCCAAAAGGTGTAAGAACTTTTTCAGTGATCCCATACTTTAATTATAACATATGTCACCTAAAAAATCAATAAGTATTTCATTTTGCGACTGGGATTTTTAATGTGCTTTCTGAAAAAATAGGGTAATTGTGAGTAGATTTTTGCGGAAAATTGGTTTTTCTGGGATTGGAAATGGTATTTTCGGGAGCTAGAGGTAAATTTTTGGCAGATCTGGCAGCGTTTTTTGAAGACTTAGCTATTTTACCACACTAAATAAGCTCACCTTGAGAGATGAGCTTACTTTTTGAGTAGAACTTACTAGCAAAGATTTGGCTAAAACTACGCCAATTCGACGGTTGCGCCAGCTTCTTCCAAAGTTTTCTTCATGGTTTCGGCATCAGCCTTAGCGACCTTTTCCTTAACGGTAGCAGGTGCGCCATCGACGATAGCCTTAGCTTCGCCGAGACCGAGACCAGTGATTTCCTTAACAGCCTTGATGACGGCAATCTTCTGAGCGCCAGCGTCTTTCAAGACGACGTCGAATTCAGATTTGCCTTCGTCAGCGGCAGCGCCACCATCAGCAGGGGCAGCGGCAACAGCGACAGCCGCAGCGGCTGGCTCGATGCCATATTCGTCCTTAAGGACATTTTTGAGTTCGTTGACCTCGAGAATGGTCATGTTGACCAACTGTTCGGCCAGTGCTTTGATATCTGTAGCCATAATTTTCTCCTGTGCAGCGGGACCTTTCTAGAAGAAAGATTCTCAACTGCCAAAGACCAGCGTGATCATGTTTTGAGAAGCGTGATTTCCAGAATGACATTATTTCACGATGGTTGCATTATTAAATTTTAATAGTAATCTACTCAGCTTTGAGTCTGAGAATAAGGGTTTGATTGCTAATTCTTAGCAGCTTCGAGACCAGAGATAATTCCCGACAGACCATTGTTGGTGGTGGAAATAGTATCGTTGATCGGTGAAAGAAGCTGTGCGATAACTTGAGCAATGAGCTCGTTCTTGGAAGGCATCTTGGCGAGAGTGTTAATCTCGGCTTGGTCAAGAGCCTTGCCGGTGTCATTGAAACCACCAGCTAATTCAAGAGCTGGGTGAGTTTTAGCGAACTCAGCCAGAATTTTAGCTGGAGCAACTTCGTCGGAGTCGGAAATTGCATAAACCAGCTGGCCAACAAGACCAGTAGTATCAGTATCCTGATAAACGCCAATTTCTTTCATAGCGACGCGAACCAAGCGGTTTTTGACCACTTTAATTTTGACGCCAGCTTCGCGAGCAGCTTTGCGGAGCTCTTGGAGCTCGGCAACGGTCAAACCTTGATAACGAGCGTAAGCGGTGAGCTTGGAATCGTTAAGAAGGTTAGTCAAATCAGCAACCAAAGTATCTTTTTTTGCTTTTGAAATTGCCATAAAAAATCCTTCAGTTAGTTTGAGTGCTTTCAGGTGTTTTTAGAAACACTACCAGAAACATTGCTCGTTTACGCTCTGTGCTGGATAAGAAAGCCCCAATGTCAAAACCGGTATAATTCATCTTGAGAATATAATTCTGAAAATGAAGTGGTATTTGACTGCCTTAATATTTTCTGCTAGTAAGTTGTTAATGATTCGTTACTCTTGAAGACCCCTAGAGATGTTCCTTGGTAGCATGATTAAGAGTTTGGTGGATCTGCTTAAAAAGGATCCAGCTGCTAAAAGTCGGTATATGTTTTGTTCTAGAAATGCGGTTTCCGGAATAAAACTGTTTACGATGTGTAAACTACTGACTTTTGGCCTCCGCCACTGTCTTTAGAATAACTGGTTTTATTATATCAAAGATTTTGAAAAAAGACAATCCTCAACCTAAAATGGTTGAGGCTGAGAAGCGAAGATCTTAGACGGGATTTGTTGGACTCGAATAATTTAGTCGTAGCCCTGATAAAACTAGAGATTAAGAGAGTTCTAACTGCCGCAATGAGGATTGTTCAATAAACAGATCAAGGTTTTCTAGCGCAAACAGCTATAAAACGTCTCATGGCTGCTGCCGGAAATGGCTTTTACAAAGACGATTAACATGACCGCCATGATCAAGACGTGATACCACTTCCATTGGTTATGGTTGTCGACCGGTGTCAAAGCAGCATTGATATTGACAGCATACTGATGTCCGGCGATCACCTCGAATGTGTAAGGTTTGCCGGGTTCGGTGTGATATTCCTCGCCGGTATCGAGGTCGGTGACGGTGGCAGAGAAAGATATCGCAGTGCTGTCTTGGGTGGTAACGGCTTTTGGCTCTATTGAAACAGAGCTACAAGCATTATCACTTGCGGCGAGACAGGGCGTACCTACTAGTAGCATAGTAATAACAGTGGACAGTAAGAAAGCGGCAATTTTCTTCATATAATTCCCTCCTATGACTTTCGCTGGTTGGTAAGGTGCGCGGTGCGATTCCAATGACTTGGAATATTGGGGTTACATTTCATGCTGGTTACCTCCTTAGGCCTGGACAATGGGTGACTGGAATGGAACCACATAAGAAGCTGGAACCTATAGCTATATTTTAATGGATACTAAGCGTAAGTCAATTACGTTTGGGGCTGATTGTGCAGAAATTTAAGCTGGATGAATTTGTAAGAGATTATTTAAGAAAGCTTTTGATAATTCATATTATGAACGAACAGAAATGTTTAAGATAATGTTGTAAAATTTACAATATTTTGAAATTAGATTGAATGTTTTGATTGGGCAAAACGATCATTATAGCGAATAGTTTACTGTGGGGAAGTTTATAATTCTGATGTTAAGGTGATCGGGAAATGAGATTTTTGCAAACAAAATTACCCCAGCCTGGCTGGAGTAATTTTGTTTGGTTTCTCAGGGTTAGTTGTAGAGGTTTTCGACTAGGATGGATGGACCTTGAGAAGTGGTAACATAGATAGATTTTACATAGTTACCCTTGAGAGAGGCTGGGCGATGACTCTTGAGGCTATCAAGGAAGGTTTCGGCGTTCTCGAGGAGTTTAGCCTGGTCGAAGCTGGTCTTGCCGAGGCCGATGTGAATGATGGCTTGTTTGTCGACACGGTATTCGACTTTGCCAGCTTTGGATTCTTTGACGGCTTTTTCGAGGTCGGTAGTGACGGTGCCAGCCTTAGGATTTGGCATTAAGCCTTTTGGGCCAAGGAGGCGAGCGTATTTACCGAGTTTTGGCATGTAGGCCGGAGTGGAGATAAGGACGTCAAAGTCGATTTCGCCTTTATCAAGACGTTTCAAGAAATCTTCGTCTTCGGCAATATCGGCACCAGCGGCAGTAGCTTTCTTGGCTTCGTCGAGTGGAGCGAAGACAGCTACGCGTACGGTTTTGCCATTACCGTGAGGCAAAACGACGGTGGCGCGGATGTTTTGGTCGGCTTGGCGTGGGTCAACACCGAGACGAATGTGAGCTTCGACGGTGGCGTCGAACTTAGCTGGGTTGGTCTGAGCGGCGAGCGCAAGAGCATCTTTTAAGCTATAGAATTTGCCTTTTTCGACCAGTTTAGCCTTTTCTTGATATTTTTTGCCACGGCGTTCGATTTTTGGACGAGTGACAGGAGCAGCGCCTTTTGGTTTTTCGCCAGCAGCTTCAAGGGCTTTGGTCTCGGCTTTGCGAGCTTGGCGCTCTTCCTCAGCTTTGACTTCTTCAACATGTTTTTTAGATTTTTTGCCAGATTTGGCGAATTTTTCTTCGGTGTTTTCGATAGCCGCTTCGATTTCGGCGCCAGCTTCCATCTCGGCAACTTTTTCGTTGATTTCGGCGGATTTATCTTCTGCCATATTGATATCCTTTCTGTGGTAAGCGAAGGTGCCTGCAGGCTGAGCTTATGATTTTCGTCGACATCATCCAATGATATTCCCTATAGGGTCGTGATTTGGATCTATGCCAGCTAAGAATGCTGATTACGAAAATGTAAACTTAGCGCAGTAAGTGGCTTCTCCCACAATGTTAATTAATAATATTATTGTAGCAAAAAATGAAAGAAAATGCAATAGCCACCCGAAGGCGGTAGAGGACGGTTCGATGATAACTGTTTTATTATATCAATTAATTATTTTTCTGGCAAGTATGGGATATTTTCTAAAAAATAAAGCTTTTCTAGTGTCAATATTAGACGAATGATTAGATAAGAGGCGTAGTATTCTTGAAAAATGTGTTATAATAAGCGAGTATTAGTACATTTAAACTAGATTCATGAGATTGAAAGGAGTGGGAAGATGAAGGCTGTCTACAAAAAGGAGGATATCCTAAGGAGAATCGATCACACGGAGCTGCGGCCGACTGCAACGAGAGAGGATTTTGAGCGACTGTTTGAGGAAGCGACGAAGAATCACGTAGCGGCAGTATGTGTGCCGCCGAACTGGGTGCATGAAGCGCGATTATCGATACCAAGGGAGGTGCGAGTTTGTACGGTGATTGGGTTTCCACTAGGGTATAACGCTGAAGCAACAAAACAGTTTGAGATGTGCGAAGCGATTAAGCTAGGCGCCGATGAGATCGATATGGTAATTAATATTGGCGGAGCAGTTGAATCGGGGCCATCTCGTCCGGATCTAAAGAAGGAAATTTTAGGGATGAGACAAGTAATCAAAAAACTAGCAATCGAAAGCAGGAGTTGGTCTAAGTCAATGAACAGTGATCGTGGCGAATTTCGGCTGGATGACATTACCTTGAAGGTAATTGTTGAGACGTGCTATCTGAACGAGGCACAGAAAATTGAGCTGTGCGAATGCGTGACGAAAGCTGGTGCAGATTATATCAAAACCTCGACAGGATTTGGTCCGGGTGGAGCGACACTGGAGGATGTTAGGTTGTTTCGTAAGCATATCGGGCCGAACGTGAAGATTAAGGCGGCAGGCGGCATATCGACAATCGAGGATGCGATTCGCTTTATTGATGCTGGCGCTGATCGGATTGGTAGTTCAAAGCTGGTGAGATTGCTGGCAGCGGATGAGCGGACCGAATATGAGATCGAAGTGATTTAAGAAGGATTTGTGCAGAATCTCATGAAAACGAAAAGGCCTCGGGCAACCGGGGCTTTTTGATGAAATGGATCGATGGAATTACTGAGAAATGATCCTGAGAAGGCGATAAGCCCCCAATCCGTAGATTGGGGGCTTTCAGAAGTGATTACCTGATCCGATGATTAGTGCGGCCTACATAGGTCGCATTTTCCAGAAGTTCATCTTCATTGCCGTTGACGCTATCGGCAGTAATGCCAGCGTCAAGCTGGTATACTTCACCCAAAAATGTGGCATAGTAGTGCAGCTCGTCATATGACGTAGCACCATGAACCTGACCATAGCGGTCGAAGTAGAGGTGCGGGTACGCCAGGTCGAAATCTGTCGGGGGCGTGATCTTATGGCTGTCGAGATAAGAAATAACTTCCTCATCAGACATGGTTTGCCAATTCGGCTGCTCCTCGCTCGTTGTTGCCGTAGCGTTGCTTCTTGTGTTGGGTGTGTTTGTGGTTCTTGCACTGCTAGGGGTGTTGGAGGCACCAGGAATGCTGGTGGTTCTTGGGGCACTAGGAGCAGCAGGCTCCGATTCGCTGACTTTTTTGGAGTTGGCTATTTCATCGTAAAGTCCATTCTCCTGAAAAAGCATTGTCGTGCTAAAGACGATGCTGGCGGCCGTTTTGGCTGACCGCGAAGTACCTACATCGACTTGGTCAATGAAATTTTGACAGAAATCGTCAAAACATTGACTGTACTCATCCCAACACTCGCTATATGTGTCAATGACTTGATTATAGAACCATTGATAACTGAGATATTCCTCGTCATTGACTTTTGCATCGTTCGCGTCTTCCAGTAGGCTTTCGAGCTCAAACTGAGTGTAGCCTGTCACGATATTTTCGTGAAGAAGATTGATGGCGGCCACTACCTTAGCATACTCGTGATGCAGCCCTAAAAAGCTACTTGATTCGATCGGAGTCATTTCTTCCCCATTCTGGTCAAGCCAGTATCCATCCTTTGTCATGAGGATGGGGAGTTTCTGAGCTTCATAGTGCTGCGTGTCTGTGGAGACGGGCATTGATTCTACGGGCAACTGCTTGGTGTGACCGCAGTCGTCGGTATAGACCTTGCCATAGGCGTATTGATAGCCTTCGCTGTAGCCAATAGTTCTGCCTTCGGCGTAAGCCGCATTGACGGCTTGGTCGAGCTCAGCCTGAGAGTAACCGCAAGCGGTGAGGCTGATGATGACGATGGTTAAGACGATCATGATAAGGTTTTTCATAAGATTCCCTCCTTAATTTTAGTCAAGAACCTAGCCTAATAAGCGTATAAGTAATCACTTTCTGGTAAGGTTCTTGATGTCTATGGTGACATTACTATCTCCATTGTATCACACCTTAAGCATTTTGTCAATAATAAAGTTATGCTTTTTCGTAAAAATACTAGTATTATAAGATGATTTTTGGGGATAGTGGCGAGATTGCGTACATGAGGACAGTAATTAATAGTAAGATGGGGTGTTGCGGCTTCATATCTGACGTATATATTCGAATTATCAGATATAAAATTAAGTCGCTAGCCGTTAGATCTCAAATAACTAAAAAACACCCTGGAGAGTGTTTTTATAGAAAAAGCGAAACTGGCTCTATCCCATTTTATAGGTCAGGTATCTAGAATGGACGCTTTTCAAGCCAGCTTCTTTTACTTCTAATTTTAGTATATATATTCTTAATATGTAATGTTTTCAGTGATTTTGGTTACTGGTTATTACTTCTTGCTGGAAGAAGTGTTCTTTTTGGAATCTTTTGTGTCTTTAGTATCTTCGGTCTCCTTAGCATCTTTTTGAGCCTTTGCTTCTTTTGAGCCGGCGGATTTTTTGGTGTCTGCGGATTGCTTACCCTTGGGAGATGGTTTGTCTTTGGAGGATTCGGCAACTTGTTTGGCAGTTTCGAGGGCTTTGACCATAGTTTCAGCTTTGGCGATACCAGTGATAATACGGCGATCTTTCATAGTGAAACGCTGGTTGGAACGGAAAGTGTAGGCGCGGATTTTGATTTTGTTGTCGAGGCAGAAAGAGAAATTAACCTGACTACTGCCTTCGAGAATGCCGGCGCCCATGCGACCATCGTCGACCCAGGCGTTGGTGACGCGAGTGGCAGGGATGATATAAGTGACAAAGGGGTTCCAGAAAAAGACGATACCAAGAACGCCTTCTATAGAGTCGACAATGACAGTTTCTCCGCGAGCGTAGAAAGTTTGGTTTGGGTGATGCCCTTCGCTAACGAAGCGTTTTTCCAGCTCTTTGGTTTTTCTTTTGAAAAGAATAGTGCCACCTAGGCCCCACCAAGCAATAGCGGCGAGCGTAGGAATGACGGTTGTGATAGCGGCGCCGGCGCCACCATCGTAGAAGCAAAGATAGCAAATTAAATAGCTAATCACGCAGACGAGAATTGGCGCAAAAATATAAAGTGATAAGTAGAGTGGATTGATTTTTTGAATGTTCGTGTCCATTAAGTTTTAACTCCTTTTTTGTAGTATAGTGCTGAGAAGAAAATGTGTCAATAGTGGCGGTTTTAACTTAATCTTCGAGTGCAGTATAAACGGAATAAAGTTACTATGGCTGAGTTAGAATAATAGAACTGTACTAATGAAAAGAAGTCGATGCTTGGATTTCAAGAAAAGTTTGGATGCGGATCGCATGGAGAGTGGACTTTTGTGAGAGCGTAAGCCAAGCGGAGGAGGATTGGATGGTGGGAACTCATCATAAACGGACAAAGCCCGCCGGATGGGCGAGCTTTGGTGTAGATAAAGTACAAATAGGGCTTAGACTGTTAGTGCGCGGATGCACGTGGCGGAGATAGCTGAATGACTGCAAAAGCGATTAGCGAATGTTTCTGAGTTGACTACGCGAATCGTGAAAATAGAAAAATAGTGCGTGAATGAGCCTAGGCGGTGATTGCGCAGGCGGTGAGGATGTTGGCACCGTTGAGGATACTGCGGAGCAATACGGCACCGCTCTGGTCGATGGCCCAGGCGTGATTCTCGGAAGTATGCAGGGAGCGTGTCCAACAGAAAAGATGCGAGTTGCCGGCGTGATCGTGAATGACGCGGCGATTACAAAGCGTAGCGTCTTCGACCTTGAAATAATCCCAAGTGTCGGCGGCGTGACCTTCTCTTTCGGCGAAAGACGGGGCGATTTCGTAGATCGACGGAGCGAAAAATAATCCAGATTCGCAGTCGACATCGGCCAATAATAAAGGCGTGATGACCTTTTTGAAATCTACCGGAATTCCATTGGCAAAATCCTGATTAATAGTCTGATAAAGGCTTGAGTCAGGGCTATAAGACTTGCGACCAAAAGGAATGATCCAAGGGGGTGTAATGGTATTTAACAGGATGAGTCCAGGTTTGTCGCCGTCAATGGTCTTGAGAGACTGCGAGTAATGTACGACAGTACTTTCAAGCCAGTAGTTGAGGTCATTCCGGTAATCGTGGAACGGATACTTGGCTTTGAAACCGATGGGGTAATCTTGGCTGGCGACGCCAGATTGTATACTGTCGCGCATATTCTCGAACAGATATTCGTGCTGAGCAGGGCGGACGAAGGTGGCGATTTCTCTCAGATCCTTCGATTCTGGTTGCATAGTAAAAGTCTTCATGATTGTTCCCTCCTTAACAATTCCCTAGTTTGATAGGTGCGAGCTTAGATGATAATAAAACTCTGTTATATTGTAGCATAGATTTTGAAAGATAGCAAATTACATGCGGAATAATAAGCGCTTTGCTGGTTTTATACATAAGATATTATTGGTGCTATGTAAAATCTCGATGTTTTATAGTGAATCATCAAGAAAGTTCTGGCGTGATACCAGAACTTTGGCTAGGGTATTAATTCCCTGTTTAGCCTTCGACGACAACACCCATAGAGCGGGCGGTGCCAGCGATGACCTTGACGGCGCCTTCCATGTCGATGGCGTTGAGTTGACCCATCTTGATCTTGGCGATTTCTTCGAGGTCGGCGCGGGAGATTTTACCAACTTTTTCGAGGTTGGGTTTGCCGCTGCCTTTTTCGATTTTGATTTTCTCGCGAATTAGATCGTCAACAGGCTGACCGAGACAGGTCCAATCGAAAGTACGATCGTCGTAGACTTTGATGTGGACAATAACATTCTTGCCATTGTATTCTTTGGTCTTTTCGTTGAATGGATTGATGAAATCCATCATATTGAGACCCCACTGACCAAGAGTGGAACCGACTGGAGGCCCAGCAGTAGCTTTGCCACCAGGGATGCGCAACTTGAGGTTGCCGATGACTTGTTTTGCCATAATTAATTCTTCCCTATTGTTCTGGGTGAAGCTCCCAGATACGATTATTAATAAATCGTGCGTAACGGTTTTATTTTAGCAAAAGAGATTGTGATTGTCAATGAGTTGACTATTAGCAATTAGTGTGGTATTGTCAGTTATAGAGTCGAGAGGCTGGTAATTTAACGGTTGAGGATTATGCGTTTTGTTATGGGCTGATTGGCGAGAAAAATGACAGAGGAGAGTGTGAAAAATGAAAGGAAAAAGTGTAACGAAAGAGCAGTCGTTGATTGTATTGTGGATCGTGCTGCTTGCGGTGGGCTGGCTAGTGCTGTATGCGATAGGTATGTTTTTTAGTCTGCAGGGTGTGCTACATGATGATGTGATGCCGGAAAAGTATAGTCGATGGTTATGGCTTTATCATCTATGGCCTTACATAGGTTTGATGGTGAAATTTTTCTATGAGTTCTTGGTTAAGCCGCTAGTGGTATTGTCATGGCAGTGTATAGTAATCATTTTTAGCTCGCTAAAAGAATTTCCGGGTAAAGTGCACGATAAGTTGAATAAAATTGCAGATGCTTTGTTGACGCCGAGGCGGATATATAGTTTCGCCTTAGTGATGACGGGATACTTAGTATGGATTGATATGCGTTTTGTGCGACTGAGATGGTTGATCATGAGTGTTGACTATAAAGAGATTCGTTGGATGGTCGCAGAGTATGCTTCGAAAATGTGCGCCCTAACAGTGGAAAGCGTATTTGTGTCCGTGGGTTTGATATATTGTGTGGCCGTACTGTTGACTCGTTATTCGGAACTTGAGGAGATGGCTGGAAAGGGGTCAGCGAAGATTCTTTGGTGGCGACCGCGCAGTTAGTAGCAATGAGTGTTTTGCGGAAAATGATGCGAATTCAGAAAAGGAGAAGAGAATGATGAAAAAGAGAACGAACGGGCAGTTGCTGGTGGATATGCTGATAGGACTGGATTTGATTGGCGTGATGGCGGAGTTAATACTGATTCGAGTAATGAGTGCGTGTAGTAGCTATATTGGCCTTCGCACGGCTTTTGATTCGCCCTATGATCCTTATTTTGATGGTTATCGGGCGTCAGTAGAGCTGTTTCACTACGTGTTTTTGGCGATTTTGATTAGTATTCTTGTAGTGCCACTAGTGGTAGCACCGATGATGAAGCTCATCTGGAGGGGGTTGTCGAAAAACGGGCTGATGCAGATGGTGGCCGAAGCGACAAGATGCCTTGGCAATAAAATCTGCGATGTCTTGGCAAGGATGAATAAGACGGTGGCGTTTGTGCTGACTGGGATGATACTGACATATATGATGATCGTAATCATAGGGTCATGCCGGATGATGCTGGATGTCAGAGGCTTGAACTTGCAAGAGAAACAGCTGATGATGTGGATGTGGGCGCCGAAGCTGTGTTCATATTTGTGGCAAAGTTTGGCGGTGTGCGCGGGAGCCGTGATAGCGTTTTGCCTGTTGGTGTGGCTGTATTTTGAATTTGGGGCGCCAGAGGAAAGCGAAGAATTGGCGGAGCAGAATGACTAATAGCCAATAGAACTACGCAACAATCAACTGAAAGAAAAAATGCAAAAAGCTGCCGAACCGTGGCAGCTTTTTCATGGCTTACCTCTGTAGAGTAATAGCAAAACCTGCCACGGCTTGGCAGGTTTTGAGGTTTGAGGGTTTATTTCTTGCGACCAAATAGCTTGCTGACGATGCCTTTTTTGGCGTGGGGTTGCTGGCGTTTTGGTCTTGAATGGGGTTGTTTTGTCTGGTTTCATAATAAGCGCGGACTTCAGGGGGTTGGTAGTCGAGAGTGGAGTGATATGGATGTTCAGCGACTATGGGCTGCTGGGTGCGTTCGGAGGCTTGGCTTTCTCGAGCCTGTTCTTCTAACTCTTGCCAGGCTTCGTGGTATTCTTGGCGTTTGCCATAAAATTTGTCTTTGAATTCTCATAGGAGTTGATGTATTCTTGGACTTTAGTGGGCGTTTGAGTGTTAGTAAGTTGTTCAAAAAGATTATTGATTTTCGTGAATGAGTGATTTGGCGATTTCTGCTTTACGGCGAAGAGGAGTCTTAGATAGCCTTTCTGTACGGTCCGGATCATAGTCGACATTGCTGACGGTATCCCATTTTGAAGGTTGTGAGCTTTTTAATTGATTCAGGCTATTGGGTGTATTATCCATATGCTTATTATAGCAAAAAGAGCCAACTCTCGCTGACTCTTTCCTGAAGGTTTTTGATGATCCTAGAGCTGCTTGACTTGCAAAGCGTCGAGCTCAACGGGAGTTTCGCGGCCAAACATGGAAACCATAACTTTCATCTTGCCTTTTTGGGTGTCGATTTCGGAGACTACGCCTTCGAAACCTTTGAATGGGCCATCAATAATAGAAATAACTTCGCCGATTTCGTAATTGACGGAATATTTGGGATCTTCAACGCCCATGCGTTTCTTGATTTTTTGGATTTCTTTTTCGGAAACTGGCGTAGGCTGGGTGCCATTGCCAATGAAGCCGGTGACGCCAGGCGTATTGCGGACGATGTACCAAGTTTCATCGGAGAGGCACATTTCGACTAAGACATAGCCTTGGAAAATCTTGCGGTCGACAACTTTGCGTTTGCCGTTTTTGATTTCGATGCGTTTCTCTTTTGGTACGATTGCGTCAAAGATTTTGCCATCGAGCTCATGGCCTTCGATGCGTTCCTTGATGCCGTTGCAAACTTTGTCTTCGAACCCGCTATTAGTGCTGATTGCATACCATGCACGGGTGTCGTCATAACGGTTAACTGCCATTTTATATCTCCTCTATGGTTATTAACTTTTGAGTATTAAATTAAATAGAAATGTAAACAAGGTATCAAGTAGAAGGATGAAAACCATTAAAATTGCGCAATAAACGAGCACGGCGAGAGTCATTTTCCAAGTGGCTTTGCGGTTGGGCCAACGGACTTGACGGAGTTCGCGCCAAGAATCGCGAATATAACGCCCGAGGGCAACGAATGGGCGGGCTAAAATGAAGACTTCCTTAAGAGGCTTTTCGGAGTGATTGGATTTTGAGGATTTTTTAGCTTTCTTGAGGGGTTTTTTGTCGGAATTGGCGTCTGAGGCAGTTTTGGAAGCCTTAGAGGCGCTACTAGCCTTTATATTGGTAACATGGCGGTCTTGAGACTTAACGTCTCCTGCGGCCTTTGGGCGCGATGCTACATCTGAATGTTGTGAGGCAGATTTAGCGGTGATTTTGGTGATGTGTTTGTTGGATTTGTCTTCCTTGCCGACGGCGGATTTTAGCTTGTCGGTGGGGCTGGACTTCTGCGACATGTGACTCCTTTCCTTCTGGGTGGACTATTTTGAAGTTTGTAGCATCAAAAAAAGTCTGATACCAGACTTGTCAATATTATTCTATCACGTGCTGTCAAGTTTGGGAAGATAGGAAATATGAGAGTATTTGCCATGGTTTCGACAATCTGTATCATTTTGAATTAAAGGAGGATGCGGAGAAGTAAATTTCCCCCAACCTTGCGATTGGGGTGGGTCGACTAGATGTCGAATATGCCTTCAGTATAGCATAAATATTCTGGTTTTGCAATGGTTTTCTATGGGGCAACCTGAAGGTAGTTTTGGGTTTGAGCATTTTATGTCACGAAAGACGGTATTTTTATAAACGATGTTGCTTGCGGTTTAGGGTCGTGTTCTCGCAGAATAAGGGTGCAAAATCCATATTATACCATAAATTAATATGGCTAACTAGCGTTAACTATCTCAAGTTATGATATAATAAGTCAAAAGGATTTTACGAAAATATGTCAAATAGTAATGACTATAATAACGGATATTGGTTCGGCAAGGATTCGGGCTATCATGAAGGATACGAGGAGGGTGTGCAAGCTGAGCGAAATCGAATTAAACGGGCGGTAGAAGGTAGCAATAGCTTTCCTGCGAGCGAGTCGTCAACTCTAGGGTCGATGATTGGTGGATCGATTATTTTGACTCTGCTCGGATGGAGTTTTGTTGGATTTATTTTGCTTTTGCTTTGGATTGGTGGCAGTAGCGGAGAATGGTGGTTTCCGTGGATTTGGCGGATTGCGTTTTGGCTAGGCATTGGATTTATTGTGCTAATGAGTATAGGAGGGATAGTAATGACTGCTATGGAAGAGTATGAGGAAAAATATACTCCCGAAAAACCAGAGGGTGAACCTAAGATACCGCAATCTCGTGTGGATGATGATTTATGGAAAAAGAAAAATTCGATCGGAGATGTTGGTGCAATAAAAGAGGCGGAGATGGTGAATATGAGGGATGAGCAACGGGATTGAGGGATAACGAACCCGCTACTGTTCCAATACCTATCTTGCCCATCCGAAGAGCAAAAACCGAACCCGAAGGTTCGATTTTTACTCTGGCTGGGGATGAGGGATTCGAACCCCCGAATGGTGGGACCAGAACCCACTGCCTTACCACTTGGCGAATCCCCAATAGGTAAACCGCAGTGCAGTTTGACTGTGCTTATTATATCATGGTTTTTGGAAAAATGGGTAAAAATGTCGAAAAAGCATTATTTTCTGCTAGGCTCGAACCTTGTTTCTACGCGTCAGTTATAGGTTTGTAGTTACTCTCGTTCCCTCCTTTTTAAACTATAGTTTACTCACTTTGGTTCGTCTTGGACGTTGTCTCGGAATTGTCTATCAAGCGTGTCTATTTCGCTCGTTTTCTATGCTAACTCCGGTTAAAACGGTATAATTAAATGAAGAGAAATTACGATTCAGAAGTAAGATTATAAATAGAGTTTTGAAAGAAATTTTAAAAACAATAGGAATCTATGTTGGTTATTTATTACTAATAATAGTAATCTTTTACGTATTTGGATTATATATTTGGACTACACCGCCAACAAAATTAGTTTTAGCAAGAATGATAGGTTTTTCATTTATATTAACGGTAGCAACTGAAGTTTTTATTATGTTTATAAAGAAGTTAAAAAAGTTAGGTAAATTTAGGAGTGTGCAGTAAATATTTAATTTAGAAAAGGCGAAAAAACTTCGTCGGCGTGTTGTAGAACAAGTTGCATGGTAACCACTGTCGGGCGTCGCCTTGAAAAAGCTTTATCATTTGTACTCCTCGCTTTATCATTATCCATTATTAGTAGAGACTAGGCAGCGGAGGGGGATAGCGCGAAT
>CAPNAV010000010.1 GCA_948663575.1 uncultured Candidatus Saccharibacteria bacterium
TTACAAGAAGAAAAAGAAGATATGTCTAGGAAGCATCATGCATAATTATTGTACGAGACCGCATAGGCAAGAAACTACCTAAACATATAGTCTCAAGCCTAACATTTTGTATACCTACCCTCAAAATAACCCAGTAATCATCTTGCGGAAGCAATACTTGTCTCTGCCTTTCGGTAAATCGAAATTCTTGCGCCAGCATAAGTACGGCTTTTTTCAAGCAATAATCCCGGCAGTTCCCAAGCTTCATCTTTTGCGGGCGTAGAAAGCGCTAAAACACCCCCTTTTTGCAATAAATCTGCCACTCTCGCAAGTTCGGCTGGATTAGCTTGGTTATATGGCGGGTCGGCCAAAATCACGCTAAAAACGCTCCAAAACGCCGAATTCTCACAAAAATTTTGGCAACTTTCAGAGAAAACCTGCACTTTAGGCACAGACCCTGCCACCATCCCACTTCTAGGGTTAGTCTCCTCTAGTGCGCTCTGGATGGCCTCTCTGGCGATTTTGACTCCTAAACCACGGCCTTCTTCAGAGTTTTTTACTGCCACTAGCTTGCCATTATCTCTATCATAACTAACCCCTAAATTTTGCAAGTTCTCGCTGATTATCTTGGCTACTGCCGGTGCCTTTTCCACGAAAATCACCTCTTTTGCGCCCCGACTCAATGCTTCTATCCCCAGCGCCCCGGTACCAGCATACAAGTCTAGAACAGCTCTATTCTCAACGGCTACCATATTAAACAATGCTAACTTTTCGCGTGCACCCATTGGATGAGTTCTCGAATCGTTTGGAGAAGCAATTTTTCTACCCTTAAACTCGCCTGCTAATACTCGCAGATTGAATTTTTCACTCATTTTTTACCCTCCGATTCAGTCCATACGCCTCTTCCACTGCCGAAAACCAACCCAAGGCTATTGCCTTGATAATCTCTGGTAATAAGAAATTCTTCGTCTCAAGTGCTAATTCTGTTGTCCAACCGTCCTCACGAAAACGATTATACATTTTACGCTCCTGCACTAATTGCAGGGAATGATAAAACATTTTCTCTGTGTCTACCTTGCAAAACTCCCCGGGCTTTACCTCCGGCATCAGCGCCCTCTTAGGTAATGCTGCTACGATCATCGCCACGCCATATTCATAAGCAATATGCTGCGACATATGACCCTTGGCGCCCCAGTATAACCAATTATTGCGCGCTGTCTCTAGCATATTTCTCCCGTGCATGACCCCCTTAATGGGCTGCCCAAACACGCGCATCACCTCTTTATCAGTCATTAACTCATTCTTGACGCTTGAGAGCGGAAAATGATGTGCAGGCGTTAATCCATCGGTTAGCATATGCGCCATCCAAGCCGCCTCAAACGCTGCCCGCACGTGATTTTTATCCTTTAGGGCTTTTACTAAATTCCAACGATGATCCAAAATCATCGTCAGTACAGATCTTTCATCTAGATTTTCGTGTCCACTTGTATCCGCTGGACGCTGTTCGTTATCTAGTTCAGATTCTAGAGTCAACATATGTGACGGTTCGTCGATTCCTGGGCTTTTACGCTTTAGTCCATCTGGACCGCGTGTACCCTCAAAATGTAAAATCTCCTTCCCGCTTGGAAAATATTTGCCACGCGGAAGATGTTGCCCTAAAATTATTCGGGCCGCTAAATCCAGTTGTTGATGCGTTCCTACGATTCGCCCAGAGAATTTGGAACTTTTTGCCAGTGTTGTTGTTGAATACATAATATTTACATACATTATACACTAAGGCTCGTTCTCTGAAAACTGGCTTAATTCAGTGTGGTGAGTTGTTGATATTTCTTAATCCTCGCTGATAATTCTGGATATTTTGCCATTTCGGCTGGATTTTTCGCAAATTCACCAGCATGATGACTTGCTTGTGTGATTGTCTCTGTGTCTGAAAGATTGGCGACTTGTAGGTTCAGTTCGCCATGTTGCATCGCTCCGTATATTTCGCCCGGACCGCGAATCTTTAAGTCTATCTCTGCCAAATGAAAACCGTCCGTAGATTTTTCCATTTCCCGTAATCGTTTTGATGGCTTGCCTTCTCCGGTGGTTAGCAAAAAACAGCTTGCTGGCTGATCGCCGCGCCCGACACGCCCGCGCAACTGGTGGAGCTGCGCCAAACCATAATTCTCAGAATCTTGAATAATAATCATGTTCGCATTTGGCACATTTACACCTACCTCAACCACGGTTGTCGAGACCAAGACCTGAATCTTACTCTTGGCAAAATCATCCATTACCTGATCTTTTTCATCGGGTTTCATTTTGCCATGCAAAACACCGATCTTATATTGCGGAAACAATTCCGTCAGTTTCTTAGCTTGCTTCTTGACCGGCGTCGCCACATTAGAATTTTTTTCTTCAATTACCTGACAGATCCAGTAAATCTGCTGACCTTTTTGTAATAATTCGCGCATTTTAGGATATAATTCGTCAGTTTGTTGATTTTCTGGCAAAATTTTCGTTACAATCGGCTGGCGTCCTGGCGGCAATTCATTAAGTAATGATACGTCAAGGTCGCCAAACACTGTCAGCTGCAAAGAGCGGGGAATTGGGGTAGCTGTCATCGACAACAGGTGTGGCGCTGTGTTTTCCGGCGACTTTAATAGTAATTTTTGCCTTTGATTTACGCCAAAACGATGCTGTTCATCAATAATGCAAAATGCCAAAGAGTGAAAATCTGTTGTATCTGTTAACAAAGCGTGCGTACCAATCACTAAGTCAATATCACCATTACGAATTAGCCGCTTAAGTGCTTTTTTGTCGCGCGTTGCACCAGTTAATAAGGCGATTCGGGGCATCAAAATTCCCGGATTTGCTTTCTGGAGCCCCTGAAACAACCCTAGCAAGCTTTCAAAGTGTTGACTGGCTAGGATGGCGGTCGGCGCCAACAGGGCGGTCTGGTGGCCATTTAGGGCGGTCTGGGCGGCTGCTAGCGCTGCTACGACGGTTTTTCCAGAACCTACATCACCTTGCAGGAGACGATTCATCGGCGTTCTTCGTTCCAAGGCTTGTAGAATCTCCCAAGTTGATCGCCTTTGCGCTCCCGTTAGCTGAAAAGGCAGGCTTTTGACGAGCTTTTTTGTAAAATCGGCATTAAATTTGAGCGGAATCGACTTTAAACGCTGGTTTTCTTGTTTATTGAGCTTAGCAGCCAGAATCAATTCAAATACTTCTTCATATGCCAAATATTTACGCCCCTGCTCAGCCTCCTCTGGCGATTCAGGAAAGTGAGAATAAAATAATGCCTCCGCTCGCGCTCCTGGCTTAATGTAATCTGGAATTCCGTCAATAAATGGCAATAAATCCGGAATACCAGCAAAATCAGAGCGAATTCCCGAAATAATTTTGTGGAAAAGTTGTGGCTTAATAGCATTTTTTGCAGAATAAATCGGTTGAAATCCTGCCGCATTGCCATCTTTCTCGATATCTTGCACTAACGTCGCGGAAGGCGAGGTTAAAATATAACGATTACCCTTAAGTTCATATTTGCCAGTAAAATAATACTCACGATTCGGATCAAACTGCTTGGCTCGATATGGTTGATTAAACCATATTGTCCGGATTAGCCCCGTATCGTCACGAATTACTCCCTCCGTGATCGTCAGCTGGCGTCGACTTGTGCGCATAATTCTTAAATCACTAATTTTACCGCGTACGATCACCTTTCCTGGACGTAACTCCTCAATCGGTACGGTAGTTTGATAATTTTCATATATACGCGGTAGACAATATATTAAATCTCCCACCGTATTAATATTTACGCCATGCAAAGCTTGGGCAGTTTTTGGTCCAACCCCTTTTAAATTTTCCACCGGCGCTAGCATATCCATGGCAATAATTATAGTCGACTTTTTAAAAATCACAACAAAAGCACAACAATTATAGTATTGACACCCCACATATAGTGTCATAAAATGGCATTAAGACACTATATATAGTGTCAGGGTATTTAGGTAAAACAAAAAATATAGTTTTGAACAAACTAGGAGGTATATTTTTTATGTTCAAAAAAATTGTTAAACGTGATGGTGACGTTGTTAGTTTTTCGCCAGAAAAAATCGCAGACGCAATCGCCAAAGCCGGACTCGTCACCGAAGAATTTAAGCGTGACCGCGCTAATCAAATTACCGAAAAAGTTGTCAAACGTGCTGAAGAGACCATTAAGCAACGCGTTCCGAGCGTCGAACAAATTCAAGATATTGTCGAACAAGTTTTAATGGAGTCCGCTTTTAAGCGTACTGCCAAAGAATATATTACTTACCGTACTGAGCGCAATCGCGTTCGTGAGGCCAAAAGCAATCTTATGGGAGTTTATAAAACAATTGCTATTGCTGATGCCTCCGAAGATTCCGATGTCAAACGCAGCAATGCTAACGTCGACGGTAACTCCGCCATGGGCAAAATGCTCCAGTTTGGCGCAGAGGGGTCTAAAGTATTCGCAAAAACAATTTTAATGCGCCCAGAATTTGCCGCCGCGCATGATAATGGCGAAATCCATATTCACGACCTTGACTTTTATGCCACTGGTACTCTCACTTGTTGTCAAACCGACCCGTTCCGTCTCTTTGAAAATGGCGGATTTAATACTGGCCACGGTCACTTGCGCACTCCAAATTCTATTGCAAGCTACGGCGCTCTTGCTGCTATCGTACTGCAGGCTAATCAAAATGAGCAGCATGGCGGCCAGTCGATTCCAAACTTCGACTATGCTATGGCCCCAGGTGTCAATAAGAGTTTTCGCAAGGCACTCAAAGATAATATCAGCAAATACAACGATTTTACCGGTAATAATCTTAATTTTGAGGTCTCCGACGACATTGAATATGGTCGCAACGAACAGGCTTTAGTTGACGCTGGCATACCCGAATCAGTCCTGAAGGATGCCAAAGACGATGTCGAGAAACAGACTTTTCAGGCTATGGAAGGCTTCATTCATAATCTTAATACTATGCATAGTCGTGCTGGTGCTCAGGTGCCTTTTACAAGTATTAATTTTGGCACCGACACTACCGAGGCTGGTCGCTTAGTCAGCAGGTGTCTCTTGCAAGCCACCGAGAATGGCCTTGGTCACAGCGAAACTCCGATATTCCCAATCTCTATTTTCAAGGTCAAGGAAGGTATTAGCTACAATCCCGAAGATCCTAATTACGACCTCTTTAAACGTAGCATGGAAGTCAGTGCCAAGCGCCTCTTCCCGAACTTTGTCTTTATTGATGCGCCATTCAATTTGAAAGGTTATAAGCCAGGCGATTATCGCACCGAAATCGCTACTATGGGTTGCCGCACTCGTGTTTATAGTAGCATTTTCCCAGAAAGCGATGGCGTCACAACCGGCCGCGGTAATCTTAGCTATACCACCATTAATCTGGTACGTTTAGGTATTAAGCACGGCATTATCCTTGGCGAGCGTAAAGAAGCTGACTGGTCTGGTTTTTATAAAGAGCTTGACGACAAGATGGATCTAGTGGCCGAAGAGCTGTTGGAGCGTTTCGAATTCCAAGCCAATCAACGCGTTCGCAATTTCCCATTCCTGATGGGCGAAGGCAACTGGTTTGGTAGCGAAAAACTTGGGCCAGACGATACTCTGCGTGACGTCATTAAACACGGTACGCTTGGCATCGGATTCATTGGATTAGCCGAATGTTTGGTGGCTATGATGGGTGTGCATCATGGCGAAGATGAAGAGGCTCGTGAACTCGGTCTTGATATTATCACGCACATGCGCGAACGTTGTGATGACTATTGCAAGAAATATCATCTCAACTTTAGCCTAATTGCTACTCCGGCGGAAGGATTATCTGGTCGCTTTACGAAGATTGACCGTAAAGAATATGGCAAAATCAAGGGCGTGACCGATCGCGATTATTACACCAATAGCTTCCATGTGCCGGTTTACTATCCTATCGGTGCCTTTGAAAAGATTGAAATCGAAGCTCCTTACCATACCCTTTGCAACGGTGGACATATTACTTACATCGAACTTGATGGTGACCCTAGTGATAATATCGAAGCTTTTGAGGCGGTGATTCGTAAGATGAAAGAATCAAACATCGGCTACGGCTCTGTTAACCATCCAGTTGATCGCGACCCAGTTTGTGGTTATTCTGGCATTATCCCCGGTCATGAATGCCCAGGCTGCCATCGCGAAGAAGGTGATATTCCATTTGAACGCTTGAGGAGAATTACAGGTTATCTAGTTGGGAGCCTTGAGCGCTGGAATGACGGAAAAAAAGCCGAAGAGCATGATCGCGTTAAGCATGATGTCGCCTGCAACGCTGCTGGCGTCTATACGCGAGACGAAAAACTAGCTCGCGATGCCGCTCGCGCTGACCAAGCGAAGATGACCGGAAAAATTTAAAACAAAGTTAGGGGCTGGCAATTTGTCCGCCAGTCCCTAATTATTGAGGAATTATATGCAAATTAGATTATCTGGTCCACTCGAACATGATAGTATTGTAAACGGTTATGGCCTCAGAGCGGTTTTATGGACTCAAGGTTGCCCAAATCATTGTCCTGGCTGCCAGAACCCTGAAACCTGGGACTTCAATGGCGGTATATTAGTTGAAGTTGACGAAGTAAAAAAGCGCCTGAGCGAATTTCATGGCCAAGCAGGAATTACTTTCTGTGGTGGCGAACCATTTGTACAACCAGCCGCTTGCAAAGAAATTGCCGATTGGTGCCGCCAAGAGCTTGGTTGGAATGTATGGAGTTTTAGCGGCTTTACCTACGAGCAGATTCTCGAAATGGGCGAAGAGCAGGTAGCATTCCTAAAAAGTCTCGATGCGCTTATTGATGGCCCATTCATCTTAGCGGAAAGGGATCTGACTCTAAAATTCCGTGGATCTCGCAATCAGCGTCTACTTCATCTCGAACATGGTACCGGTAAAATACTGGAGGTAGAATAATATGAAGAATCTTGCAATGATCGCCTGTGTCAGCAGTGATAATGGACTAGGCAAAAATGGCAAGCTACTCTGGAATTTTAAAGATGATATGCGTTTCTTTAGAGATACAACCAGTCATCATATAGTTGTTATGGGCCGAAAAACCTTTGAAAGTATCGGCCGGCCTCTGCCAAATAGACGAAATATCGTTCTCAGCCGAGAAGATCTGTTTAATGACAGTATAGAAGTTTTTCATAGCGAATCCGAATTACGTGAATTCTTAGTAAAAAGTGACACAAAAGTATTTATTATTGGCGGCGCTACCCTATATGATATGTTTATCAATGACGCCGATGAAATTTTTCTCACCGAAGTAGAATCCCAAAAACCAGCCGACACTTTCTTCCCGAATTTTGACCGCAAGGATTTTACTCGTCAGGTACTAGAATATCATGAAGTGGAGGGGGTGAAGTTTGAAATAGTTAAATGCACCAGAGTACTACGTCATGGGTGATTCGTGGACAGAAGCTGACGAGCAGGAATCGATCGATGCCTTGGATGACGCTCTTCGCCTTATTAAGATTGGAGATAGCCTAGAATGAAGACGACCTACTTAGATTATGCAGCGACTAGTCCGCTCCTGCCAGAAGCAAAAGAAGCTATGATCCGTGTCTTAGACGGTATGGAGAATGGCCAAATCGGCAATGCGTCGTCTCTGCACTATGCTGGGCAAAACGCTAAGAATATTATTGAGGATGCCAGAAAAAATGTTGCTCAGTTAATTGGAGCCGATCCAGCGGAGATTATCTTCACTTCTGGCGGCACCGAGTCCAATAATACAGTTGCAAATATCTTTCGCGGCCAGAAAATCGCCATAAGCAGCATTGAACATCCATCCATGCTCGAATCTGCCAAAGCCTATGCTGGTAAACTAGCTATTTTACCGGTTGATGAGCAGGGAATTGTTCAATGGCAACAGATTCCTGAGGATGCTGACTTGGTTTCGATCATGTTGGCTAATAATGAGCTTGGTACGATTGAACCAATTACGGAAGTTAAAAAACGTTGTAAAAATTACAACACTTTTGTTCATTCTGACGCTACGCAGGCTCTTGGTAAAATCCATATTAATGTTAAAGAACTCGGCATCGACTATTTAACGATTTCCGCTCATAAAATTGGTGGACCCGTAGGAATTGGCGCGCTGTATGTTCGCAAAGGCTCTGCGTTTAAGCCGTTATTACTTGGTGGACATCAGGAAGATCGACGTCGCGCTGGCACGAGTAATGCTTTACTGGCGGCTGGCTTCGGTGCTGCCGCTAAGTGGTGCTGGAATAATTGGAGCTGTAAAAAATATCTGCAAATCGCAAAGCTTAGAGATGAGCTCTGCAAACGCGTACTAAATGAGGTGCCATATAGTAGCCTCAATGGCTTTGAAAAAGCTGAGAATGGCAATACTTTACCAAATATTCTGAATATGAGCTTCCAAGCAGCCGAGGGTGAGAGTATTCAACTCTATTTAGATGCTGACGACGTCATAGTATCGACCGGTTCGGCTTGCGCTGCTGGTGATATCCAGCCCAGTCATGTTCTTATGGCAATCTCTGGTGACGCTGAGGTGGCACACAGCAGCATTCGTTTTTCACTAGGTCTAGATACCACAGCAGAAGATATTGATCATGTCATGGCGGTTTTACCAAAGGTTATCAAACGTCTGCAGGAAATTAGTACAATCAAAATTAAGGAGCCAAAATGAACGAAAATAGCCAGCCATTCGCCTATTCTGAAATAGTCAAAGAGCATTTTTTGAACCCGCGTAATTTTCTGATGGGTGACGAATCTGCATACTCTCATGACGCAGAGGGGGTGGTTGGAAATCCTGTTTGCGGCGACCAAATGAAAATGTTTCTACAGATCAAAGACGACAAAATCACTGATGTTAAATGGAAGACTTATGGTTGCGCAAGCGCCATTGCCTCAACCTCCGCCCTGTCTGAACTTGCCAAAGGCAAAACTCTTGATGAAGCCCTAGAAATTGGTCCCGTAGAAATCGCGGATTTTCTAGGAGGATTGCCACAACACAAATTCCATTGCTCTGTCCTTGGGCACGAGGCTCTTGCTGCTGCCATACAGAATTATCGCTCTTGACCATTGAATGTGTCGTATGATTTTGTGGTTAGCTTCGGAGCGTATTCAGAAATGTTGTAATTTTTACAACACTTTGCACGCAGATGTTATATAAAACAGTTAAATCTTAGCTTTTAGGCAGCTCTTGTGAATAAGTTGTATTTTAGAAAAGGTCGGTTTATAATAAACATATGTATATTTCGCTGCGCACAACCACGATTATCTATAAGGCTGCATTAGGCTTTTTGTCAGTATTGGGTGTCTGGGTGAGCTTTGCTACTTTCGACTCAGCAGCATGGCGTGTTTTTTTGACTTGGATTTTAATTATTTCGGCAATATATTATATAATGTCTACTTTGATATTTCTTCTAAACAAAAAACGTCGCGCTAGTGACACGCCCTGCCCGATGCTCGAAGGTATGATCATTGTTTCACTAGTTCTGTGCGGCGTCACGGCAGTTACGTGTTTTGCTAATGAAATAGAGCATCCTATGATCACTGGTCTCATGGCTGCGCTTGTGTATGTAACTCTTCCGATTCTAACTATTGGCGGCTGGCTACTATTCTCTAAAAAAGGCGCATGGCATCTTATCAGTCCGTTCTATTGGCTGGCTTTGCCTCTCACCTATGTCGGTTTTATCTTGTTCTCGGCTGAAGTATCATCCGCAAATTTAGACATGCCATATCCCTTGCCGTTTTTAGATTATCAAAACTATGATCTCGCTAATCTCTTCACGTGGTTACTGTTTTTTGCGGTGATTATATTGGTTTTTAGTTATGTCTTAGTGGTTATCGACGTAATTATGGGTGGGCAAGTCGCCAAGAATATTGTTCTTCCGCGCATCAAAACACTTCAAGCTGAGCCAGCAGCTACGCAGCATGTTGAAACGGAATCTAATGACGAGCCAATCGTAGCGGAGCCTATCATTCGTAGCTCTAATTCGCAGTCAAATCCAGACGACAAACCAAAGACTGGTCATCAAGCCTCCAAAAAATCCGATCATAAATCGGAACATGTCAATGATTTCTCTAAAAATGGCGCTAGTCGCAAGTCGCCTCGTCCTGATGCTACGCAAGCTGCGCAGTCTGCGAAAAATCCTCAGGCCGCCAAAAATGCTCAGCAGCCAACAGCTACTAACAATATTAAGAACAACAATAATATAAAAACTACCGATGGTATTAAACCGTCACCTAAAAAGAAGCCGGCTAATACAGAAGTACTGAATAATAACAACAAAACGGAAGTTCGTATTGATAATGGTTCTAAAGAAGATTTCAAAACTAATCCTAGCCAGCCAAAGCGCGTGGAAGACGTCGAATACCGAAAACGCGATATGCAAGATGTTCGTCGTCCATCGGTAAAAACTAAACAGCCAAAGTCTCAGCCGTCAACAGAAGCACGGGAAGTGTCTGTAGATGATATGGATGATTTGTTGTCATCCAAGCCTCAAAAGGTTAAAGAATAGAAGTAATATTTATCGAGTCTATTAATTAGTGGAGCCAATCCCGCCAATTCGCTGAGAGCCGGGTATATCATTATCTACTAATAAAAACTTTTGAAATACAGCTTGCGCAATTCGATCGCCTTTTTTGATATGCAAAACTTTGTCGGATACATTAAAGATCAGTATTTGAAAATGCCCATCATTTTCTGGATTGTTATAGAAGTCGGCATCAATCAGTCCTACTCCATTTGCTAGCACAATTCCGCGTTTAGCTCCCGAACTGCGATTAAGAAGCATCAAGTATTCATCGGGCTGACAATATACTTTGAGTCCAGTGGCGATCATCGTTGGCGCAATACCTGGCCGAAAAACTGGAACTACCATATCCTCTGCCGCCTCGATGTCATAGCCTGCCGATTGCCCTGTCGATCTCCTTGGCAAATGAATGCTTTGGGATTCCCACCCTTTCGCTATTTCAAAACCTCGCTCTTTCATAACCTAATTGTATCATGTCTAGTATATTAGTAATCCGTTGCAGAATTAGTTACAATGTAAAACTTACAACACAATCTGAAAAACTTTATGCTATACTAAAGAAAAGCATGAGGGGACAAAAGGGAAAAACGCTCTTGGGCAAAGCGAATCTAACTAACGTAACAACGTAGGGAGTGGAGGCCCAAAGTTATGAGCGAAAAAGATAGCTCTCAGAATATTAACGCGGAAGTGACATCTGGTGCTGTGGCAGAAAAGAGCAAAAAAACAGCTCAGGAAAAATCTAGCGACGTAGTCGAAATGGCTCAATCTATTATTAAGAAAGACCGTAAAATCACTGAGCTTGAACAGCGCATTGTTAAACTCGAAAAGCGTTTTAAAACTAATGAACAATTTGCTCGCACACTTTCAACCTGTCTTGCGACGCAAGTAATTGGAATTGATGCCGTAACATCGGTGGTTCGTCGCGCTATTACGAGCGATGCGGAGGTTAATGCTGAGCTTGGATCTGCAATACATACATACGACAAGCATAAATTTCGCCGTTGGATGTCGGGCTTTTGCGGCGTGCTACTATGGATTGCGTCAGTTGCTGCTGCTGCGATTGTGGGTGCATCGATCCAATGGTTGTTTGGAAAATAATAGAAAGGAGACAGAAATATGGCGCAGTTTGCAGGCACGAAGGGTGATATTTATACTAAAGAGATTATCAAGCGCATTCTCGATGAAGGCTGTCTTGATAAATGGCCTAGTTCCAAATATGCGGATGGAGCTCCTGCTCATACTATAAGCGTTAATCATGGCATAGCCACCTATGATCTTACGAAGGGTGAATTTCCACTCATTACATTACGTCCCATCGCTGTCAAATTTGCTATTGGCGAGCTACTGTGGATTTATCAGGATCAATCTAATAATCTAGACCTTCTCAAAGAAAAATATGGTGTCACCTGGTGGGATGAATGGGATATTGGCGACCGCACTATCGGTGCTGTCTATGGCGAGACGATTCGCCGCCACAACTTAGTTGGCGAGCTTATTGATGGTATCACAAAAAATCCTGAT
Organism: uncultured Candidatus Saccharibacteria bacterium; assembly: GCA_948663575.1. Taxonomy (GTDB): domain Bacteria; phylum Patescibacteriota; class Saccharimonadia; order Saccharimonadales; family Saccharimonadaceae; genus Nanosyncoccus. The sequence continues at coordinate 12,032 of CAPNAV010000010.1, forward strand.
GGTCGCCGTCATATTATTAATATGTGGCAAGTTGATGATTATAAGGATAAGCATGGACTCAAACCTTGCGCTTATCAAACAATCTGGAATGTTCGTCGTGGCAAAGATGGTATTGATTATCTCGATATGGCTCTGTTTCAGCGTTCGAGTGATTTTCTTTCCGCGGGATGCATTAACCAAATGCAATATTTAGTATTCTTGCATCTTATCGCTCGTCACTGCGGCTACACCCCCGGTCGCTTTACTTGGTTCTATAATAATATTCAAATTTACAATCGACATATTAACCTTGCCAAGGAGTTGGTTGCTCGTGATCCGGTCGAATGCCACCCATCGATTTGGTTAAATCCTCGCAAAAACAATTTCTACGACTTTACGATAGATGATATCAAAATTCTCGGCTATCCCAAAAAAGAGATTGCTAAAAAGAATCCACAGATGTCGTTTGATCTTGGTCACGAGAATATTGATACAGAAGGTTTTGATCTCCGTGATTTCCTCGATAAAGAAAAATAGAGTAAAATCACCAATAATCTATAGAGATATGCTATACTTCTAAACATGAAACATCATTGTCATTGTGGCTTCTTTAAGCGCCACGCCCACTTTAAAGCCAAACGTTTTGGCGCCCTCGGCGCAGTATTAATGGTTTTGCATTTGCTTTATCATGTCGCTGAATGCTTAGTTTTGCCAGCTATCTTTGTTGGTTTATCTCACGGTCACGACGACACCGCTGCTGTATCAGACGAAACTTACGAATCACTAAATATTACAGATCGTCCAGACACTCTCACGCAATCAGGCCAGCTTACTTTTGCTGAAGCTGCTAAATACGCCGCTCCGCTCTCTTTATCGACGGCAAGAGGTATATTCGTTTACGATTTAAGCAACTAGTGCTTTCATGCGTTACGCTATCTATGTTAAACCAAACTCTAAAAAAGGCCCGCTGGTTGTTGAGCTAGATAATGAGCTGGTAGTTTACTTACGCGAGAAGCCAGTCGATGGCGAGGCGAATGTTGCGCTCATTAAACTTCTTGCTAAACACTTCGGCGTAGCGAAAACCTGCATTGCTATCAAAACGGGCCAAAATTCTCGCCACAAAATTATCAAAGTCTTGGGTAATACTGCAGGAACGTGATTTCTTGGCCATGCCATGTAGTATCTACCTAGTATTAATTAAATAGCTAAAGTGTTGTAATTTTTACAACATTCGTCATTCAGAAAACAGGAACGAAGCAATACTAGCATTGTCAGACGGTCATTTTACCGTAGAAATAAGCAATAGAAGAAATAAGGTATTTGTTATTTTACTATTAGAAATAATTAAAAGTGGTGTCATAGATTATTTGACGATATCGTAATACTTTAAAATAATATCCCTAGCTAATAAAAGCATGCTATAATAATACTAGACAGTGAGGTAACTGGAGTAATGAGAGATGGCAGAATTAGTCTCGGCGGTTAAATACAATAAGTCACTACATTTATTGAGATTTTAGATGGTAATAATCTCATCCTTTGCAGCAGCATAAATCATCCTAAAGCAGTTAAAGTCTAACAATATTAGATGCAATATCGCTGATTGAGGGCTTGTCTAAAATGCGATACGACATTTACTTAAAAAATAATAAAGGTAAAAATCATGCACGAAAGTTGGAAGTCATTTCTTGATTCAGAATTCGCCAAGCCTTATTTTCAGGCGTTAAGCAATTTTCTGCACGATGCATATTCGACGACACGAGTTTTTCCGGCTAAAACGCAGGTTTTTCGCGCCTTCACTACTGACTTAGCATCTGTTAAAGTAGTGATTCTAGGTCAGGATCCGTATCATACGCCAGGTGCTGCTCATGGTTTAGCATTTTCCGTTCCTGAATCTCAACCAATTCCGCCATCATTAGTAAATATCTACAAGGAGATTGATGCTGAATATGGTCGACATGCCAATTCAACCGGCAATCTTAAACCATGGCAAGATCAAGGAGTTTTATTGCTAAATAATGTTTTGACCGTCGAAGCTCATAAGGCCGGTTCGCACCGTGGCAAGGGCTGGGAAATCTTTACTGAAGCAACTATTCGTTATCTTGATGAGAACCGTGAACATTTAGTTTTTCTGCTCTGGGGCCGTGATGCACGGAGTAAAAAGAGTATCATTAACTCTGAAAAACATCTTATTCTCGAATCGGCACATCCGTCGCCACTTTCGGCTCATGCCGGTTTCTTTGGTAACAATCATTTCAGGCAGGCCAACGACTATTTACGCGAACACCAACTTTCTAAGATTGTCTGGTGAAATAAAATTACTTATTAGTAATACGATTTTAGGCTTTTGGTGGTCACGTAAAACATGATTTTCACTTAGCGGCAAAATACGCAAATTATAAAAGACTATCCAAAAATCAAAAACTTTTCATCAAGATTCAAAATTCTAATGCTAAACCCTAATTCCTTTATGCTAAAAATCAAATCCTCTATGCTAAAACATATTTTGTCTATGCTTAAATAAAATCACTAATTTAAAGAAAGTTTGCTGATTTTTAACGGATGTGCTTGTTATTTTCAAAAAAATTTTGTTATACTCCGCGCATAAATTATAAAATTTCATGTCCAAGGAGGATAATGTTCCATAAAATACCAAAAATCCATAACCTGCTCATTGCGTTATTGCTTACGATCAGCAACTTAACGCTATTTGTTGATATAACCGTAGCGGCCGATACTAAATGTGACGACATAATATTTGTTTTTGCGCGTGGATCTGGTGAGCAACTAGGTGATACGAGCGTTATGGCTTGGCAAACCGAATTACGTAATCAGTTGCATGGCACCGGGCTACGATTCAGCTTCTATGAGCTTGGCTCGACGTCGTACGACGGTTACCAATATCCTGCTGTTGCTGTCTCTGGTACTCTTGGCAGTTATCTTACTATGCTAGGCGCATATGTAAGTAGCGGCTCAACTTTTGCCTTTGGTGATAGTGTAAAACAGGGAAAAGGCGAATTAAAAGCATATATCGCGCAGATCTCTAGCGCCTGTCCTAATACTAAATTCGTACTTGGTGGCTACTCCCAAGGCGCCATGGTGATATCCGGCACGCTCGATGAGCTTGACGCTAATAAAATTCTCTATGTAGCCACTTTTGGTGATCCAAAGCTCTATCTCCCCGAAGGCAATGATAGATTTTTGGGGGTCATTCCCAAGATTCCAGACGCTTGTTTTGGAAAAAATCTCTCTGCTTACCGCATTAGTGTATCAGACTGTTTTGCTTACGAGGGTGTATTGGGTGGTTATCGTCCCTACCAGCCATCCGCTTATATTGGAAAAATTGGCGTTTGGTGTAATGATAGTGACATTATGTGCAGCTCTGGTTTGAGTACTGGCGATCATGTTCTTTATATTACTAAGCAATTTTATGCTGACGCCGCCGGAAAAATTGCCGCTCTGATTCGTCAGGAATTTGCTAGTAAGATTTCAATCGGCGACAATTTAGGTAGAGGTATACACGACATTGCTTTTGTAATTGACTCCACGATATCTATGCGAAGTATCTTAGAAGAGCATCGCTCAGAAATCAAAGCTCTTGCTGCCGAAGCCGTTGCATCTGGTGGTCGCATTGCTCTCTTTGAATTTCGTGATGTTAATATCTACCCTACTAAAAAGCTCTGCGATTTTGGCTGCACTCTCGATGAATTTAATGCTCAGATTGATGCTATCGTAGCTAATTGGGGAGGCGATGCTTATGAATCTCCTCTTCCTGCTCTTATGTTTACGATGAATTCTCTAGACTGGCGCCAGGAGGTGGATAATTCCATTATCCTGGTTACTGATGGCAAATATCGCGACCCAGATTATGACGACACAACCCTTGAGATGGTAATTGAGCGTAGTCGTAATCTTACCTCCTCCTCGTCACGCAGCGCTAATAATTTGTCGCCTATCGCAATCCACGTAATCACTAAAACGGATGAGATCCCAACTTATACTCCGCTTACTGAACAAACTGATGGTAATCTCCTCACTTATGATTCATCTAGTGATCATGCTATGCAATTAATCTTTGGATATCCTACTGCTAGCCTTCAGCTAGATGAATACTCGGGGTTAGTTAATAACGAGTTTACATTTGATGCGTCAGATTCGTTTGCTCAGAACAATAGTAATTTGCGTTTTGATTGGGATTTGGATGGCGATGATATTTTTGAGCTTGAAGATGCCGGGTCAGTCGTCAAGCAGACTTATTCCACGGAGTTTGACGGTTATGTTAAGTTACGCGTCACAGATTCGGCTGATCGCTCCCATGTAACATCCGCTAGGGTCACAGCTGCTATTACTGTTCCTGAGGTGCCAACTCCTGCACGCATTCTTGATCTTCAAGTCTCTCCACTCGACAATGATAGTTTGGCAATTTCTTTCAAGACTAATGGTGATAATGTAGTCCTCTCGGTGAACGATGAAGTCCTTGGCTTTATTATTCTAAAATCTGGCTCAGCCCAACTTACTTTAGGTCAGTTATCCGATACAGCTACTATCACTCTTGCGCCATATCTAAATCGTACCCGCGGTCATATATCCGCCTTTACGTTTACGGCTGACGGAGATATTATTATGAGCCCATCTCCGGATTCACCTAACTTGCCAGATTTGCCTGAAACACCAGAAGTACCCGAAATCCCTAATTTACCAGAAACTCCAGAATCTCCGAGCCTTCCAGAAGTTCCAGATTTGCCAGTCCTGCCAGAAACTCCAGACTCGCCCAAGTTACCAGATTTACCTGAATCATCAGAAACTCCAGGACTACCGATCGCTCCAGAAACATCTAATCGTCCAGGCGGCATAGGTAGTGGACTTGGCGGAATCTCTGCCATCTTGCCGTCGCGTCCGAATCAAAGCCTTCCTACTACTCCAAATACCGGTAGCTGTCAATAGTGTTTTACTAATCTGAGTTTTGGCGGTGTGAACTTAAGTGCCAATGATCTCCATATTCGCACTTATATACCCCTAATTTAGGCGCTCCGTGGTCATATTCGGCCACCAGCGCCGCCGCCTCAGCCTCCTCTTTTGTGGCATAACAAACCTTTTGCTGGTCTCCCACCCAGCATTTACGGGGAACAAACTCACGAAAACCACCAAAAACTTTCTTGCTTGCCATAGAAATCCGCCCCTCCTTGAGGGTTATTACCTCTATATTATCACACTTTATCTAAAAAGTCAATAGTTTTTATTTTAAAACGGCTGTGGTATATTATATACAATATAAGAAGGTGGGTTAGGTGAGCAAACTGGCAGAATATTTAAATCGGCATATTGTTGGCAATGTTTTTGATCGCCCATCGATTTGTGAGGCCTACTCGACAGACCGCTCGATCCTTCAAATGATGCCGCAGGCCGTGGCTATTCCAGAATCTGTAGATGACGTGCGCCGACTCTTGCGTTTTGTAAATCAATTAGCCGTGCGCGACCTGCCGACGGCTGTCACTGTGCGTGGTACTGGTCTCGATAAGACCGGCGCCAGTATTGGTTCAGGGCTAATTATTTCCACTGAACGTCTTAATAAAATCGAAGAAATCGATACTCGTGGACGACTCGTGCGCGTGCAGCCTGGTATTACTCTCGGTGAACTTAATTTTGCACTTTATCTCCAGGGGTTCTGCCTGCCAATCGGCTGTGATCCAAGTACTACTATTGGCGGCTTAATCGCGAATTGCCCTACAGATTCCATGCTGAATCGTTATGGTGGCATTTACCGCTATGTCGAGCGAGCCGAGATCGTTCTCCCTAGTGGAGACCTTATTCAGCTTGCGCCTTACCGTCAGTACGCCATTGACGCTAAGATTGCCAGTAATTCTGCCGAGGGAATCCTTTATCGTAAAATCGAGCATATTCTCGACGAACAAGCTGACACGATTCTCGACCGTTCTATGCGTCCGTTTGACGCGGTGGGCTATGCCAATATTACCCGCGTTCGTGAGGGGCGTACAATTAACCTTTTGCCATTAATGTTTGCCTCGCAAGGCACGCTCGGTGTGATTACGGATGTTATTCTTCAGATTGAGCCACTCCCGCCCGAACCTAAGCGCCTCCTGGCATCTTTTCACGACCTCAAATCCGCACAACGTTTTCTCAATTACGCTTGCGATCTTGAGCCGTATCAACTCGATGTTTATGACCTTCGTATCCTCGAGGCTACCGCTCAATGTGGCAAAAAATCCGACCTCTTTACACGCAAGCTCGGCAAGGGAATGTTGATTTTGGCTGGGTTCGATTATCGCCGTTTCAAAAGCGCTAAACGCCTGCGTCAATGTCTTGAAGCTTTGCCGGATAATGTCTTGCGCATTGAAGAAACACCTGAGAATACGCAGAAGTTTCACGAAATCAGCAATATTCTAATCAGTTATCTCAACGATTCTCGCAGCGGTGAACGTACGCCAGTTTTAGATGATGTCTTTGTGCCTAGTGTTAGTTTTGGAAATTTTCTTAACGGGCTAAAGACTCTCGAGCGTACGCTCGACCTTGAGCTGCCACTTTATGGCTCCTTTTCTACTTCGTGCTATACGGTGCGTCCAGACATCGACTGCACAACCCCCGAAGGTCGCCATAAACTAGTAGATTTTCTCAAGTCATACAGCAATCTCGTAGACACTTGCAACGGTTCCATTACCGGCAATGGCCCTGAAGGTCAAGTCAAGGCATTGATGATGGAAAAAAGTCTCGGTGTTGGCGAGCGCCAACTTTACGCCGCCATTAAAGAATCCTTTGACCCCAATAATATAATGAACCCACACGTCAAACTCGGCGCCAATCCTCGGAAAATTGCTAGTCATCTCCGCATGAAGGAACGTGGTGGCATTATTACGCCATAAGCAGTCTAGTTGGATTAAACAAGTTTTTCCTCGCCTCTAATATAATCTGTGCTATAATCAAGGAATGAAAACTACAACTAAGAAAATATCCGACACTAGGGTGGAAGTTACGGTCACGCTCGATCAGGCCGAGCTCATGTCCGCTCGCAAAAAAGCAGTTGATCGTCTTGCTCAGAATCTTAAAGTTCAAGGTTTCCGCAATGGCAAAGCGCCAGCCTCATATGTTGAGAAGCAGCTTTCACCTAATGCAATCGCTGAAACTACTATTGATATCGCTGTTCGCACTACTATGCCAGCTGCCTTTGAATCCGCTAAGCAAGAACCGGTTGCGATTCTCGGCGCCAACGTCACAAAGTATGTTCCGGACGAATCTGCTGAGTATGTCGTGACGGCAGAAATTTTGCCAGATGTCAAAATCGGTGATTTCAAGAAGCTTAAGGCGAAACGTGAAGTTGTCGAACCTACTGACCAAGACATCGAAGACGTTTTGAACCAAATCGCTAACGCTTATATTGAAAAAACCGTCACCAAAAACCCTGCTCAGAATGGCGATGAGGTTATTATCGACTTTGTAGGTAAGCGCGAAAACGGCGAAGCCTTTGAGGGTGGCACCGCTAAAGATTATCATCTCGAGCTTGGTTCCGGTGCCTTTATTCCTGGCTTTGAGGAGGCAATCGTCGGTCATTCAGCTGGCGATAAATTTGATATTAATGTCACTTTCCCGAAGGAATATCCAGAAAAATCCCTCGCTGGCAAGCCTGCTATTTTTGAGGTCCTCTTGAAGCAGGTCAATGAGCAAAAGCGCCCTGCGCTTGACGATGAACTAGCTAAGAGAAGTAGTGATTTTCAGACTATCGATGAACTAAAAAATGATATCAAGACTAATCTTAGTAAGCAAAACCTCCATCGTGCCAACGAAGTCTACCGCGATGCTCTAGTTTCGGAATTAGTCAAGAATTCCAGAGTTGCTGCTCCCGAGATTTTGGTTGATGATCAACTTCACTTTATTCGCAACGATATGGTACGCAATGCCGCTAGTCATGGGCTAACTTTCGAGCAGTACCTTGACCTCGCTGGTCAGACTGCCGAAGAATGGGAGAAGCAAGCTCGTGAACTCGCTGAAGCTCGTGCTAAGACCGCCCTTGTCTTGCAACTGCTCGCTAAGGAGCAGAAAATCACCGCCAGTGATGAAGAAGTGAACGCTAAAATTACCGAACTCAAGGATCTCTATAAGCGTTCTAAGGAAGCTCTCAAAAATCTCAAAGATCCAAAAGTCTTCCAAGATATTAAAAATCGCTTAGTGATTGATAAAACCGTCGATTTTCTTGTTTCCTCAAACAAAGGTCCTGAGGACGCCATTATGAATCAACCTGTCGATAAGAAATAATCTACTTGTCTTCTGAGTATGGCCTCCTACGCTTAATTACCGCGCGGGAGGCCATTGGTTGTTGATACGCTGTCACAGCTTAGTAGCTGCTTTATGGCAGGCTTAGCAGGGTGGCTCCATCTAAGCAATATTTGACGGCCGAATCAACAGAATTTTCTTGCTTTTTTATATCATCTGCGGTATAATAACTAAAGAAGAGTTTCAAGACCAAAGACTATTGCTGTAAGTCCGAGGTCAAACAAATAATCAAAGTTAAAAGGGAATTTTATCGTGCCAACTATTAATCAGTTGATTCGTAAGCCACGCCAAAAAGCCGTCAAGAAATCCAAGGCTCCAGCGCTCGGCTCTATCGTTAACACTCTTAAAACTCGTCGCTACGAGCAGGCCGCGCCGCTCAAGCGTGGTGTTTGTCTTAAGGTGACCACCAAGACCCCAAAGAAACCTAACTCCGCTCTCCGTAAGGTAGCCCGTGTTCGCTTGACAAATGGTCAAGAAGTTTGGGCGTACATCGGCGGCGAGGGTCATAATCTTCAGGAACACGCTGTCGTGCTAGTCCGCGGTGGTCGTGTGCCAGATTTGCCAGGTGTTCGCTATCATATTGTTCGCGGCAAACTTGATCTTCAAGGTGTCCAGGGTCGTAAACAAGGTCGCTCTAAATACGGTGCTAAGAAAGGAGAATAATTATGCCACGCAAAGTTACTAAATCTCTCCAACGCAAAACTAATCCTGATCGCAAATATCAGAGCATTCTCGTACAGCGCTTAATCAATAAATCCATGCTTGATGGCAAGAAACAAGCCGCTGAGCGTGCTGTTTATGCCGCTTTAGAAGGTGCCGCCAAGAAACTTAACTCTGAGGATCCGGTTGCCGTCTTTGAGAAAGCTATCGCTAATATTTCGCCAGATTTCGAGGTTAAATCTCGTCGTGTTGGTGGTGCTAACTATCAGATTCCATTCCCAATTTCTGGTCACCGTCAGCAACATTTTGCCTTTTCTTGGCTAGTTCAGTCAGCTCGCGCTCGTCAGGGTATGCCTTACGCTAAGCGTCTTGAGGCTGAAATTGTCGACGCCTACAACGAGACCGGTGCCGCCTTCAAAAAGAAGGAAGATTGTCACCGCATGGCTGAGGCTAACCGCGCCTTCGCTCACTTCGCTCGTGCATAGGCAAAAGCAGTTTTGCTGTGTAATATAAGTTATAAACTCTGGGATGTAAGCAAGAAGTGTTGTAATTTTTACAACACTTCTCCGGGAAGAGCAATATAGCAAAGACAGTAAAAACGCGCAAAGTAAGAAAATCTCCACCGACTTCTCGGTGGAGTTTTTGATATGAAATGAAACTTGCTGGTTCTGCGAGTAGAGTCTCAGAGGTTGAGATTTAGAATCTACTCGTGAGATGGCGTAGCATAGAACGCAAACTTTGACGGATGCATTGGTGAACGATCATTAGGTACTATGGCGATTAGTAAAACCTAGGACGCACACTATGATTCCGTGAGCGTTGCTTATCTTCTACTTCTGTATTTCCTCAGTATCCGGCATCAATTCACGAAAAGAGCAGGCTCTCTCTTTTCTGTGTTGGTCGCGCATCAGTTGACCAGCTTCTTTGAGTATGTCCTTGGCCAGTATTTCGCAGTTTCGCCGCGAAAAACGATATTCACTCATGTGGAAGCCGAAAGAATAAGTTGTTTCAATGGCTGCTGTACGAATAGCCATATTAATATTCTTTTGGCTTTTCATGACGGCTCGCTTACTACGAGTATACCGTTGCTCGACCATATTACTATCGAGCTCCCAACAGCTCGGCGATGCCAATAACACAAAGATTCTCTTTTTTGTAATCAAGATTGAACACCATTCTCGGCTCTCAACCATTGATACAAAATCCTCCGCGCTAAACCCACTGTCATCATGCGGATGATTATGGACAGAGATAAGACTGTCTCCACCCCAATCGGGCAGTTCGTATGCCACTGATTGTTCGGCAAAATTCGTCCACTCCCCAATCTTGGAACCATCCAGCATAAATGTTGCGTCGTACTCGACATTAGCCTCATGTAGTCCGAGCATCACTTGCTCCAGGCTCTCGCCATGGCTAATCTCTCCGCAAGCCGGCCTGTCCTCCCAGGCAGATTCAAGCACTGCCAAATAAGTCTTGATCAGCAGTGCAAAAAGGCCTGTGGAAATCGCCCAAGCCACGACTATCGTGAATGTATAGGTGGTGATTCCCAGCCAATCACTCTGTCGCTGGATTGTTATGACGGTCCAATAGGAATTATACTCCAGACTCGTCATAGTGAGACCTTCAACGAAACGATATCCGCTTCGGATATATTCCGCCAGTTGCGATGCCGCCAGGAATGCTAATATCACTCCCATTATCATGACGATAATTTCGAGCAACATAATGCCCCGCCAGCTAAATCCTGTGTCTCTTGTAAGACCAACTACTAAGCGGGCATTCCTTGCCCCAATTTTACATCGCGCCAGAAGCCTTGTTTTTGTTGTTCTCCTCATTTTTTCAATCCCTCCATTGAAATACATATGCCACAAGTTTCTAAAAGTACTAAGCATAAGGTAGCCTTGGCTCATCAAAAACCTGGGCGTATCCTACACCTTACCTCCATTGTAGCACACATTGACGAAAAAGTCAATGCTTATTTCATGAGATTCTGGCTTACTCAATCAAAATGTCTCAAAAAACTCGATTTTTTACCCCAAAACCCTATTATCCCTCAAAACTTATGCTATAATAAAACCAAGTATATTTTAGGAGGCATAATAATGGTAAGATTGGCAATCAATGGTTTTGGCCGTATTGGTCGTTGTGCGTTCAAAATTGCATTTGAACGTCGAGATGCAGAAATTGTTGCTATTAATACGATTGGCGATACCGCCACTTTGGCGCATCTTCTTAAATATGACTCTGCTTACGGTATTTATGAGCATGAGATTGAATATGACGACAAGCATATTATTATTGATGGTCAAAAGATCCTTTTTCTCTCTGAGCCAGACCCGCTTAAACTCCCCTGGGCTAAGTTACAAATCGATACTGTTATGGAGTGTACGGGACGTTTTTGTAATCCTGCCGACGCTAGGCAACATATTACGGCCGGCGCTCGCAAAGTGGTTATCTCTGCTCCAGCCAAGGGCCCTGGTGCTAAAACCGTTGTGCTAGGTGTTAATGAAGAGGTTGTGACCGCCGACGATGAGGTGATTTCTTGTGCTAGCTGCACGACCAACTGTATCGCTCCTGCTATGAAAATCCTTGAGGATAACTTTGGTATCGAGAAGGCTATGATGACAACAGTTCATTCGTATACCGCCTCTCAGAAACTAGTTGATGACTCTGCCAAGGATCTCCGCGAATCACGCGCTGCCGCTATAAACATTGTTCCTACGACTACTGGCGCCTCAAAGGCTGCCGCTCTGACTATTCCGAGCCTTACCGACAAATTCAAAGGTTTATCCGTGCGTGTGCCAAGTCTAGTGGTTTCGTTGGCGGATATCACCGCCGTCTTGAAGCGCGATACCACTGTCGAGGAGCTGAACCAAGTCTTCGAACGTGCTGCTGAGGAGCCATATTACGAGGGTATTCTTGCTGTTACGCATGCCGAGTTGGTTAGCAGTGATTTCCGTGGCAATTCTAATTCCACTATCATCGACCTACCTTTAACTGACGTAGTTGGTGGTAATCTTGTTAAAATCGTTGCTTGGTATGACAATGAGTGGGGTTATTCTAATCGTCTAGTCGAACTTTCGGTAGATTTTGGGAGATAATAATGCAGGAATATACGCTTTACGTCGGCGCCGATCATCGCGGGTTTGAGAAAAAGAATCAACTTATACAGATTCTGCAAAAATGCCATCCTGGTATGGTTAAAGCCGAAGACCTCGGCCCCGCCGCATACGAGGAGACCGATGATTATAACGATATCGCCATCTCTGTCGCAAAGGCTGTTTTAAGGAATGAGCATAGTTTTGGCATTCTGCTCTGTGGTTCAGCACATGGTGTTACTATGCAAGCCAATCGCTTTAAGGGTATTCGAGCCGTTAATGCTGACACTGTCGAAAGTGCTAAGCATGCTCGCGCTAATGATTATGCTAATATTCTCTGTTTGTCGGCCGATTATCTAGAACTCGAGCAGATGGAGCCCATTATTAAAGCTTTTTGTCATACTAAGCCGGATCCCGCCGAGAGATATCAACGCCGCGCTAAGAAGCTCGATGAGGATTACAACTAATGGCCACGATTGTCCCCACTATCACTACTGCCGATATTAATGAATTCAACGCAAACCTTGAGAATTTCAAAACTTTTACCAAGCGGGTTCAGATTGATATGTCGGATGGTACTTTCACGCCGACGCAAATGGTGCCATTAGCCAATATGACCCTACCTCCCGACCTAAAGATCGATCTACATATGATGACCGCCAAGCCTAGTCAGTATCTCCAAAATATCCTGGCCTTGAAGCCGAGCATGGTGATTATGCACGCCGAGGTTGACGATGATTTACCTGGTGTCATTCAGCAGCTGCGCGCCGCTAATATTCGCGTGGGTATCGCACTGCTTAAAGGCACTTTTCCGCGTCGCGTTCAGGCGCTCATCAACAGTGTCGACCATGTTATGATTTTTGCCGGCACTCTTGGTGCGCAAGGTGGCGCCATTGATATGCTACAAATCGAGAAAATCCCCCTGATCAAAGCTATCAAGCCTGATCTCGAGATTGGCTGGGACGGTGGCGCAAATTTAAGTAATGTACGTGCCTTAGCGCATGCTGGGGTTGATATTATCAATGTGGGCAGTGCCATCTCAAAAGCCGCCGATCGCGCCGCCATGTACGAGTCCTTAGTTGCAGAATGCGAGAAAAAAGGAGTTCTTATATGAGTCGTATTGCCGTACTGGGCGCCGCCACGCAGCAAATCTATCTTGTTGACCACGATTGTTCCAGCGATACAAAATCTACTAAGCATTCTGTTTTTAGTAAAATCACCCTTGGCTCCGACATTCACGTCGACAAGGCTGTTTATAGTGTCGGCGGCAGTGGAGCGAATGCAGCTGTAAGCTTTGCTCGTTATGGACATGAAACAATTTTGATGGGCGGCCTTGCACACGATGTTGCTGGCGAAGCTGTGTTAAAATGTCTAGACGACGAGAATATCGACAGCAGTTACATTGATTTTTCCTCTGGCACCACTTCTTGTACAATAGTATTGTTGGATGCTGGTGCGAGCAAACGCACGATTTTAAGTTATAACGGCGTATCAAGTCGCTCATCCCAATCGCTCCAAGCCGAAGATCTTGACTCTATTCAGCCCGACTGGCTCTATGCTGCCGGTCTAGACGGAGACATGGAGACATTGCTAGCTTTTTTCGAAAAAGCTCATCAGCTCAAATGTAAGGTCATGTTCAATCCTGGCGCTGCTGAGCTTGCGCAGTCGAAAAAGTTGATCGGATTGCTAGAAGATGTTGATGTTTTACTAGTTAATAAAGCCGAAGCGGCGCAAATTGTTCCCGGCACTATCTTAACCGAGCTATTGTCTCGTTTGGCCAACTATTGTAAAACTGTTCTTATTACAGATGGCCCCATGGGTGCTATCGCTACTGACCACAAAAAGACTTATCGTCTTGGTATTTACGAACAGTCGCCAGTTTGCGACGCAATCGGTGCCGGAGACGCCTTTGGTGCTGGTTTTTTAGCCGAGTACGCCGAGACAAAGAAGTTCAAGCAAGCCCTACAATTCGCCTCAGCGAATGCCACGATGGTAATGCAAGCCTATGGCTCGCAAGCTGGCATTATGACTGGCGATGAAGATCTCCACCCTATGCCTATTATGGAGGTTGAAGATACGGCCGAATGGATAAAAAATAAGTAGAAAGGACTATATATGTTAGATGAGGAAATCTTAAAACAACTTGAAGCTGCTGACGTAGAGCGCGCCAAGGCTTACGCTAACGATCTTGAACGTGGGCTCAAAATTGTTCGTACTTTTCCGCAAGGTGTCACGATTTTTGGTTCAGCCCGCCTGCCGCAAGACAACAAATATTGCAAAAAGGCTAGGGAACTAGGTCAACTTTTAGCCCAGAACGGTCATGCTGTTATTACTGGCGGTGGTCCTGGCATTATGGAGGCCGCTAATCACGGTGCTTTTGAATACGGTGGTCGTAGCATCGGTCTCAATATTACCCTTAGACACGAGCAATTTCCGAACCCTTATCTCACCGATACTATGCAATTCCAATATTTCTTTGCGCGCAAAGTTATGCTTGCGATGTCTGCCAAAGTCTATGTTATGTTCCCGGGTGGTTTAGGTACAATGGACGAACTTTCTGAAATTATTATCCTCATGCAGGAGGGAAAGATGCCCAAAATGCCAGTCTTCCTTTTTGGTAAGAGCTTTTGGCGTCCGCTAGACAAGTTCTACAATAGTAAAATGCTGCCGCTCGGCCTAATTAGTAAGGGTGATACCAATATCTATAAGCTGACTGACGATGTCAACGAAATCGTCAAGGCTGCTAATAAAATTGGCCATCCAGATATCAAGACTAATTATTACGATGGATTTAGTGCTCAGTCAGGCATCCAACCTCTCTCCGAAAAAGACCAATTAATCAAATAGCTTAAGAAGCTGTGTTATAATAACTCTATATGGTAAAAGGAGGAACAACTACTAGTCGGCTAAAACGTCGTCTAGAAAAATGGCTTGATGAATGCAAAATGGCAGCATCTGGCATCGTCTTGGCGACTCGAGAGGGGCGCTTCTTGGCGGCCTTTGCGATTTCGTTCGTGATCTTTGGCACTCTTATGAACCTCCTTTCTGGCAGTACGGCCGCACTAAACTATTTCTGGATGACTAATCTTTCGGGGAAGCTGCGGACAATCGGCGAGGGCTTCTTAGCAATTTTCGGTGTCGGGCGTAACTTTTGGGATTGGATCCTCACCTTTTTAATTGTAATTTTACAGAGCGTATTAATTGGCCTTGTAGTGTTGGTCTGGCAGAAACGCCGTCGTTATCGTCGTGAGCAGGTTATCGCCTCGGCGAAAAACTATAACAATATTCAGGATGCCGGTCTTGTTACTGGTTTAGCCATTCTCGGTTCTGGCTGTCCGTCTTGTGGCACTACTCTATTAGCACCGATATTAAGTACATTTTTTAGTTCAGGCGGTTATATTTTAGGAATCCTATCTGGTCTATTGACTGCCGCTGCGGTCATTCTCTCGCTATTTGCACTCAAACGCATCGGTAAGGATGCTTTTGTTATGATTACTGCCGAAAGATATCAAAGACATCACGCGAATAATACCGTATTAAAGGAGGATAAGGCTAATGAATGATACTGAAACTGAAACAATACAGGATATTACACCTAAGGATTCTGGTCGAATAATTCGACTAGTTGCAATCATCGTTGTCGTCCTCACTTTTGCGGGTTTAATCTTTGCTAGCAACGCCATGCGCCGCACTACTGCTGATAATGTCTGGGATCAGTCGACTACAGTTGGAAGTCTCGATGCAAAAAATCATTATATTATGTACACTGATCTCATGTGTCCATATTGCGACGTTTTCTCTCGCCAGCTGCTCGAACATTGGGATGAGTTTGAAACCTACTTAGCGGAAAATGACATTCTTTTCGAAGTTCGTCTCACTGATCTATTATATTATTCTGGCAGCGCCAACTCCCGTAATGCCGCTGAGGCAGTCTACTGCGCCAAGAATGAAGGTAAATTCTGGGATTTTTATCACGAAGCTCTTACCTCACTATGGGATGATTATCATTCTAAGGGTATCGGCAGTAGTCAATCCGCCCCTCCTATCGCTAATATGCCAGCAGACTATTGGCTAGAAGTTGGTCACTCGGTTGGGCTTGGTGATGACTTTGACCAGTGCGTAGCTCATCGCGATTCGGCTACGGCTGTCGAGGAAACGACTTTGCGTGCGGGCAAATTCGCCTCTGGCATGCCGACCTTTCAGTTCAATGATGCGTATCTGTCTGGTTTTGGCGAAAACTGGGGATGGGAACATGTCTTAAGTTACCTCAATGAGGGATTGAAATGACTCAACGGAGCGGAAAATTCGGCCGCATAATTATAGGAAGACGAGCTTAGATTGTGATCATCATTGACAGCGCGACAAAAACTAATACACTAGTAAACTTCGATTTCTCGTTCAATTGAACTTACTATTAATAGTGCGACAAGAGCTACCGCATCGATATATCCGGCTTACCTCACTTAGCGCAAGCCGAGTATATCCGTAACTGTTCTACTGCCAATCCGCCAAATCTGTCACTTTTCCAGTTTGCAGATTTTTAATTTTAAAATTTCCAGACCTTACTTCGTCATCCCCTACGATAATAGCAAAATTTGCAATTTTTGCTGCATATGTCAACTTATCACCCAGACGCTTATCGGTCAGTACGACGTCAACTTTCTTGTCGCTACGGCGTAATTTCTCAGCCAATTCTTGCGCTGTAGTATACTCATTTTCCGAAATCGGCACAATCGCAACATCTACTGGCTTACTCTGAGCATTATTAATCAAGCCATAATTTCGCAAAATATAGAATAATCGTGATAATCCAATCGAACCGCCTACACCTGGCAAATGTTGATCTGTATAATATCTGGCCAAATCTGCATAGCGCCCACCACTACAGATCGAACCAATCTCTCTGTAGTCTGGTGCCACTGTCTCAAAAACTGTACCCGTATAATAATCTAATCCACGGACAATCACCATATCCGCTTCCACGTCAATGCGCGCATATGTCTCACTTCTTAGTCTATTCTCCAGCTCCGTTATTACTGTTTCAAGCTCACGTAGCCCCTGCTCAAATGTTTCATTTTGACTGCCCAAGCTTTCTAATTTCGGAATAATTTCAGCTCTTTTTCCTCGGATCTGCGTAAATGTTGTAATTTTTACAACATTTTCACTACCGATTCCTAGGTTTTCCAGAGCCTCACGAGTCACCTCCGGTGATACTTTTTCTGCATGGTCAACTATATTGAATATTTCGCTGGTCCACTGCTGCAAATTCAAACCTTCAAGTAGGCCGGTCAAAAGTTTGCGATTGCTCACCCGGATCAGAAAACGTGGAATCGGCAAAACCAGCATTGCATCAGCAAGAGTCATGATGATTTCCGTATCATACGCAATCGGCAACTTTTCCCAGCCAATCACATCTACATCACACTGATAAAACTCCCTAAAGCGCCCCTTTTGTGGTCTCTCGCCTCGAAAGTTTCGCGCAACTTGTGTAGCCTTGAAAGGAAAAGCCAACTCATTCATATGCTCAACAGTATACCGTGCCAAAGGCACGGTATGATCGAACCTTAGGGCTTGGTTCGCCTGATCGGCCGTCTCGGCTGTTTTTATAACTTTATAAATCTGTTTTTCGGTATCGCCGCCAGCCTTTGCTAGAAGGATTTCGGTTCGATCAATGATTGGAGTTTCAATTTTAATAAATCCATGCGCCAAAAAAGCATGCAAAATGCCAGATTTCAAACGGTCAAATTCAGTCTGTAGACTCGGTAATAACTCTTGCGCGCCACTAATGGCAGATGTATTTATCTTCTTCATAGTGCAATTATAACATATTTTCAAAAGACTCTCGATAGCTCTTTTCAAAAAGTATTTTTTGAGCTATATAGTAGGTATGTCATATGTAAGGTTGTCTCACGGCATCGTAAAAGTAAAATCACTACCAACAATGAGTATAAAATTCGCAATAATCAAAAAGCAATAATGACAAGTAGGGCGTCCATGACTAATTGAGAATCCGAGAAAGTGCAATCTGATTATGCTATTCAAAATAATTGACAAAAAATCAACAAAACCACGAAACAGATATTGACTTATATTAGCATGTGTGCTATAATGGTAATATGAATATTTGGGACTACGTGATGCGCCGAAAGGCGATTTTTCTACCTCTATTTATGGCTTTTGCTATAGGTGGTATTCTCGGCGCCCATATCCTAAATCAAACTAAGATAACATCGCAAGAGGGCAATTATTCCGTACCCGGTACATCTGTTGATAATTATGATTATCAGCCAGTTTCAAAGCCATTAGAGACTATTCATGTCGCGATTGTCAATCCAGACGAAACCGCCGATAATCAACATTTTCCAGTAGATCCAAGCGACAGCGGGGAATTAGGAGATCAGCCAGATGATAGTATAGATAATAGTGAAGACATCGAAATTCCGCATACTGGCTCCGATGATTCTGGCTTGGTTGGTCAAATCATCGATGAGCATCTTGGTAAAATTGCTGCCTCATATGTAAAATCCATCAAGAAACAAGCCACAGCAGAACATTTTTCTGCCTGGCAAGCAATTCTTATTTCCACGATTATCATCTTGGCGATTGGCATAATTTTACTCGTGTTGATTCGCATGCATTTCTTGCATAAAATTTTCAGTTGAACCCTAGGCTAATATCCTGAGATGTGCTAAAATATAATTATTAGATCCATTAGTTAACTATAAAAACTATTTTTAATTCCGTCAGCTAAGGTTCTAATATTCAAAAACATGTGGCACTGTGGCGGAGTGGTTACGCAGCGGTCTGCAAAACCGCGTACACCGGTTCAATTCCGGTCGGTGCCTCCATCTATAAAAATAATCTCCTCAGGGAGTTTATTTATTATGTCGGGGCTTAGCGCAGTGGTAGCGCGCACGCCTGGGGGGCGTGAGGTCGCCAGTTCGATCCTGGTAGCCCCGACCACACAGAATATAAAGCCCGTTTTTGACTGTTTTGCCCCTGTAAAATTGCGTTCTGGCCCTTAGCAAGTTCAGGGGCTAATTTTTTTGACGATTTTATGATTTTTTCGAGCCATGGATACGGTTCTACCTCTATAATTTTCCGCGTTATGGCCCTTAAATTACCGCCTCGTAACACTTCTCGCTCTGTAAGTACAGCTTTTGGTCCAATGGCTTGTAATATAGCGCGTTTTTCGCCCACGTCTAGCGCTGCGTCAAATTTTTCGGTTGGGCTTTGAAGAATCTCTAGAGTTTTGCCAATAATCTCATACCAATTCCGGTTAAGCTCTTTAACTTCTCGATGAGCTTCTTTAATACGTCTAATTTGGTCTTTGAGTTCTTTTTCTTTTTGCCTATACATTTCGTCATCTTCTTCATCGTAATCGTCTAGGTTAAGCCGCATATCTAATAGCTTACTAAGTTTGTTCTGATATTTTTCTAGGGTCGCATTATGCATTTCGGAAATGTTGTAGCGATCCTCAATCTCTTTCTTATGGATTGATTCCATAATCTTTTTAGACCATTCATATAATGTAGGATGTATCCTATAGCTATCGAGCAGATCGTAGATTTGGCGCGTTGCTTCTTTTTCGGTAATGCTGCCACGCATAGTACATTTACGATGTGGGCTTTTCTTAGTACATTTATAGTAGATATGTTCATTCGCACCGCCGTCCAGTGTTTTTCTAATATGTTTTTCTCCAATAATAGAGCAACCACAACAACCACAAACAATTAAACCTTTCAGATCGTAACGATTACCATGTGCTCGACATTTAGGTCGTAGATTATGCTTAATAGCGTAAGCGCCCTTTAACTCTTGGATTCTCCAGTACTCTTCTTCGGTAATCATAGGCTTCCATGCGCCTTGATGAAGAATAGTTTCATCTTCCATATCTTTAATCTTACCCATATAAAATGGATTAGAAAGAATACCGTTAATAGTAGTCGTGCTTAATGGTACGCCGCCGCGCTTTTTATGCTTCTTAGTTAAATATCCCCACTCATTATTAACTATATCGGCTAACTCCGGAATACTGTATGTACCAGTTAGGTAAAGTTCAAACATTTTCTTAATAAGTGGAAATCTTTTTGGGTCTTCGATAATGATAGCTCGACCATCTTCGGTGTGGCTATTGAGATAACCTTGTGGCGCCACAGTATTATAACCACCTCGCTTATTCTTCCTATAAACTCCACGTCTTACATCCTCGGAAAGCTTCTTGGAGTATTCCGCATTCATGCCAGCCTCAACGCTAAAGACAACCATGTTATCTTCTGGATAATAAATCTTATCATGAGTATGAATAAGTTTAATTTTGCCGTCAATTAGTAACTGTTGAATCATACCACTTTCAAGCGGATTGCGAGCCAGACGATTAGTATGCCAGCAGATAATCGCGTTCACTTCGCCAGATTCAATCATTTTAAGCATTTTATTAAATTGTGGACGATTGTTAACCTTACGCGCAGAGCCGGATTCGCTAAATGTTTTTACTACTTTGTATTTGTTATGCTTGGCGATTTCTCTAGCTACGTCTAACTGGTCACCCAATGAAGCAATTTGTCTTTCCGCACTCTCCGTAGATTTTCGAGTGTAGATAACGAATTCTAGTTTCGAGGGGTCTGCTCTCATTGACATTTCTACTCCTTATGTTTTAATATATAATATAAAATCGTCTAAAAAGATACCCCTTAGGCTCTAAGCTCAGAATAACCAAGAGCCTAAAGGAAAATCTTATAAGAATTAACGTTTTGCCGTTTTGGCGTTTTTTTGCCTTGCGACAATTAGTGATATTTATTAGCTTTTATGGCCTGGGAGGAACTCAATGAATGCCGTAAAAACACCTCTCTCGTCTGGTTCGGCTACCACTTCATAGCCTAAAAGACGTGCTGGACTACTAGCCGTAGTATATGGTGGCTGAAAATCCGGGATTTGCAGTAGGTCATGCTCAAGTTTCTTTCCAAGCTTTTCTATATTAAACTCTTCCCATGTATCGATATCACTATTTTTGTCAGTATAGAGCTCCTTATGAATACTACTCGCTTGAGCTAAAAGTGGTAGATATTTTTCTTGGCTATTTGCTTCTTTCATTAGTTCTCCTTATTTTCTTTAGTAGTTGTTTCAGCGCCTAGATTGCTAGTCTCGGAATCTGAACTATTATTCTTATTTTGCCAATTAATATCCCGGAGGACGATCCAGCGCTGGCCATTGAGATATACTGGGCTTCCATCTGACCCACGTTCCAAAGCAATGCCTAGACTTCTCAGCGTTGCTTCAGCCCTGTTCAAAGCCTTGCCTAGCGTTGACGCGTTTCTGCACCACGTAGGTTGGTCGCGAATTGACTGAATGATATTTAGGTCGTCAGCTGTAGCGACACTGCCATCACTAAAAGTAAAGTTTAGGAAGTCTGTCGCTGTACCTTGCCAGCTACCAGTTTTACTAACTAAGAATCGTGCCGCTTGCGCTGTCGGGCTTGCGTTTAGAGCGGTTGCAACTTGACGATCTTCAATAGCGCCATATGCTTTAATGAATTCGTCTCCGGAATAACCAGTCATAGCTTCCGCTACTCCGAATCCTAAAGCGGCAAAATCAGCCATGCGCGGATATTCTTTTAGGTCGATATTAGGGTAAATACGCAGTGTATCGACTAAAATACTGAATATAGCGCCTAGAATAAGTGGCTTATCTGAATTAAACTTATTCATAAGTTTGTTTTCATTTAGTCGCTCATCTCTGTCAATGCGCTGTGCTGAAACTGGGATTGAGCGGTCAAGAATATCTTCGTGGCTCAGAATCTCTGTGACGCCATTTAACATTACTGGGCGTTGTACTTTATATATGACTTCATCACTGTCTGTGTACATTTTTCGGTTTACTAGGCTCGTACCAGTTGCAACTCCACACAAAGTATCAGAAATGTCTTGATTTACGTAACTGATGTTATCAAAGTAAAGCAACGCATGCTTTGAGGCTGGCCGAATGATACTCTCGCAATTGCGAATTTGCCCTATACCGTCTATTAGTGACGGATCTACCAATTGTTTGGTTAACTTCATTAAAGTACTTTTGCCTGCACCAGGCGCTCCCACCAATAGCAATAGTGGCTTTGGAAAGTCAGGGATAAAAGCCGAAATCACAAACGTAAGAAATAACAGCCAGTCATTTTTGCTTTTAATATTAATATATTTGTGCAACAATTCAATGTCCGACTTTCTACTCGTAACTTCTGGGTAAACCTGCTTTTCTTGGTGAGAAAAACGCTTAAATACAATCGGCGGGTCATCTACAATTTTCCATCCGTCGTCGCGAGTAATGTGTACGGCTGCATCGCCTAAGTCGTAATATAACTCCTTAGGGTTAGCATTATCGTCATCCACCCTACTTACCCTAATTCCCAGCTTGCGGGTCTGCTTGTTGATGTATTGGGCAATGGCGCAAGCGTTCTGAACTACGAGACTTATGCGAAATCTAGTTGACCTTAACGGCAAAATTCCATATAATAGAGTTATTCAGACGCGAAATATCGGCAAAATGTCGTGTTGCCGTCAGCTTTCAAGCCAATTTGAGGTTTGAGAGTTGTGTAATATTATCGTGTAACTGAACAATTCCGATGGGCATCAAAATTACATCAAAGTTTGAGAGTTGTGTAATATTATCGTGTAACTGAACGTGAGGTCTAGAGTGGTTTCATAAGTGAACGTTTGAGAGTTGTGTAATATTATCGTGTAACTGAACATATGAGGGTGCTAACTTGCCCGACTACGAGTTTGAGAGTTGTGTAATATTATCGTGTAACTGAACGTGTGCTACAATAGGGGAGAATACAACGTAGTTTGAGAGTTGTGTAATATTATCGTGTAACTGAACATGAGAGGAATGAGGCAGCGGATTACGAGGTTTGAGAGTTGTGTAATATTATCGTGTAACTGAACCAAAACTATAAGCGATTTCGAAACTGACGGGTTTGAGAGTTGTGTAATATTATCGTGTAACTGAACGGGCGAAAGACGTCTTTCGCCCCCCGCCGAGTTTGAGAGTTGTGTAATATTATCGTGTAACTGAACAAGACCAGATAATAATGCACCTATCATAAAGTTTGAGAGTTGTGTAATATTATCGTGTAACTGAACTTGATGACAATGGTGGGTGGTAACTAATCCGTTTGAGAGTTGTGTAATATTATCGTGTAACTGAACTGACAATGGTTCGGATTGCTAGACCTTCCAGTTTGAGAGTTGTGTAATATTATCGTGTAACTGAACGCGGAACGACCAGAGCGGAGCGAGGCGACCGTTTGAGAGTTGTGTAATATTATCGTGTAACTGAACTACAATGGGGACATAACAACATAAGGGCAAGTTTGAGAGTTGTGTAATATTATCGTGTAACTGAACCACTCTCCAATGGTGATAGTGACTCCACTCGTTTGAGAGTTGTGTAATATTATCGTGTAACTGAACTGATGGCAGCTTGTAGTTCTGGAAATTTATGTTTGAGAGTTGTGTAATATTATCGTGTAACTGAACTCAAACTCTTCCATACTTCTATTCCTTATCTGTTTGAGAGTTGTGTAATATTATCGTGTAACTGAACTTAAAGCAAGCCCCAGATCTTCAAACGCTGGTTTGAGAGTTGTGTAATATTATCGTGTAACTGAACTTAACATTAATTTCAATTTGATTATCTGTAGTTTGAGAGTTGTGTAATATTATCGTGTAACTGAACCATGCCTAGACGGTAACGCCTAGGCATAAGTATTGACGGCTTCCAGCCTCGCTCCGCTACGAAGTGGCGGAGCGCTCAACCACCCGC
>CAPNAV010000011.1 GCA_948663575.1 uncultured Candidatus Saccharibacteria bacterium
AAAATATCGCAAAACTTGATCCGCAGATCAGGTTTTGTTCGGTTTTTGGGGTTTTCTACAAAGTGAAAATGCCTCATTTTTGAAACGAAAATATGTGGTTTTTTCTGAATCTTTGGCTCAAAAAATACTATAGAAAATGTTTTAAAAATCTTTATCATTATCCATTATTAGTAGAGACTAGGCAGCGAAGGGGATGACCGTAAGCGCGATCATTATTATATGAAGGGCTAACTACTTCAAGAGTAAATCCCATGCGATAAACCCTATCTGTGCCTCGTGAGGTTTTTGGCCAAAAGTAACCTTGTTGCCCGTGCCTTAGGCTAGTATGACTACTAGTATCGTTCCTGCCACTACGATTGAAAAATAGAGGAGATAGCTCAATATTATAGGTCGCATTATTACTATTCGGCAGAGTAGCGCCTTCATTCGCATTACTTGGCTTACTTACTTCAATATCATCGCTCACCAAATTTAGCCGGAGACTGTTGATGAGGTGTATTTTGAGGGATAGGCTTGGAATTTTTATAGTAAATTAGTAGGACGACGGTAAAAGAAATAGCCTAGGTGACGAGGATGCGGATGATTTGGAGTCGATCTGCGGTGCCGTCCGCAACAAGATGTAATAAGTTAGTGGCGACAACGTTGTTAAAAATATGGTCTCCAATACCTATAAATAAACTTCCGGTCATCTTAAATAGTAGTGACCATTTTAAACTCATGATACCTGATAAAACAATATAGCCGAGCGTCATTAATATAAAAGAAGTTGCATTAATTTCTCCATTGATCAATAGCTGAAGCGGCATGACAAAATACTAAAGCCCAAATAACAGAGCAACAATGAGTATAGACTTCCAGAAGGTGTTTTTCTGGTTGATGATTTTATAGAAGAATCCTCGGAATAATCCCTCCTCCATTATTACGTTAATGATATTTAGTATGACGCATAAGACGAAAAAGTATAGTTCGGTGTGTTTTATGTTGTTTTTTACTAGCGAGAATCCATTGATGTAAAGCTCGAAATGCAGTTGTTGTGAATCTGCGCAGAAGATGATATATTCTATAAAATAGGCGATAGTAAAGCAGAATCCGCCAAGTAACAGACCGTAAATGAAATATCTGAAACAATGTTGTTTTTTTGAATCCGATGTCACGAAGTTTATAATCCGTGACTTTTAGTAGTGCGAGAAGCAAGAGAATACCGAGTAGCTTATGAACAAAATTTTCTGAAAAGAAGGTAGTGTCGGTTTTGAGGATGAAATACTCGAACAATCGTATTCCGAGGCAGAGTAAAAATATAAGCACGCTCCAAGATATTGATTTGCTTAGGATGTAATGTTTGAGTTTATTTTGTGTTATGAGCTTATATTAATTCGGAATTGAGATAGTAATAATATTCGAGAAGTTCTGGAGAATAATTTTTAATGATGGCCATGCGGGAGTTTCCGCCGGATGTAGATTTTTGGGGTTGAGACGTGAAATCTTGGCGGGGCGGCACGATGAGCATGCGTGTGATGCCGATTTGTTCGACAAAAGCTGGGTTGTGACTGACCATGATGATAGTGCCAGAGTAATCGCGGAGATTTTCGCCGATGATTTTTTGGGTTTCTGGGTCAAAATGGTTGGTGGGTTCGTCAAGAATGATGAGATTGGCGCGTTGGAGGAGGATTTTGCAGAGGGCGACACGAGCTTTTTCGCCAGGGGAAAGGATGTCGACTTTTTTGAAAATGTCATCACCGTAAAATAGAAAATTGCTGAGCATACCGCGAAGTTCGGTGTCGGTGAAATCGTGGGTTTGGACATTTTCGAGGATGGTGCGGCGGCTGTCGAGGATTTCGAGCTCCTGAGCATAGTAGGCAATGGTGGTGTTTTGGCTAAAAATGATAGAGCCGGAGTCGGGCTGGAGATTGCCGGTGATGAGTTTTAAGAGGGTGGATTTGCCGGCGCCATTTTCGCCAACAATAAGGAATTTTTCGCCACGGTCAAGCGAAAAAGATAATTTTTCGTAGATTTCTGGGCCATCGGGATATTTAAAACTAAGATTTTGGACTTCGAGCGGAGTGCGGCCGGATTGCTTAGCAGGAGTGATGCGAAGATGGACGCGAGAATATTCCTGCTCCCTGGTTTCGAGCTCGGCGAGTTTTTTGGCGAGGACTTTTTCGCGTTGATGTCCCATGCCGATGAGGGCGGTATTGCTGCGTTTGGCGGCGCGAGCGCGGGCTACGAATTCGGAGAGACGTTTGATCTCGCGCTCTTGTTCGGTGATACGAGCGTCTTCGGCGGCTTTTTCGGCGGCATATTGGCGTCTAAAATCGCTGTAATTGCCATTATAGAGTTTCATTTTGTGGGTGACTTTGTTGACGAAGAGGGTTTTATTAGTAACGGTGTTTAGAAAATCGATATCGTGAGAAATAACTAGAACGGTGCCATGATAATTGCGTAAGTAGTTGCTGACGAAAGTTTTGGTCTCGACGTCGAGGTGGTTAGTGGGTTCGTCGAGTAGGAGCAAATCTGCGTTTTCAAAAAGCACGCGGGCGAAAGCGACTTTGGATTTTTGGCCACCGGAAAGATCGCGCATTTTGGCGTCGGTGAGGTCAGAAAGATGCATTTTTTCGATAACGCGCAGTAGCTCATAGTCAAAGTCGGCTAAATCATAGGAGTCAATGAGATCTTGAAGCTCGGTAATGCGGGCGAGGATTTTTGCACTGTTGGGGTATTTGGCGAGTTTTTCGTATTCTTGATTGAGTTGATTTTGTAGAACGTCAACTGGACGGCCAGCGGCGATATAATCCCAGACTGTGATATCGTGATGTTCTGGTGGAATGATAATTTCTTGCGGAAGATAGCCGATACGTTGGCTGCCAAGTTCGATTGTGCCATCATCAAGTTGCTGCTCACCGAGAATAATGCGAAAAAGAGTAGTTTTGCCGGCGCCGTTGACGCCGATAATGCCAATTTTGTCGCTGGGTTCGGTATGGAAGCTACAATCATCATAAATGATTTTAGTGCCATAGGCGAGATGGAGATTGGTGGCTTTCATGATGATAATTATAACACAGAGGTCTGAGCTTTTGGGTTTGGATTAGATGACGAAAGGCGATTAGTTTTGGGGTAGAGATGACTGAATGTCTGAGACATGTTCGTGGCGAGTGATGGTGTTTGGGGCAACACGATGAGTAGACAGACGTTGATGAATCTCGGTAATGGTGATAGCTGAGAGTGGCTTTGCAATACAGACGGCATTAAGGGTAGAGCGGAGGTTAGCTTGAGTACAGACATAACATGAGTCGGGGAGGCTCGAGATAGATTTGAGTTCGGAGTTATTGCCAAAAACGATTATGGAATGAATTGGCAGATCTGGCGGGAGGAAGTCGGCGATAGCGGTGAGATGAGTAGTATTTTGTTTGACGGGGTTATAGAAACGATGCTTTTCACGGCCAAAATCAAGAACCTGAGTCCATTCGCGATCGGCGCCGTTGCCGAAAATCCAGCCGGAATAATCCTTGGATTCAAAAACGAAAATTCCTTGTTCGTTGATCGCGAGGCAGTCGATTTGGATATATTCGGAGCCGGTAAGTGTTTTGGTTGTGGCACTGATAGTAAAATTAGTCATATCAGAGGAGCGGCGCGTAGAGGAATTAACTTTTGGAGCGTAGTAATCGGCAAAGATGTTGGTAGGATCGAAGTAGCGTTGCAGGCTGAAAATAAGGCGGGTTTCGGCGGGGGTGAGTTGGACTGGGTAAGGAGAGGTAACTTTGGTGCCGCGGATTTTATAAAGTGGCTGTTCCATAGATTTATTTTAGCATAAGAGAAATACAGTTGCAAATTTTTATAGAGTGTGATAGAATTTAACAGATTATCGCAATAGGGCGGTAAAGTATTATTTATAAGGAGGTAGACTAATGGACAAGGTCTATGTAACGTACGGTAATGGGACGGAATTTCTGGAAGAACTGATGAATAAACCGGAGAAAGTGCCGCGGATTTCGGAGTGGGAGTTCTATGGTAAGTATCTGAACGATTTTGACGAGTATGCCAGGACGGGTAAGCGGGCTTCGGATTCGGCGCTGAAGATGATCTACAATCGTCAGCTGGATACCTTCAAACGGTTTTTTTCGCTGGAAGAATCGATTGTGTATCTTGAGGCATTTAAGAAAAACTGGGATGGTTGGATGCGTGATTTCGTTGCAAGCAATCCGGCGCGAGCGCAGTATTGGTATGACTGGGTCTCACGTTCCCCGTCGTTCTATGATGCACTGCGGAGGATTAATGATCCGAATATCCCGAATTCCACGGTCATGGAAGCGTCCTCTGGTATCACGTTCGATAGTATCGGCAAGTACGGCAGATTGTCTGAGGGGGATCCTTCGTTGCAGTTTGATACGTTTTTCCCAATTATGATTTTCCCGAGGGAGCGGGCTTACTACGCTGACATGAATGCCATAAAGGAAGATAAGTACTTGTCGGTTGGCTGTGGTTGTTTGCCGCAGTTTAGGCAGTATGGTTATCCGCTGTGGAGGATTAAGAATCAGAGAATCGTGGGCATTGACCTGGAAAAGCCGTCTGAGCTCGATGTAATATTCTCCTATGCACATGGCGTAAGCTTCGCGGAGACTGGCATTCACTACATTCAGGGCGATGCATTAGAGGTTTTGAAGCGTGGATTGGCCGGTGAGCTTGGAAAGTACTACGGATCTGATCTGCCGTGCTTTAAGGAGTTCTTTGGTGGTGCGGATATGCTGGGTGTATATTCATACATCAAGGATGATGAGATAGCGATTGATTTTACCTTGCAGATTATGCGTTCGTTAAGGAAGCACGGCAGGGAAGTTCTTGACTTGCAGGTTCTCGACGACGTGAAGGATGCTGATGGGCGGATTATTATGCAGGGCGGGCTGAAGTTTGTAAGTAAGATGTTTAACTGGAGCGAGAAGCTGAGATTGATGCCAGAGCCTAGCGTTGAGGCGGCACGGAAGCGTGTGCGCGGATGGTGCAAGAAGGTGGGCTGCAACGTTGTGCAGGAAATCGTTGATAAGCGTAATACGACACCGATTGGCGTGACGTTCGTGTTAGAGAGAGACGATTCTCCTATCGTAATTAAGACAGAAGATACTGCAAAAACAGTTGGCAAGAACACGACCCCGCCTGTGAATTCCGCATCTCAGACTGATTCTACGCCGAAGACTACTCCTCAGACAGCGACTGTAACTTCTTCAGATAAGGAAGTTAAGGAAGCAGTGCAGGAGATCAAGAATACTTATCACGGTGCTGAGAATGCCTGATGCAGTCTACCTGAGAAACAAGATTATACCCTGCTGTGTTTTTTGCGGCAGGGTATTTTTGTGGAAAGATAATCTTGACGAGATAGAAACGCCTATGCTATACTGAGTGTAAGTATAGAGGAGGTCAATGAGTTTAATTTCGATTTTGTTGGTCGCCGTGGCGGTGTTGACTTTGTCGCTGGGGCTATTGTCATTCTTGGGGGCGCAAAAAAATGATCGCAAACGGACGGTTTGGGTGCTCGTGTCGGATATTGGGGCTGCCATTTGGATTATTTCGATGGCGATATTTTTGGCACTAGAGCCTGCGGGCAACAATGTTGACATGGTTGCGTTAGTGTCGATTAATGGGATTTATATCGGTACGCTTTTGATGGTGACGGCTATTTTAGGTTATGCGTGTTGGCAATACGTGTTTGGCAAGATTGCGACGATTTTATCGGCGATTGTTTCCTGCGTATTTGCATTTTTGATAATTACTGACCATACTATCCTATATACTGGCTATGAAATCACAAATCAGAATAACACCGTGCATTTAGTAAATGGTTGGTTCTATTGGTTATATGTTTTGGCGTTAGTAGTAATGATCATGATGTTTACGGGGGCAACTTATTATCGCTCAAAGCATAATACTAATAAAAAGGTGCGTACTGGTGATTTAGTTTTGACTTATGGTTTTCTGGTGGTGGGCGTAGTGTCGGCGATTTTTGATATGATCTTGCCGATTTTAGGCCGATATGATTTGATTTGGTTGGGGCCGATTGCTTTAAGTGTGACAATGCTATCGTATTTTTACGCAATTTTGAAATACCGAATCATTTCGATTTCGGCGACCGGATTAAAGGCTCTTGCGTATGTGTCAATTTTGTCGACAGGTGCGGCAGTATATATGGTGATATTTTATATCATATTTACTGTGCTATTTAAAGTGGCAAATCCGGCGCCATCGGTTTTGGTGTTGAATTTCTTAATGATTGTGATCGTGTTGCTTTTGATGCCAGTGATTCGGGAGATTAGCGCTGCGGTGAATGCTTTGATTACCATGGGGCAAGTCGATTTGGCGTATGTAGTAAAAAAGTTGAACAAAATTGCGGCTAAAAATGTTGATTTGCGTGATTTGGCGGCTTTTTTGGCGGATCATTTACACTTCTCGTATGTAGGTTTTATTATTAATGGACGTGTTTATGGATCTAAGGCATTAGCAATTTCTTCAGAAGAGTTATCATCGATTTCACATTTGAGGCAGACGGCGAATGGTGTTTGGCAGGAGCCTAATAAAACTGTACAGAAAATCTTTAATGAATTAGATTTGAAAGCCGTGGCAGAATTGCGCAATGCGAAAGGTAAGACTTTTGGCCAGTTAATCGTTGGCAAACCGATGGGCAAGTCAAGTTTTGAACGACGTGATTTGATTCAACTAGAGATGATTATTAATTTAGTTGCAACAGTTATTGATTCTGAAAAACATATACGAGCTTAGTAAAGAAAATAGGTAGAAAATAAAATGGCAGCTGCAAAGTTGATGCATCAGACGAAGATTATGATATTGCTCTGTTTGAATGCAGTAGTGATGTTGTTGGTGGGCGTGATGATAGTTTCGGCCGTGAGTTTGAACGGGGGAATTGATTTTAAAGTGGTAAATGAACGAAGTGATGTAGTGGCGAGTACGATTGAGGAGATTGGATTAGTTGCGCCAGGTTCGGAAGAGCTATCTCCAGAAGTGATAACTAATGTGGGCGGAAACAGCAATGGGAGCGGGGGTGCAGGCACAAGTAATGGCTGGGTTGGCGGCAATAGTGGTACAAATGGTGGATCATCTAACTCTAGTGGTTCGGCGAGTAGTGGCGGCACTTCGTCTGGAGGAGTTCCATCAGGGCAATTATGGAGCGAAGATTCGATAACTATTTATCAGACAGCTGACTTTGATATTTGTGTGGGTGGGGGTTTGAGTGGTCTTGGTGACATGTATTGGCAGACCAGTAATCCGGCGGTAATTAAGGGTTTTGCTAGCTCAGCGAGGACTTGGCTGGGATATAATTCGGAAACATGCCGATATCCGGTGATTGCTGGAACTGGTACTACGACAATTACGGCAGGTACTTATGATGGTAGTCGACGCGATAGTATTACGGTGACAGTGATTGCGCCGCCTATTGAACAGTGGAAGCGAGAAGTTCTCAATTTGGTAAATCAGGAGAGAGCGAAAAATGGTATTGCAGCGTTGAGCTGGGGTACGACATGTGAATCAGCGTCGAATTTGCGCGCGCAAGAGATTATGACTAGCTATTCGCATCAGCGTCCAGATGGTTCGTCATGGTCGACAACTTGTCCGATTCCCTCCTCGGGCGGTAAGAGTGGTGAGAATTTAAATGCCGGTAATGCGGCAGTGTCGCCAGAGACTGTGGTGGCGTCTTGGATGAACTCGGCAGAGCACAGAAAGAATATTTTGGACCCAGATTTTAAATATTTGTCAGTGGGATTTGTCTTTGATCCTAATTCTACGCACAAAACGTACTGGTCTCAGTATTTCACGACATATTAGTAATAATGTGTTATAATTGCGGTAAGTTATCTGTATAGAAGAGGAGTTTTATGAAACTGCAGAATGTGGAGAAGTTTATTGCAAGCAGAAGTGTGGTATTTTTAGGGTCAGTAGATGAAAATGGCACGCCAAATATTAAGGCGATGCTAAAGCCTCGCCAGATTATTGGTCTGAAAGAATTTTACTTTTCAACGAATACATCAGCATTGCGTACGACGCAATACATGAACAATCCAAAAGCGTGTATTTATTTTTATAAAAAGGGCTTAATTAAATACACCGGCGTGATGTTGCGAGGTACGATGGAGGTGGTAACTGATCAAGAAATTAAGAATTTGTTATGGCAAAACGGAGATACTCGATTCTATAAGTACGGAGTGACTGATCCGGACTATTGTGTGTTGAAATTTACGGCAGAGAGTGGAAGATGGTACCAAGATTTGAAGACCGAGGAGTTTGAAGTATAGCTGACAGGTTTTATGATGTGGAAATGGCGGATTCGATTTTTTCGCTGAGCGTAGTAAGTACGGCCGTGTCTGATAGATCGATTGTAAGTATAGCTGCTGTATAGTGGCGGTTTTTTGTGGAAAATTCTAAAATTGAGACATCAGCGTAAACACTCCATTTTTCTCCATCCCATGCCCAGCCTACCTTATCATAAATAGAGACCTGATCACTAAAACCGGATGGCAGGCCTTGCCGCCAGTTGTAGACAGTTTCAGAATCTATAGTTGTAGGAGGTTGATAGAGCATTGAATCGGAGAGTTTTTGCCAAGATTGGTCGCTAAGATCGGAATGCTGCCAGACATGTATAAGAAGTTTAGTTAGATCGGAGGCAGTTGAGTATAATCCAAGGTCGGTAGTATTATTTAGCTCTAGTTCTGTTATGAAAGTCTCGGCATATTGAGATAAGGTGTTATCTGCGCGCATGGGGTCGGCGCAACCATTATATGATTCTCGAATAGCAAGATCTAGGCACTCCGAAAAAGTGTAATTCCCTGCGCGATAATCAGAGGTGGTAACAAAATATTCGTCTTCATTAATAATGTCAGAATCTATAAGTTGATATCCAGAGTAGACATAGAATAGCTTATAAATCGAGGCAATGTTAAAGACCTTGTCTGGTTGGTAGCTAGCGGCAATTTGATGATTGTCTAAATCATAAATTACTAAGCCTACTTCTATTTGGCTATTGTCTAAGGAATTAATCCATTCGTCTATAACAGGCTGAAGGTCGATATATTCAGGAGCACTAGAAGTAGGTTCTGAGATTTCCGACTCGATAGTCTTGTCCGAAGGCGAGTTTGAGTCGGATGATTTTTTGGAGTGCGTGACGGATATTATTGAAATGATTGTAATTACGACCAAAACAATGATAGCTCCAGCAGCCAGTAATATTTTGGCTTGATGAGATGTAGCGGAGAATCGATGACTATTTTTTGGGACGAGCGGCGATGAGTCGTTTGAGGAATTGTTCGGCATTTTTAACCTCCATTAACTGAGTTTGATAAGTGTCATTATAGACAGTGGGTGCTATTTGAGTTTGGATATATTTACCAGCATAGAAGTAATGGATCAGGATTAGGCTGCGTGTGGTGCCGGGCCATTCCGATTGGTCGAAGAAGAGGTTGCCGAGACCATAATAAATGGTGCCGTTGCCGTAGAGTTCGTAAGTTTGTGGTTGGTGGGCGGAGGTGCCAATGACGATGTTGGCGCCAAGATCGATGAGGTGACGGAAGAAGGTGATTTGATTGCCGAAGCCTGGGTATGCAGCAGCTGAGTCGGCGTAATCACAAGCGGTGTCTTCAGACGTATTGACATATTCACTGCATTCGTTGAATTGGACGTCGACAATGATAAAGTCTCCGCGCTCCTTGGCGGCTTCGATATCGGCTTTGGCTTTGGCTTCGGTATAGAAATTGGCGCCAGGAGTGCCATCTAGCGTATAACCGCCAGTAGATAAGTTATAGGCTAGGAGTGTGATACTAGAGTATTTTTGCTGGATAATTAGCGGATCGGCAGCATCGGCGGCGGTTTTACCTCCTCCGACAACGGCGATTCCGAGTGATTCGTATAAATCAATGGTGTCTTTAGCGGCTTGATCTCCGCAGT
The DNA here is from genome assembly GCA_948663575.1 of uncultured Candidatus Saccharibacteria bacterium. Lineage (GTDB taxonomy): Bacteria > Patescibacteriota > Saccharimonadia > Saccharimonadales > Saccharimonadaceae > Nanosyncoccus. The sequence goes on from CAPNAV010000011.1 coordinate 9,937, forward strand.
CTTGGTTGTGGTTGCCGGTGAGTTCAATAATATTAAAGCCAATATCTGTAATAACATCAATAAGGTCTGGTTCTGAGCAAATGACACTGGCATTAGCACTGGGAGCATCTTTTATAAACGAGGATTCATTACTGGTATGGATGAGGTCAAATTGACCAAGGAAGGGAGAGAGCTTACTAGCGAAGGCGGAGGCGTCTTTGGTGGTGTTGTAGCGAGCATTAATTCCGCGAGCAAGGGCGGTGACGCCGGTTTGTGCAAAGCTTAAGATGGTGTCTTGCGTGGGCGGCACGGCGGTATTGGCAGCTACGACTTTGAGCACTTTCTGGAGGTCAGAGCGACTTTGGCTTTCGAAATGAAAATATTTAAAGAAGGCGCCAGAATTGAGTGTTTGTAGATAGTAATTATTATCGATGGCGAGAAGTTTAATATCGGGAGTGAGGTCCCGGATTGAGATTAGATCCATCTTAGCGGCGTCCGCCTCGGATACGGAAATAGTCGGATCATAAAAATTAGTAGTGGCAATCAGGATGTCATATAATAATGAGTTGGTAGTATCTTCGATAGTAGTAGACGAGGTGATAGCGGAAATGGTGACATCGCGGGAAAGACTAATGTTGTCACAGATGTTATTGATGAAATTGCGATCCACCTCAGTCATAGAGTCATCAAAAACTATTTGGCCATCGCGACGAAAGGCGCCGGTTCGTGTGAAAAATTGAATGCTAATGACCGTGACTATAGCAGTGATAGTGAGTACGAGCCCAAGAATAGTGAGATGAGTACGTAGTTTTGCTTTGTCTTTTACCTCTTCATGCATGATTTTATTGTAGCATAAATGTTGTGAAAATATAATGGACGTGCTAAAATAAACAAGATATTGATTAAAAATAAAAATTAAATTATGGATATTTTATTAAATATAGTTGTATTGGTGGTGGGGTTTGCGCTTTTGATTAAAGGTGCAGATATTTTTGTGGACGGAGCATCGAGCACGGCGCAGAATTTTAAAGTGTCAAAAATGTTAATCGGATTGACGATTGTGGCTTTTGGAACGAGTGCGCCAGAATTAGCGGTCTCGATCTCAGCTTTGGCGTCTGGTAGTACTGATATGGTATTGGGTAACGTGATGGGCAGTTGTATCTTGAATATCCTTTTGATTCTGGGAATTGCGGCACTGATTCGGCCAATAAAGATAAAGAGTAATACGGTTAAGAAGGAATTGCCTCTATGTTTATTAATTTCCACGTTGCTCGCGGTACTATTTTTGGATGTGAGTTTAGCCGGCGGAACGGTGAATCAGATTACACGTTCAGATGGGATTGTGGTGCTACTATTCTTTACGGTATTCTTGTATTATTTGATTACATTGGCACGACAAAAGGGTGAGAAAAAGGAGAAAGAAGAGAAACCAAAATTTAAGCTGGGGAAATCTTTGTTATTTGTTGCGTTAGGTATGGCTGGCATCATCGTAGGTAGTGAAATGGTGGTGAATGGAGCAACGATTCTAGCTACTACGATGGGTATTAGTGAGAGAGTGATAGCATTGACGGTGGTGGCATTTGGTACTTCCCTGCCAGAGCTAGTGACGACAGTTGTGGCAGCGAGACGAGGAGAGCAGGACCTTGCTGTTGGTAACATTATTGGTAGCAATATCTTTAATATTTGTATTGTTCTGGGCATACCAGTAGTGCTATTTGGGACTATTACACCAAGTAGTTTTCAAATGGTCGATGTGATAATGCTTGTGGCGTCAGCGGCATTGCTATTTGTCTTTTCCGTGCCAACGAGGAGAATTATGCGCTGGGAGGGGGCGTTGATGATTGCGCTATTTGTGGCTTATTATAGTGTTATTATGCTCACGTAGTTATTATTCGCTGAGCATGGCGGTAACTATAAAGCGGTGAGTGGCATCTTGGTCGGGTAAGGGGGTGCCAGCACAAGTCATGATGATAAGTGTTTTTTGATTAGCGTCGGCAAGGATTTCGCTCATGCTGATATCGGATTTTGCAAGTGTCTCGGTTGATGTAATAATATAATGCTCATTGTTATAGATAATGCTTTGGCCGGGCTCAACTTTATGGAGGTTTTTGAAGACGGTAGAAGAGTGTCCAATGAGTAAGATTTTATTGTCAAATTGATTATAAAAGCCAGCAATAGTAGTAGGAGTCTCAAGTTGGCGGTCGACTAGCTCGACAGAAGAGACTGGTGTTTTAAGATTAATTGAACTAATTTCAAGAGTGGGATAGTTAAGAGCGTCGACTGACGGAATAGGCTGGAGACCGATGAAAATATAGATTGGCAACGTAACCATAAAGAATGCGCTCGTTACTACGCGGATAGTGCGACTAGACCAACGAAAAGGATTAAAATTTGTTGATATTGATTTAAAACTTGGCCGTATTTTTTTGCAAAGCCGGAAAAAATAGCCTTGCCAAAAACGGCGTAATTTACATGAACCTTCCATTTGTATCTATTGTAGCATAAGGGGGATGAAAATGCTGATGTTTTGCTTGTAAAATATACAACAACTTCCACAAAGTTTAGTTTATCGGTCAGCTAGTGGCTGACTTTTAGCGCTACTATTTGAGTGATTAAATAAAATTGTAATAGTGGTACCGAAACCAATACGGGATTTGACGGTAATATGATCGCTACTAAGCAATGAACACAAGGTTTTGGATAGTACGGTTTGGCTATCGGAAATGATGATAGCGTCTTTTTGGACGGTAATCTTTATATCACCACGATCAGAATTTTTGATAACAGAATCAAGATGTTTTTCAAGGTCGGCCTGGAGCGCTTTGGGTTCATCTATAGTCTGGGTGGAATCACGAAAGTCTAAATTTAAACTGACTCCTCCCTTTTCGGCGAGCGGCAGATATTTATTATATACTTCGTTAATTATGAGCGATAAACGGAACATGCTTAAATTATAGCATAATCTTATTAGCCATCGCTAGTGTTATTATAGATTAGTACGATTTTCGAGGGCGGCAGAAAGGGTGATTTGGTCGGCATATGAAAGATCTACGCCGAGTGGTAATCCGCGGGCCAGACGAGTGACTTTGACGGCTGGATATTCTTCGTGAAGCATCTTTTGGAGCAAAAGTGCGGTTGATTCACCTTCAACGGAGGGGTTGGTAGCGATAATAATTTCTTTAACGCTGTCAGGGGCGATTCGCTTCAAAAGTTCTTTAATATGCAGCTGGTCAGGTGTGATTCCGTCGATTGGCGAAATGGCTCCGCCTAGGACGTGATAAGTGCCTTTGAATTGTTTAGTTTGCTCAATGGCATAAATATCTAATGGTTCTTCGACAACTAAAATAGTGGATTTGTCGCGATTTGGGTCGGCATAAAACTCTGAGACGTCGTCGTCGATATCGATAAGCGCAAAAGTTATGGGGCAGTTTTTGACGTTTTCATGGAGACTGGCTAGAGATATGGCAATGTCCTTGCTAATGCGCGGGCTATTTTTGAATAAGAAATAAGCGTATCGTTCGGCGGTTCTGGCGCCAACGCCGGGTAGATGACCGAGAGCTTCAATGGCATCTTGCAGAGCTTGAGGTAACATAGTAATAGTGAGGCTTTCCTTTGGAAAGTAAGAGCCTCAACGAAAAGAAGCTAGAATAATTTACTTTTGAAAGCATAATTTTCAAAAATAAATGATCTAGTATCTTTTTATATCATTAAGACTTTAAAATACTTACCTAAATAATCATTATTTTTAATATCTCTATTGAGTTAAATTAAGCGCGTGTTTTATGTCTGAGGCGAGCACCCCAGACATAAAACATTTCGAATCGTCTTTAGCGCTTTGAGAACTGCTCTTTCTTACGAGCGGATCGCAAACCGTATTTCTTGCGTTCTTTTTCGCGTGGATCACGTTTCAAGAATCCAGCTTTCTTGAGAACTGGGCGCAAATCGGCCATTTCAGTGGTTAGAGCCTTACTGAGAGCGAGTTTAATTGCGTCAACTTGGCCGGCAAGACCGCCACCTGCAACTCGAATAGAAACGTCGTATTCGTTTTGCTTTTCGGCGAGAGCAAGCGGATCAGTGATTTCTGCTAGCATGCCTTTGTTGCCGGATAGATATTCAAGTGCGGGTTTGTCATTAATAGTAATGTTTCCTTTGCCCTTGTAGAGACGAACACGTGCGGTGGCAGCCTTGCGGCGGCCGAGGCCGTAAATATAAGTGTCTTTTGTAGCCATTATTTAATCTCCTTTGGATTTTGGGCGGTATGAGCGTGTTCTGCACCGTCAAAGACGCGTAGGCGTGCTAAGCGATCGGCGGCGAGCTTATTCTTTGGAATCATACCTTTAACAGCATGTTCGATGGCGACTTTAGGATTCTTCTCGATAACTTCTTCGAGTTTAAGCTCGGTGAGACCGCCTGGGAATCCACTATGGCGATAATACATTTTATCGACCATTTTATTGCCAGTAACTTGGATGTTTTTAGCATTAACGACAACAACATAGTCTCCATTATCGACATGTGGAGTGAATGTTACCTTGCTTTTACCTGTAAGTTTGTCAGCGATAACAACAGCTAGTTTGCCAAGAGGCATACTGCTGGCATCAATTAGCCACCATTCGCGATTTATATCGGAACCTTTTTGGCTATAAGTTTTTGGAACAGCTTTCATTTATTTCCCCTCCTTAAATTCGATGTTATCGACAAAACTAATGGTAGCCATTTCGGTATTGTCTCCGCGACGGAAGCCGGCGCGTTCAATACGAAGATAGCCAGAATCGCGTTTGATTTGTGGTGCGATTTGATCCATAAGTAGTCCAGCAACTTTTTCGCTATCTAGTCGAGAGATTAGGATGCGACGGTTGGCTAGGCCACCTTTTTTGGCAATAGTAATTAATTTTTCGGCGTCACGGCGAATTTCCTTAGCTTTGGCAAGCGTGGTAGTAATCGACGTGTTCTCGAAAAGCGCTTTGATCAGCCCACGTTTCAGCGCCAGTCGCTGATCGGTCTCACGACCGAACTTGCGACCTTTGTATCCATGACGATGCATTAGAGTAACTCCGTTAACTTTTCTTTAACCTCGTCCAAAGCTTTGCTGCCGAAGCCCTTAAGATCTTTAAGATCGACCTCTGAGAGCGCGACTAGATCGCGGACGGTTTTGATATCATTATTGATGAGTGCGTTAGCAGTGCGAGCGGAAAGCCCGAGCTCTTCGATAGGGAGAGCTAGTCCAGAATCATCAACTTCTGGTTCGACGCCAGGAGCTGGGGCAGATTCAACGACAGTGCCACCAGCAAGAGCTGTATATTGGTTGACGAGGATTGCAGCCGCTTCCTCAAATGCTTCCTGTGGGGTAATTGTACCATCAGTATCGACTGTGAGTGTCAACTGCTGATAGTTCATATCCTGACCAACACGGGTGTTTTCGACCTTGAAGCGAACTCTGAGAACTGGCGTAAATACTGCGTCGAGGGCGATCATGTCGCTATGAATGCGATCATTGCTAGAGCGATCGATCGAGAGGTAGCCACGGCCAGTTTCGACGATTAAACGCATTTTGAGCGAAGCGTTTTTATCGTCAAGATGGCAGATGATTTGATCTGGGTTTCCAACTTCGATGTCGGCTGGGAATTTGATGTCACCAGCAGTTACTTTACCATCGGTGATGTCACTAGCTTTGACCTCGAAACTTACCTCTACTGGTTCGTCAGAGTGTGATTTAAGACGAATGTTTTTGAGGTTAAGCATGATGTCGACCACATCTTCGCGAACTCCTGGAACTGCAGTGTATTCATGACTTGCGCCATCAATACTGAAGGAAGTGATTGCCGCACCCTTGACACTGGAAAGTAATACTCGGCGGAGCGAGTTGCCTAGAGTGTTCCCGTAGCCGTAGAAAAGCGGGCGAATCACAAACTCAGCGCTGTTGTCGCTTAGCTGATTGACTTCAGCCAAGTTGGCTTCGTGAATAACTTTAGTAGTCATTAATTATTCTCCTTAGCGTGAGTAGTACTCAACGATTAACTGTTCGTTAATGCCGGCTTCAGCTTCTTCTCGCTTTGGTAAGCCGGAAATTTCAATCTTCATTTTCTTTGGATCGGATTTGAGCCAACTTAGCGGAGTGACAGCTGCACTACTAACAATATTGTCAAGATTCTTGAAATACTCAGATTTTTGTGACTTTGGGCGAACCTCAAGGACATCACCTGGGTTGAGACGAATCGATGGAATATCGATGCGGCGACCGTTTAGCATAAAATGTCCATGAGAGACAAGCTGTCTGGCCTGGCGTCTAGTCGTAGCGAAGCCAGCGCGGTAAACAGCGTTGTCGGCGCGACGTTCGAGGAATTGCAAAAGATTTTCACCTGCAAGACCATCAACGCGCGCAGCCTCTTTCATAAGTTTGGCGAATTGTTTTTCAAGCAAGCCATAGAGCCTGCGGACTTTTTGCTTCTCTCTCAACTGGGTAAGATAGAGGCTGCCACCACGAACGCGCATGTCTGCATGCTCGCCAGGAATGCCAGTTTTCTTAGCCATAACCTTATGAGCTTTTGGTGCAAGTGCACATCCTTCGCGACGGCTCTGTTTTACGATTGGAGAAATATCTCGTGCCATTATGGTTTCCTTTCTCCCTTAGGACGCACGCCACCGTGTGCGATAGGGGTTACGTCGGTAATACTATCGATTTTAATACCGACACTAGATACGGCACGGATTGCACTGTCGCGACCGAGGCCAATGCCGTTAACATAGACGTCGACGCTGTTCAAGCCGTGTTCGCGCTTAGCAATTTCGAGAGCCTTCTCTGCAGCTACTTGTGCTGCATAAGCAGTGCCTTTTTTGCTACCGCGGAAACCATTGGCGCCAGCAGAACTAGCTGAAAGAGCTCCGCCGCTTTTGTCGGTAATAGTTACGATTGTATTGTTAAAGGTAGCCTGAATATGTACCTGTCCAGAGGTAACAACGCGCCTACCTTTTTTTGCTTTGGTTTTAGCCTTAGTCTCAACAACTTCGGCAGTACCTTTTACTTCTTCTGTCATTATATTTAAACTCCTATTTCCTAAGTCTTGCTCGCTGCTTTTGGCTGAGCACCGCCAACGGCAATAGCTTTACCCTTACGAGTACGTGCATTCGTGCGAGTGCGCTGACCGTTAACAGGGAGACCGGCCTTATGGCGGACGCCCTTGTAGGAGTTAATGTCTTTAAGACGTTTAATATTATTGGTCACGAGGCGTTTCAAATCGCCCTCGACAGTTTGATTACTGGCGATAAGGTCATTGATTTTCTGAATTTCAGCCTCGGTGAGATCTTTCACCCGAGTGGTAGGCTCTACTTTAGCCTCCGCAAGGATGGCTTTACTGGTTGTACGGCCAATCCCATAGATGTAAGTGAGAGCAATCCAGACTTGCTTCTCGCTTGGGATGGTCACACTAGCAATTCTTGCCATGCTTAACCCTGCCTTTGCTTATTCTTAGGTTTTTTCTTATTGATAACACGAAGTACACCTTTACGGCGTACAATTATGTCATCGGGGGAGATTTTTTTAACACTTGCACGTACTTTCACAGTGTCAAAATCCTTTCCGTTAATGCTGTAAAATGAAGTTTTTAACTAGTTGGTAGCTAAATTCTAAAAAATACAGCGCCTTAATATTTTACTGCAAACGGAAGCTGATTCTGCCCTTTGTAAGATCGTAAGGGGTCAACTCAACTTCGACCCGGTCTCCCGGCACTAAACGAATGTAGTTTTTGCGCATACGTCCGCTCATGTGTGCAATGATATTATGACCATTCTCAAGCTCCACCCGAAATTGGGTGTTTGGCAACGCCTCAACAACTTTGCCCGTGAGTTTTATCACTTCTTTTTGACTAGCCATAAATTACCTTCTGATTTTATCATAGTTAGTATAGTATGTAAACAGTTTTTTCACCTATTCTTGTAGAACGGCACGAACAAACAAGCGTTGGGAGTATGTGTTCTGCGTTTGTAGCCAGTCCCCCGTGCATGTGATAAGGGTGAGGGATGATTTACCTGGTTCAGGTGATGCGAATGCAGTAGGCATGTACTCATTAGCTTCGTTGCCGATACTCTTATAAACAATGTCTACAACATTATAAATGTATTTAGTTGTTTCGTCGCCCATTTCAATAATGATTTGATCGCCGATATTAATGCGAGGAAGGTAGCGGAATATGCCAATACCTAAGTCTCCACCATGCGCGTTAATAATTGATGTGCCGGCCTGCCCTGGCAGTGCAGATCCGGTATACCAACCAACGTCATAAACATTTATGGGCGTACCCATTTCGCCATTAGCTTTAATTCCGACCTCGACGACCCGAGCGTTATAGATGCCAACGCTGCGAATAGTAAGATAGCGAGGTTTATCAGCGGCAACATGATATTCAGCTATTTGAGTTTCGGATGGTTCAGTGGTATCTACGTCATCGTCGCCCTCGTAAACGCCGTCACTGGTTTCTACGACATCGCGTTCACTGCCTTCCATAGCTAAGAGGTAGTTATGCTCCCAGATGGCTACGCGTCCGAAGAAAATCGCAAAAATGAGAATGATAGCTATAGCTACAATTTGGGCGGGTTTGAGGTGGATTTTGCGAATAGTCGGTAGCTTCATTTTGAATTTTGATGTAGTCCTCTTTTGATTAGTTTTTGAGTTGGCAGCCGCTTTGGTTTTTTTAGGAATGGTCTTCTCGGTTTTTGCAGTAGAGGTTTTTGGTGGTGTGGTTTTTTTAATCTTAGTATCATCGGCGATAACTTCCGCTTCGCGTATAATACGAGCCGGAACGCGAGATTTAGGTTTGACGAGAGCACGACTAGCTTTTGAGGCTGATTTTTCAGTATCTTTATCTTCCACCAATATGCGCTTGGTTGGTTTACTTGAATCTTTATTTGATTTCGTTGTTTTTTCGTTGCCCATCGCTTTTACCTAGATTAATTATTTATATTCGTCATAAGTGACCATCAAGGCTCGTGAATTGAGCTGACGGAGGTTTTCCAGTGCGACTGTAACTATAATCAGAAGTCCGGTACCAGAGATCGATAAACCAAGCGGTGCTCCAGCAAGAATGATAAAGATATAGTCGGTAACAAATGGTAGCATTGCGACGATACCAAGAGCAAGTGCACCGAAGAGGTTAAGGCGATTAATGGTTTTGCCAAGGTATTCTGCGGTCTGGTTGCCGGGGCGAACACCTTCGATGAAGCCACCCTGTTTTTGGAGATTATCAGCGATCTCTTTCGTATTGAAGATGATACTTGTATAAAAGTATGTAAAAAGTACAACTAAGATAAAATACAAAGATGGATAGAAGAACCATTGTGCGGTGATACCGGTAGGGTAGAGTGCGGAGAAGTTCTGGGCTGATGGTGCGGTAAAAAGAGTAGTCAGCGTGGCGCCAAAACTGTTGCCATTATCAATGGTCTGGATGAGTTGGCCAAGCAAGGCTGGCAGAGATAGGAAAGCGGTTGCGAAGATGACGGGAACGACACCTGCTGCAATGAGTTTGAGAGGAAGGATAGACTTAATGCCACCATAAGTACTGTTGCCATGGACGCGTTTGGCGTAGTTAATAGTGATAATACGTTGAGCTTCGTTGAGCTTGACTAGGAAATAAATAGCAACGAGAAGAGCAATAGTAAAGCCGACTAGAATCCAGAATACGACTGGATTGACGGGGAGATTAAACCAACCGAATAGCGATAGGATGCCGTTTGATGTGTCGAACAGAGTGGTGCCAAGTTGAGTGAGTGTAGTCGGGAGCTGTGAAATAATACTAGTGAGAATAATCATGGAGATACCGTTGCCGATTCCCTGTTCGGTAATAAGCTCGCCAAACCACATTAAAATCATAGAACCAGCTACCATAGCAGTGATGGATAGTGCCCAGTCGGCGGTAGTAGGGGTGTAAGCGAGGGCAGTATTAGAGGAGATAACGGACTGGTATAAAATGAAGATATAGGCGATGGACTGAACGATAGCGAGTGGTACGGCTAGAACACGAGTCCATTGACTGATTTTGCGGCGACCAACTTCGCCATCGTTGGATAGTTCTTCTAGGCTAGTGATAGCTTTAGTGACAAGCTGAACGACGATTGATGCGGTAATATATGGCGAGATACCGACTAGTAGAATAGAAAAAGTAGTGAGACCTCCTCCAGAGATTAAGTTGAGAAAACCACCAAAGTCAGAACTATTGATGAGGTTTTGAATGGCAGTTTGGAAAGTGGTTGGTTCACCAAGAGGGACTGGTATATGAGCGAGGAAACGATAAACTATAAGAAGGCCACAGATAATCATGATGCGCTTCAGCATGTCTTTGTTCTTCAACGATTTGAAAATGTTTTTGAAATTCATATTCCTACTCTTACTCTATTAGCTTTTGAACTTGGTAATATTGAAGATTTCAATTTAGAATACCAGCCATTAAACAATTTACTAGTTTATTTTACCACAAAAATAGCCCTTTGGAAGGGCTATTTTGGCTTTATAAAGATATTCTCACTACTCGGCTTTAGCGGCAATGCGTTGTGGAATAGCAACTTTCTTGAAATCGCCACCAGCGTTTTTGATTGCTGCGATAGCTGTTTTACTAGCGAATTGAGTCTCAAGATTAATTTTAGCTGTTAAATCTCCGCGAGTGATCACTTTTACGCTAGCGTATGGATTCTTGATAAGTCCTTTATCGGCGAGAGTGAAGTTATCGACTTTTCCGCTAAGATCGTTAAGGCGATCCGTGTAGACGACTTGCGCTTTAGCATGCAAGCTTTTGAAACCTTTAAGTTTTGGAATAGCTTGCATGATGGCGCGTTGACCGCCCATAAAACCGGCAGGCATTTTGCGATGACCGGTACGGGCTTTTTGACCTTTAGTACCGCGGCCAGCTGTTTTACCTTTGCCAGCCGAAATACCACGGCCAGCACGAGTTGGGCGAGTATTCTTATTAACTTGTAGTTCGTTGTATTTCATTACTTGCTCTCCTTTTTGGTGGTAGCAGGTTTCTTGGCAGAGGCTTTCTTAGTAGTAGTTTTCTTCTCGGCTTTAGCCTCAGCCTTTTTACCATCGTTGCCAACCCACTGATCGCGTGGAATCTGTTCGCGGAGACCATCGATCACTGCGTAGGCGATATTAACCTTATTAGTACTACCAAGACTCTTAGAGATCAGATTTTTAATGCCAGTAAGACCAATGATACTACGCACTACGCCGCCAGCGATAATACCAGTACCAGGGGCAGCTGGTTTCATTAAGATATCGGCACCGGTTGAGCGAGTTTCGACTTCGTGGCAGATAGTTTCACCATCCATGTTGAACTCAATCATATTTTTCTTGGCTTTAGTGGTGGCTTTTTGTACGGCGCTAGTGACATCTCCGCCCTTGGCAATACCGATGCCAACCTTGTTTTTATGGTTACCCATAACTACGAGTGCCTTGAAGCGCATACGGCGACCGCCTTTTACAGTGCGAGAAACACGGTCAATGTTAATAGTGACGGTGTCAAACTCTTTTGGCGTTGCGTCTTGATTGCGGTTGCGATCGCGGCGTCCACCACGGCGTCCCATAGGTTTGCCGTTAATGTCTTTCTGGACTTTACCAGCGGCGACATTGTCGTTCATTTTGAGCGTGCCGGCTTTGTTGATAACTTGTGCAGTTTTGTCAGCGTCTGCCATTAGAACTCCAATCCTTCCTTGCGAGCAGCATCTGCAAGAGCAGACATGCGGCCAGCATATAATTTTGCACCACGGTCAAAGACGACGGTTTTGATCTTAGCTTTTTTAGCTTTCTCTGCAATTTCTTTGCCAATTACGGCGGCGAGCTCGGTCTTACTGCCGTTTAGCTTTTTTCCTACGGTAGTTGAATAGACCAAAGTCTTACCTTCGTCGTCGTTGATGATTTGTGCGGTAATATGCGTATTACTGATGTTGACACTGAGGCGAGGACGCTCAGCAGTGCCATGAATTTTGGCGCGAGTGCGTTTAGCACGAAATAGACTATTCATTATTTCTTTCCTGCCTTTCCAGCCTTGCGAAGAATAACTTCGTCGACATATTTAATACCTTTACCTTTGTATGGTTCTGGTTTCTTGAGGGCGCGGATTTCGGCGGCAACTTGACCGACTTGTTGCTTATCAATGCCAGAAACGGTGATAGTCATTTTGTCGGTTTTGAGTTCGATACCCTCAGGAGCTTTGTATTTGACTGGGTGTGAGAAGCCTAATGCCATCTCAATCTCTTTTGGTCCGCCACTTAGACGGAAACCAACGCCGTTGATTTCGAGCTTTTTCTCAAAGCCCTTAGAAACGCCTTGTACGGCATTGTTCAAGAGGGCGCGTTGCAAACCGTGCCAAGCACGAGATTTTGGTTCGTCGTTACTGCGAGTAACAATAATGTTGTTATCCTTGATAGCGACGGTTACTTTTTCCTGAAGCGGAACTGTGAGTGAACCCTTCGGTCCTGCGACAACGATATCCTTGTCGCCGACCGTGATTGTCACTCCCGCTGGAATTGCAATGGGTTGTTTTCCGATACGACTCATATTTTCCCTTTAATTAATATTGTTCTTGATTATTTTAGCACGGATTGAGGTAAAAAGCAAGAACGAAAGTTTTAGATGGCTTTTGTAATAGTATTCTTGAAGCAATAGTGATAATACCGTAGGATAGTGAAAGAGTGGGCCAACGCGAGGTTGGCCCTAGATGTTTGTAGAATTTTCAGGATTTGAGCTTGTTAGTGTAGCCGTAGTAGACATAAGCATGCAGCTTATCCTCTCTGTCGGAGTGGGGGCGGATAATGCGAACAAGGTCTTTGTCGTCAACGTTGTGTTCCATATAGTCGTAATGCTCAATTATGGCGCTATGATATTCGTCAATTTGCTCGATGTCGATGATGCCGGCACTGATGAATCGATGCGATTTTGGGGTTATTTTCTCCTTGATTTCGACAGAAAAACCGGTCGCCTTTCTGGTAATGCGAAAGTAATACATGGGATTGACAGGGCAAGAGCTAATAATGATTGCTTTTGGTCCAGGGTCCAACGTTAAGCTGGCGTGAACAATCTGAGAATTCTGGTTGCTATATGCAAGTATAATTTTCTGAGGCGACACGTTAACCGAACGAAGTTTCCAATTTGCAATAGGTTGGGAATCGAAGATAGCTTGAGAGCGAATCATAAAGTCAAGGTATTCTTCGCTTGGATTGCTAGGGTCTAATTCTGTGACATGAATTGCTTTGATGATGCATTTTAACTCCTGTTGAATGGTGAGCTCGGGAAGATCACAAATTCGTTGATAGAGATTGCTTAGTTGGTTCTGAGGTGTATTGTCACTTTCTCTAAGACAAAGTTGCGTATTGCTACCCGCGTCGAAGATATGAGAGACGGTATAGCAGCCGTAGCTGTAATTTGTGACTGACACAGACTCGTTTTCCGAATCAATGAAATACGAAATTTGCATAGTAAATCCCTCCTTGAAAATTCTGAATATGTAAAAGTACAGTTGTGAGTGGCTATCTTATTATATCATAATAAATAGTCACCGTCGATGCGTGGGGATGAAGTTAAGCGAAACAAAGGCGATGTTGTGATATAATATTAGGGTAGGAGAAGGTAGCCTAGTTCTTTTTGAAGGGAGGTGAGATGATTGACAAGAACTGTCGGAATAATTATTTTTCTGCTTTGTTTGAACTGCGTAAGTTGGGTGGTCTTTCGTTTGAATGGTGGCGTGGAAACTAGTCTAGTGCGAACAATACGCGAACCTAATAGTAACGAGATGACTTATCTGATCGCTGGCAATCTTAACCAGCCTTTATCGGCGTTTCGCTTTTTGGAGCCGGAACTATTGGGAAACGAGACTTACGTAAACTTTCAGATGACGGGGTGGAGCGCTAAGCGTGCGGCTGAGGAGATTGCTAATGAGGTGATTGCTGAGGATTTTTCTCGTGTCAATGTGTATGCAATCTCGTTAGGCGATCATGTTAGCCGGTATCTGGAGGAGCTAATAGGAGGTCGTTGTGAATTGCGTATTATAGCGATTAATCATTGCTCGGATATTAGTTTTGTGTGCGAGCCGTTCAATACTCTGCTTAAAGTATTTTCGGGACCGTTTGAAGTATTGTGTCATGCGTTAGGTTGGTTTAGTGCGATTCCATTTATTCCGGCGCAGGATGGCGTAAGTAAGTATTCCATGATTCTTCTGGCGGATCAATATTGGTCGATAGCCTATGATCGCCCTGATCCGTCCGTAGATCATACGATAGGTGTCATTTGTAGTCAGCCGGACAAGGGCGATAATGATGGACTCTTGGAGAACGCAAGAATACGAGATTATTTCTAGCATGATGGTAATCCGGAGATTATGGTCATCACAATAAAAACTAGTCATGGTGCGACGATTAGTTGTGGAGATGACTACTTGGAGGCCGTTCGGCAAATTATTTATAGTCAATAGCGTATGATTATCAACAGTCCCTTTTTCTGGTTTTTAACAAAGGCGCTTCCGCTAGGGGGCGTTTTTTGTTGGCCCGATAGATTGTTTATGGAGGCGAACAAAAAACTCCTCTTGCGAGGAGCTTTTTGTTCTTGTTGAATTCTAGTAAACTTTAACCAAGATTTCGCCGCCAAGATGCTGCTTCTTGGCTTCGCGGCCGGTCATGATTCCTTTGCTAGTGCTAATTAAAACAGCGCCACGACCACTTTTAACTACTGGGATTTCTTCGGATCCAACGTAAACGCGACGACCCGGCTTTGATACCTTGCTAATCTCAGTAATACGAGCTGGAGTCCCCTCATTGTTAATGATAACATGGAGGATACTGCGTGGTTTAGCCTCTTCTATTTCGTAGCTTTCGATGTATCCAGCATTCTTGAGACTGTCAATAACAGAGATCTTGAGTTTGCTAGTTGGAACGCGAATTTCAGTTTTGCCAACCATGATGGCGTTACGAATGCGAGTGATGAGGTCGGCGATTTGGTCAGTTGATTGTAATGACATATATTTTATCTCCTTTCCTATTCCTACCAGCTACTCTTAGTTACGCCAGGGATCTCACCCTTAGAGGCTTTTTCGCGGAAGTTAATACGACTGAGACCGAAATGGCGCATGTAGCCGCGTGGACGACCATCGAGCATATCGCGGTTTTTGAGTCGAGTGGGACTGGCGTTGCGCGGTAACTTTTGCAAGCCTTCTAGGTCGCCAGTAGCTTTGAGCTCAGCGCGCTTAGCTTTATATTTTTCATACATTTTGCGTCGTTTTTCGTCGCGGAGGACGGCTGATTTCTTAGCCATGCTATTTTCCTCCCTTCTCAAACGGCATGCCAAATGCTTCTAACAATTTGGTGCTCCCTTCTTTGGATCCATTTTTAATGATAAAGGTGATTTCTAGACCATGTAAGACTGCGGCGTCTTCAAAAGTGATTTCTGGAAAGACGGTTTGTTCTTTGAGGCCAAGGCTGTAATTACCTTGCTTATCAAAAGCTTTGCGAGAAACGCCATGAAAATCGTGTACGTGAGGCAAAGCGACATTGATGAGACGGTCAACGAATTCATACATTTTGTCATTGCGTAAGGTGGTGAGGTAACCAACTGGGGCGCCCATTCCCTTGCGGATTTTGAAGGTAGCAATGGATTTTTTAGCCAATCTACTAGTTGGTTCTTGGCCGGTAATCTTACGTAGTGTCAGCTCGACGGTTTCGGTGAAGCGCTTATCTTCGCGTTTTTTGCCTACGCCGCTTGAGATAACGACTTTTTCCAGCTTCGGAACCTGGTTGACGTTTTTAACGCCAAGTTCTTGTTCGAGTTGTTTAACGATTTTTTCGTTATAAAGTTTTTTGAGACGAGGGGTCATTTTATCAGCCATTACTTATCCTCCTCTTTAAGGTTGGAGAAATCAATTCCGACATGAATTGTTTTCTTGCCACCTTTAGGATTATATTGTGTTGCGCGGACGTGGCGTTCGCGAATATTGAGATCTTTAAGCATGGCTTTGCCAGCTTTTTTGTCAACTTTGACGATACTGGCAACTTGACCTTTAAGATCGCCAGCAATAACTTTGACTCGATCACCTACTTTAAGACATTTAGCCATATTAGAGCACCTCCGGCGCAAGGCTGATAATTTTGTTAAAACCTAGCTCACGCAACTCCCTTGGGATTGGCCCGAAAACACGAGTTCCCTTTGGAGTCTTGTCGTCGTTGACGAGAACAGCAGCATTGTCGTCAAAACGGATAGTTGAGCCGTCAGGACGACGAATCTGTTGTTTAGTGCGAACGATCACTGCCTTAACAACGGCTTTTTTCTTGACGTTGCCAGTTGGGCTAGCGTCTTTGACACTGCAAGTTACAATGTCGCCAACGCGAGCATACCTTGCGCGAGTACCACCGAGGACACGGATTACACCAAGTTCCTTGGCGCCGCTATTGTCAGCGACTTTTAATCTAGTTTCCTGTTGAATCATATTATTTCTCCTCCCCGCTAACTGCGTCTACGACATCCTCTTTTAGCTCGATTGCATCGTGTGATTTCTCGAGAACTTTAACTAACTTGTAATTTTTAGTCTTTGAGAATGGTCGGCATGCGACGATTTCGACCTTGTCGCCAAGATTGGCTTCGTTGTTTTCGTCGTGTGCAGTGTATTTGCGGGTTTTCGTATATTGCTTGCGATAAAGCGGATGAGTCTCACGGCTTGCAATAGAAACAGTGATAGTCTTATCGCGCTTTGCAGAGCTCACAATACCCTGTAATTCTCCTGCCATTAGAACTCCTCCTTTTTAATGATTTTAGTACGAACTGGTAGTTTGTGGCCAGCGAGACGGAAGGCTTCTTTAGCTTGCTCTTCAGTAACGTCGGCGATTTCAAACATAATTGTGCCAGCTTTAACTTTAGCAACGTAGAATTGTGGTTCACCTTTACCGCTACCCATTTTCACATCAAGTGGCTTTTTGGTAACCGGAGTGTGCGGGAAGATGCGAATCCAAATCTTGCCGCCACGTTTGACGAAACGAGTGATTGCTTGGCGAGCTGCTTCGATTTGACGGCTCGTAACGCGTTCGTTGTCAAGTGACATGAGACCCCAATCGCCGAAAGCAACGGTGTTGCAGCGGCTGGCGGTACCGTTATTCTTGCCTTTGCGAACCTTACGGTGCGCTTCTCTGCGTGGTGTTAGAATAGCCATATTATTTCTCCCCCTTATAGATCCAAACTTTTACGCCAACGATACCTGCGATAGTTGGTGCGTGGCAGACATAAAAATCGACATCAGCGCGGAGAGTATGGAGAGGGACTGATCCCTCAATAAACTTTTCGCGTCGAGACATTTCTGCGCCATTTAGACGGCCGCTCACTTCAACGCGGATGCCTTTGGCACCAGCGTTCATAGTAGATTGGCAAGCCATCTTTACGGCACGGCGGAAATTCATACGTTTGCCGAGTTGAAAGCCGATATTTTCGGCAACAAGCTTAGCGCTTAGTTCAGGTTTCTTAACTTCTTCGACATTAATTCGAATTGGACCGCTAACAATCTTTTCGAGTTCTTTCTTGAGCTCGTTGATGCCAGCGCCTTGCTTACCGATAACAGCACCTGCTTTGGCGGTCAAAATTGTAACCGTCGTGAGATTTGCACTACGTTCAATAGTGATGCGGGCGATAGTTGGGCGATTCTCGAATCGCTTTTCGATAAGGTTGCGAATTTTCGTATCTTCTACCAGCCAGCCTGGGAAGTCGGCCTTGCGGGTAAACCACTTTGACGACCAGTCCTTGCTGATCTGGAGTCGATAAGAAACTGGGTTAACTTTCTGACCCATTACTTCTCCTCCTTTTTATCTGCTGTCTTAGCTGACTTCTCTTTTTCTGCTGATTTTTCAGCTACTTTCTTGACTTTTTCATCTCCAGCAACTTCAACAAAGATATTGCTTGAGATTTTTTCGTATGGTAAAGCACGACCGCGTGAGGCTGGTACATAGCGACGCATGCGAGTACCGGCTGTGACGGAAATTCTAGCGATGCGAATAGTTTTTGGATCAATGCTGACGCTGGAATTGTTCATTAAGTTTGCAGTGGCGCTTTCGATAGCTTTGCGAACGGCACGAGCGGCGCGACGCGGTGTATTCTCAAGGATTACAACGGCATCGCTGACATAACGATCGCGAGCCAGACTTGCAACAATGCTTGCTTTGCGTGGCTGGCTGTCGACGCCCTTAATGACAGCATAGGCATAGTGAGTAGTCATTATTTACCTCCCTTTGCTGCGGCAGCTTCAGCGGCTTTTTTACCGCCATGACGCTTAAATTTGCGAGTTGGAGCGAACTCCCCAAGCTTGTGTCCGACCATATTTTCACTAATGAAAACCGGAACGTGAACTTTACCATTGTGCACGGCGATTGTACGACCAACCATCTCTGGTGAAATAGTGGATTGGCGTGCCCAGGTTTTGATCACGGTGCGGTCTTCGGATGAGAGGGCGGCAATTTTTTTCGCAAGCTTGTAATCCACGAATGGACCTTTCTTTAGACTGCGAGACATTATTTCCTCTTTCCTTCGTGGCGACTGCGCACGATCATTTTATTAGTTTTCTTATTATGACGTGTACGATAACCTAAGGTTAGCTGACCCCATGGGGTGCGAGGTGCTTTACCAGTACCATGACGACCGCCGTCACCACCACCGTGTGGGTGATCGGTTGCGTTCATGACAACACCGCGAACGGTTGGGCGAATGCCTTTGCGGCGTTTGCGGCCGGCGCTACCGATCTTAATATTCTGATGCTGTTCGTTACCAACGGTTCCAATGCTGGCCTCGCAATTAACTAGTACTTTGCGCATTTCGCCAGATGGCATCTTGAGAGTGGCGTAGCCGTTCTCTTTTGCCATAAGTTGTGCGCTAGTACCAGCGGAGCGAACCATTTGCGCGCCACGACCTGGAGTAAGCTCAACGGCATAGATAAAAGTACCAACTGGAATATTCTCGATTGGCATACGATTGGAGGTTTCGACGGCGGCATCTTTGCCAGCTTCGAAAGTCATACCTTTGCGCATATTATTGTCAGCAAGGACATAGTAGTAAGTGTCATCTTGATCCTTGATACGTGCAATGCGAGCACTGCGGTTTGGATCATATTCGATTTCCATGACAGTGTACTGCTTGTTTTCTGGCAAGCTATAGGTTAAGACGCGATAATGGCGTTTGACGCCACCGCCGCGATGACGAACCGTAATGCGACCTTGATTGTTCTTGCCGGCCATTTGTTTTTTGCTAGCAAGCAAAGATTTCATTGGTTTTTTGGTTGTAATCTGATCGAAATCTTGAGTGGTCTTTTGGCGCTGAGCTGGAGTGGTTGGGCGATAAGCTTTAATACTCATTACTTTGTCTCCTTCTCTGCTTTAGTGGAAGTCTTTTTAGCGGACTTCTTTTCTTTCTTTTCAGTATTCTTTTCTGCTTTGTCGGCTTTTTTCTCTTCTTTGGCGGCTGCTGGTTCTTCAAAGACAGGAATCTTATCACCTTCTTTGACCGTGATGTAAGCAACTTTACGATCCTCGCGATAAGTGACGCCTGGATAGGCATGTTTGCCGCGAGAGAAGCGAGTAGCTTTGCCTTTGCGATTAGCAACGCGAACGCCTAATACCGTAACCTTAAATTCTTCAGAGATAGCCTTGGCGATAGCTTGTTTGCTAGCGTTCTTTGGTACAAAGAAGATGTATTGGTTTTTAGTTTGTGCAGCATAGGCTTTTTCTGTAGCTCGTGGAGTAATCATTATGCTTCCTCCTTTCCAAGTAGCCAATTTTCAGTGGCTTTCAAGGATTGTTCGCCGAATAGGATGACGTCAGCATTGAGAATGTCGAAGACGTTGAGATAGGTTGAGCGAACTAACTTGAGGTTTGGAATGTTATTGGTTGCACGGACCGCTTCTGGAGTTTTCTCTGCGATAACTGCGAGAATATTCTTGTCAGCGATACCCATGTCTTTGAGTGCGCTATAGCAGTCTTTGGTTTTGCCGTTGAGTTTGAGAGCTGTTACGACAATAGCTTTGTCAGCATTTTTAAGACTGAGAGCTTGTCGAACGGCAACTTTCTTACTATTCTTGCTTAATTTTTTAGTAAAGTTCTCTTCGCCAGTGCGACCGAAAGCAACACCACCATGGCGCCAGATTGGGTTGCGTGTCGAGCCGAAACGGGCGCGACCGGTACCTTTCTGTTTCCAAGGCTTTTTACCACCACCGCGAACTTCGCCACGCTTCAAGGTTTTTGCGTGCGAGCTGCGAGAGTTGGCTAGATAAGCGTCGTAAGCAGTCTTAAGGAGTTCGTGGTTCTCGACATTGAGTTCGAAAACATCTTTATTCAATGTAGCCATATTACTCCTTTCCCTCTGTCGCGACAACTGTGACGATGCCTTTTTTAGGTCCTGGAACGGCGCCTTTAAGACCAATGAGATTGTTCTCGGTGTCGATATAGGCTACTACCAAGTTTTTGACGGTTACTTGATCGTGGCCCATGCGACCTGGCATGCGTTTGCCTTTAAAAACTTTCTGTGGGTACATAGATCCGATAGAACCAACTCTACGGATATTACCCTTAAAACCGTGCGTATTGCGCGATTCATTAAAATTCCAGCGTTTAACGGTGCCGGCGTAGCCTTTACCTTTTGAGATACCGGTGACCTCAACTTTATCACCTAGCTTGAAGCTCTCAACACTGATTTTGTCTCCGACTTTGACTTCTGGGGTTTCGTTAACGCGAAACTCTTTCAAGACTTTCGGAGTGACTCCAGCCGCTTTGACGTGGCCGGATACCGACTTGCTCAGATTCTTACCCTGACCATACCCCAGTTGCACGGCGTTATAACCATCGGTTTCGACGGTTTTAATCTGAGTCACCGTGGAGGGGTCGGCTTGCAAAATTGTCACTGGAGTGACAATACCGTCGTCGCCGATAATCTGGGTCATACCAATTTTGGTGCCGATGATGACTTGCATCCTATTCCTTTCCCTTATACAACACGAAATCTAGACTTTTGAGTGGTTCCTTTTGCTAAATCGATCATTTTCTGAGCGAATTATGACGGATTTAGGGCGAGGCCTACCCTGGCGTCTAGTTTTGCATTGCCTTTTATTAGACTATACGTTGGTATTTTATCACAGGTTAAGAAAAAATTCAATCCTTTTTCTGAAGAAAAATCATTTACTAAGTTATACGCCTGGACTAAACATTTTAAGCTTGTTGCGGTGCTCTTTATATTTTGGGTCATGCATGCTAACTTCGCGCCAAAAAGCTTCTGAATGATTCATGTGATTAAGATGAGCTAGTTCGTGGATGATTACATAGTCTCGTAGAATTTCTGGCACTTGCATAAGCCCAATATTGAGTGAAATAGTGCGATTACTACTGCAGCTTCCCCAGCGAGTTGCGGCATGACTAAGCCTACAACGCTCATATTGATAACCGTATAATTTTGCGAAATATTCTAGGCGATACGGTAGGTATTCCTTAGCTTGTCTAGTGAGAATCTTCTTCTTGGCATCGCGGGCGCGCTGGTTTTCTGGTTTGCCGAGAGGAATTTTCTCTCGTACTAATGCGCGGTTGGTGTTTAGAAAACGCTTAACAAGAAAATCGCTAGTATGTTGCGGAACAGACATTTGTAGTCGACCAGAAGGGGAAACTGAAAAACGTACACTCTTGGAAAGCGGGTTTTTGCGTACAATGACTTCCCCGAATTCAGGATCCTGGAGCATCATGGTATTGATTTGACGATTATAACTGAGTCAAAACTTGTTTGAGCTGAGCTGGGTAAGTGTGCTTGCCGGATAATACGATTGGCGCCTCGGCGTCTGATGGGGCTTCGAGAGCTTTGACCCTAGTATCGTAGACGGTTTTGGCTTTTTCAACGGATTTTAGCTTGGTTTTTAGGCGCATGCGGATTGTACTAACGTCGGTTTGAATCCAGATTAGAGTTGGTGTATAGCCGGCAGCTCGTAAAATTTCGGCTAATTCGCGGCGGTCTTTTTCGGTATCGTTTCCACCTTCGAGTACTAGTGTGGTTCCAGTTTTAGCTATTTCAGAAACGAGCAAGAGTATAAATTTACGTGATAGATTATGCTCTTGCTTTAACGAGTCGAGGTCGTAAAAAGTAGCGTTGAATTGAGCGGCGAATTGCTTGCTGAACGTGGTTTTCCCACTGCACGGTGCGCCAAAGACAAGGATTGCGCGTTGACTGGTGCCGGATGAATGTGATTTTTTAGCTTCCATATACCTCCATTTAACATTAACCTTCCTTTTGAGTATTGTATCACGGATTTATTAGCTTGAAAAGGTGAAATATTGGAAGGGATTAGGCCTTTGGTGGGATCTGAGAGCTGGCATTAGTTTTGCTAGAGTTGGAGATAAGGACTTGCGATGGGTAATAGAATAGCCAGACAAAAAAATTGGCTGGGTGGTAGAATAAACTTGGCAGTACGGCGACTAATGATAGATATGAAATGCCGGTACAGAAGTCGCAGCACGTAAAAAGAATGAAGCCAGAAAGAGCAAAAATAGCTCGTGGATTTTTAGGCTCGCGACGATACCATTTTGCGGAAGCAATAACGTTAGCAACCAGAAGAGTAACATAGAGAGTGCATGCAACAAAGAGGATGGGAATAACCTCAAAGATGGCGTCAAAGATAAGGATAGCTATAGCGAAAACTGTAAACCCGAGGATGAATTTACCTAAATGCTCGCCATCAAGACGATATAAATGTAAGAGTTGAGTGATAATGAAAACCATGATGCCGATCGGATTAGTGTTATTGTCGGCTAGGATAATGTCAGCGAGACAGGTACAAAACATGGCCAGAAGCAAAAAATAGTCGCGTGAAAAATTGCGTACAACATAGAACAAGCAGATAACGATGCCTGCGAGTTTGAATATGGTGGTGATCTGATTGAGCGGTGCAAAAATACTAGTAATGAGGATGAGCGCGAAGATCGTAACCCAAGCATAAATCCAGCCAGGAGTGATTTTGTAACTTTGGGAGGTATTGAGGGTAAACTTGGGTTTCACGATAGGCATAATAACATTATAGCATAATTGATTGTTTTGATAGTGATGCTGCAAAATCGATTCTTATGTTCATTAATCTTGGTGAGCGATGATATAATCACAGATAGTGGTTATACAAATAAAGGAGCTACAT
>CAPNAV010000012.1 GCA_948663575.1 uncultured Candidatus Saccharibacteria bacterium
TACAACGGGTTTTCATCCCGTCAACGCGGGTTCGACTCCCGCAGAGATCACCATGATATCGTTCATAGATGTGGATGATGTGTTGGATTTTGATTTAGCTTTGGTGGTGGGCCGGTAGCTCAGTTGGTTAGAGCACGGGCCTTTTAAGCCCGGTGTCGAGAGTTCGAGCCTCTCCCGGCTCACCATCAAGGCTAAAGAAAGCAAAAATAACCCTGCGAAAAGTGGGGTTATTTTGTGTTTTATGAATAACCTTTCAGTCTAGAAACCCATCATCGGTTTCATAAAAAAGCTTGTCTTTTCTGAGTTTTGCAACTTAGAAATTACTTCGTCACCTTGTCGTAAAAACAAGTCTTTCACGACAATCACTGTCGGGCGTCACCTCGAAAAAGAAAGTAAACTTTCTTTTTGCTCGGTTCCTACGACAGGACGAATAATAAAGTAGAACTTTATTATTACTCGCGTTCCTTGTAATTTCTGAATCTTTGATTCAGAAAAGCCTGCGTCGGTTCGGATAAAGTATAATTCTTATACTTTATCGCTCACGCTCCTTGTCTTTTCTGAGTTTTGCAACTCAGAAAAGCCTGCGTCGCTATAAAAAGCGAAAACAAGATTTTCTCTTTTTCTCGCTTCCTTGTCTTTTGGTGAGCGATGATAATAAAAATGGAGCATCAACTGCAAATCAAGGAGTTTCGCTCCCTCATAACCTATCCGCCACCCACAATATCAGTCTTTCGCCGTTATTTATTGGGCATACTGGTAATGCAATTAGCTGGATGGACAACTGGACGTTTATGGTTTATGGACGCGGGCAAGATACTGTCTTTTTTAGTAAAACATCTAAAACATCTGGATACGCATATCGACTTTATGCCACCGTTGCAGACACTCTTCCAGCTCATTCTGACGCTCGCGGCTTCGGCTTTTCCCTCCGCTGCCTAGTCTCTACTAATAATGGATAATGATAAAGCTTTACGCGACAGAATATGTGCTTGTGGGCGATATGGCTAAAGAATTAGTGGAATTTGTTAGCGAAAGTATTGGCAATGTCAGTTGGGAGTAATACGACAGTTTTTTGAGAAGGGTCGGAGCTGATTTTTTCGAGGGTTTGGAGGGTGCGAATACTGATACCGCCAGGAGTTTGAGCGAGGAGGTGGGCGGCTTCGGCGACAGCGGTAGCGGCGGCTTTTTCACCTTCGGCGGAAATGATGGCGGCGCGGCGTTCGCGTTCAGCTTCGGCTTGCTTAGCCATGGCACGTTTCATGTCGGCAGGAAGCTCGATATTTTGGAGCTTGACGCTTTCGATGTCGATACCCCATTTGTCGGCTTGGGCGTCGACGATTTCGCGGATTTGGATGGAAATTTCGTCACGTTTGCTGAGGATTTCGTCAAGATCGAAATTACCGGTGACATCGCGAAGAGCGGTTTGAGCAAAAGTGCTAGTGGCATAGCGATAGTTGGTAGTCTCGAGGACGGCTTTGCTAGCATCAATAACGCGAGCATAAACAACAGCATCCACATTGACAGTGACGTTGTCACGGGTGATGACTTCTTGTTTGGGGATATCCATAGGAGTGGTGCGAATATCGACTTTGAGCATTTTGTCGATATAAGGGATAATGACACGAAAACCGGGGTTTAGAGTGCGAGAGTAACGTCCAAGACGAAGAACGATACCGCGTTCGTATTGATTGATGATGCGAATGCCAGGTATGATAATGCCGACCAAAATAGCGGCGATAATGATTAATAAAACAACCATAAAACTACTCCTTTTCGATGATTATAGCACGAAAAGGAGTTAATCGGCGTAGTTGCGCTGTTTTTCGCAAGAATAATTGTATTCGATGGTGTAGTCGCGTGGACCGTAAGGCTCGTAGGGGATGTAGCGAAGAGTGGTGAGATTAGTGTCGCAGGCGTAGTATTCATTGGAAAGGTATTGATAGTAGAGCGCTCGTTTTTCATCGCTATAGAGGAGGAGCTGACGCAAGCGGACGAGCGGAAGGCCGGTTTCGGTGAACCTAGAAAGAACTGTGGCGGGATCGTTGATATGGTTGCCGAGAGTATTAGGGTAAAGGGATTCGATATAGTAATCTCTGGCTAGTTTAGCAAGAGCTTCTTTAGCATCGCGTTCGGGATCAAATTGTGCGTTGGCAAAAACAGTAATACTGACGCAGATGGTGCAGATACAAAGGATACTAATTAGGGCGCCCTCAGCCCAGGTGAAAGAGCGGCGAGGCTTGAGTTTGAGGGAGTTGCGGCGAGGTGTGGACTTAGCAGAGCTAGTGCGGCGGGTTTTAGCGGTATGAGCGGTGTGCATAACTTGAGATCTTTGCTTAACCATAATTATTACGATTGTATCACTAAAAATTAAAAACGGAAGTAGTGGATAGGTTCGTAGAATAATAAATATATGGTAGAATGGGGTAATGAGTAGAGTATTTAAGAGAACAAAAATTTTGGCTACGATTGGCCCAGCTGTATCGAGCCCAGAGCAAATCAGAGATTTAATTATGGCGGGGGTGAATGGGTGTCGGTTGAACTTTTCGCACGGAGATAACGAAACGAGAGATAAGCATATCGCTTGGATTCGAAAGGCGGCCGAAGAAAAAGGTCGTTCGGTGACGATCGTGCAAGATTTGCAGGGGCCAAAAATTCGTTTGGGAATTATCAAAGATAACTATTTGGAAGTAAAAAAAGGCGATATTCTGACGCTAGACTATGCTTTGAAAGAGCATGCCGGGGATTTGATCTTGCCGCTGCAGTACAATTTAGCAGAAAAGGTGCGCGTCGGAGAACCGATCTATATCTTTGATGGAAAAGTACGGACGCATGTGGTAGAGATTCCATCGGAGACGGCGATTAAGCTCGAGGTTGAGAATGATGGCGTCGTGATGAGTAATAAAGGTTTGAATTTGCCAGAGACGGATTTTGGTGGAGATATTTTGCCGCCGAAAGATTTGGCGGATATTGAATGGGGTGCGACGCGGGATTTCGATTATTTGGCAGTGTCGTTTGTGCAGACTGCAGACGATATCCGAAAAGTGCGCGAAGTGCTAAAAAAGTATAATTCACCACTGAAAGTGATTGCAAAAATCGAGACGCGCAAGGCGATTTCGACAGATGAGAATCTGGAAGAAATCGTGGAGGAAGTCGATGGAATCATGGTGGCGCGTGGCGATATGGCAGTCGAGGCGGGGGCTGAAGTGGTGCCGATTGTGCAGAGGAAGTTGGTGACACTGTGTCGTAAATACGCGAAGCTTTGTATCGTGGCAACACAGACGATGGCATCAATGGTAGATAATCCGGAGCCGACACGTGCTGAGGTGAGCGATGTGGCGAATGCAGTGATTCAGGGTGCTGATGTGGTGATGCTTTCGGATGAAACAGCGATGGGGAAATATCCTCTAGAGACCGTGAAAGCAATGAAAAAAGTGATTCTCTATACGCAAAATAATTCGACGATTTTGCCATTAGAACAGGATCCGAGCAGTAATGATCAGGATTATGATGCGATAGCGGCGGCAGCTGTGAAATTAGCAGAAGGTTTGGACGCAGATTTGATTATGTGCCAGACGACGACTGGGGCGACTGCGAGAGTAGTGGCAGCGCAGAGGCCGAATTTGCCGATTATTACGGTGACACCAGATGCGCGCGTAGCTAATCAATTAGCACTTAGATATGCGAATTCAGCTTTTGTACGTCCAGAGTCCCCAGAGGCTGGATTGAAGCTGGTAGAAGAGCTGAAGGAGTCTGGATATCTACAACTGAGAGAGGGAAACGATAAGTTGAAAGTAGTCGTAGTGTCGGGTGAGGGGCAAGGTGCAACAAATACGATTAAACTGCGCTACGTTTAGATAAAAACAAAAATGGGTCTGGAAACGGGCCCATTTTGATAACTAGAGGAGAGGTTGATGTTTGATAAGCAAACGATTCGTGATGTTAATATAAAAGACGAAATTGTCTTGGTGCGAGTGGATTATAATGTGCCGCTAGAGCAGACGGAGGACGGAGCTTGGCAGGTAAAAAGCGATTTGAGGATTCGGGCAAGTTTGCCAACGATTGAATATTTGCGCGAACGTGGGGCAAAAAAGATTATTTTGATGTCGCATTTAGGGCGACCGGAAGGGCGAGATGAGAGTTTGTCATTGAAACCGATGGCGGAAGCTTTGGCAGAATTGATGCAAGGGGTGTCGGTGGATTTTGTGGATGAGATTTCTGGGCCAGAAGTGGTGGCGGCGGTAGAAGAACTGCCAGATGGCGGAATTTTACTATTAGAAAACTTGAGGTTTGAGCCGGGGGAGAAGCAGAATTCTGAGGATTTTGCGCGGGAGATCGTTGAAAGCATAGGTGCGACTCTGTTTGTACAGGACGGTTTTGCGGCGACACATAGAGCGCATGCTTCGACGGAGGCGGTGACTCGGCTGTTGCCAGCAGTGGCGGGGTTCCTAGTAGAGAAGGAAGTGAAATTGTTGACGCAAGCCTTAAAGGCGCCGGAAAAGCCGTTGGTAGTAATTATTGGCGGAGCAAAGGTAGAGGATAAGGAACCTTTGATTGAGAAGTTTTTGCCGATTGCGGATAAGATCTTGGTGGGAGGGAAGATTGCGGCGGATGGCTACGTTCCAAAGGATTCGAAGGTATATGTGGCGGAAGATTTCGATGAAGATGGAGAGGGGAATAAACTGGATATTGGGCCAATAGCAACCGGAAAATTTGTTGAGGCGATTAATGATGCGAAAACAGTTCTCTGGAATGGTGTGCTAGGGAAAGTTGAGGATGCGGCTTTTGCGACAGGGTCGGAAATTGTGGCGAAGACGCTGGGCGAAAAGCATGATGTGGTGGCGATAATTTGTGGTGGTGATACGACTGGGTTTGTACAGGAGCTGATGGAGGATGATCCAGATTTAGAGTTTGCATTGGTGTCAACAGGGGGTGGAGCAGCGCTAGAATTGCTAACAGGTGGGGCAATGCCAGGTATAGAGAAGCTGTGGAAAAGTGAGTAGAAAAAACGCAAAAAACATAAAAATTATCACAAAAAGTCGTTGACATGACGAAACCGCTCGCGTATTATAGAAATATAAAGGTCACAACATAAATAATTAAACATAAATACAGACATAAAGGAGAAAATATTATGTCAAAGACTATTATGGCTGCTGCCGCTTTAAGCGTCGTTGCTGGCTTAGGCGTTGCTGCTTTGCCACTCAGCTCTTACGCTGCTGATCTCAACACCGCTTCTGAGAACATTGATGTTATCGTTAATATTGATAATACGATTTCGATGGCTGTTGATACGAATGCTGTTGAGATGAACTTGGTTCCAGGCGGTGCTGCTGTTACTGATAAGACTGTTACCGCGACTGTGACTACTAATAATGCTACTGGTTACGAGCTGTATATCCGCGACAGTGATGACAGTACTGCATTGGTTAGTGCAGAGGGTAATTCTATTAATGCTGGTACTACTTTGAGCGGCGCTGCTTCGGCTTGGGCTTATCAAGGTGGTGATGTGACTGGATGGACTGCTATTACAACCGATAATGCTAAAATTAAAACAGTTACCAACCCAACCGGTACCGATAACGCTGGTCAGCTCGATCAGGCTGCTGCACGCGAAACTGTGATTACTTTTGGTGCTTATGCTGAGTCAAATCAGCAATCTGGTACTTATAAAGGTGGCGTCACTTTGACGGCTGTTGCTACTGGTGCTACCGCTAATCCAGGTAACTAATTAGATTATAATCTAATTTAGGAAATATACTGCTCTTAGGGGCAGTATATTTTTGTAGAAAATATAATTGCGTTTTTTAGGGAGGTAGAGTATAATGGATATAGTAAATGCTAGGAGGTAAAAACGCATGAAGATATTTAAGAAGGTTGGTCGTTTGGCTAGCTTGTTTTTGTTGGCGGCAGTGGCTGTACTGGGAGTGTCGGCAGCGCCGGTTTTTGCTGAGGATCCAGATCGTGCAGATGTGCGGATTCAGCTTTCGCCGACAGCATTGGATTTGAAACTGGAGCCAGGAAAAACTTCAACAGCTACTTTTAAGGTACAGAATACTGGCAACAAGTCATTTAAATACGAGCTAGGGGTGACTCCGTACTCTGTGACAGATGAAAATTATACTGCTAATTTCGACGATAAAACCAATTATAGCGATATCGTAGATTGGATTACTTTCTCTCAGGATGGCGGCACTCTTGAATCTGATACTGAGGATGAGATTACGGTGACCGTGAAAGTTCCGTCTGATGTGCCGGATGGTGGTCAGTATGCGATGGTTTATGCGCAGGTACAGGATGGAGAATTGGATACTTCAGGCGTGTTGGTCGAGCGGCGCGTAGGATTGTTAGTTTATTCATCGAACGTGAATGGTAAAACTCGCAAAGAGGGTAAGGTTCTTGAGAACAAAATCTCAGGTTTTGTGTTTAATCCTCCGGTTTCGGCAACATCTTTGGTTGAAAATACTGGTAACGTGCATTTGAATGCTACTTATGTTTTGCAAGTTTCAAAGTTCTTTGGTAATGAGGAAGTTTATAGCAATGAAGAGCATCCTGTAGAGGAAACGATTTTGCCGGAAACGACAAGATTACACACTGCTACATGGGATAAGGCACCACAGCTTGGAATTTTTAAGGTTAAGCAGACGGTGACTTTTAATGGTGAAACGTCCGTAACTGACAAAGTTGTGTTTATTTGTCCGATTTGGTTCTTGTTTATTGTGCTGCTGATTGTATTCTGCTTGGTATTTTGGATTGTAAGTAGGATTCGTAATCGTAATAAAAATTAGAAATGGAGACTAATAAGCTTATGAAAAGGTTTTTAGTTGGTGGGTTGGTGGCGATTCTGGCGCTATTTGGAGTTTGTTCCTGGTCGAGCAATGCTCTAGCCGAAGACGGTTTGGACGGTGATGTAGCTAGCTCATTGCGGCTTTCTCCAAGCGGTACGAGGTTAACATTAAAGCCTGGGGAGGTGCTAGAAGGTAATGCTGAGGGATGTTTAGCAGGGTTGGCATCTGGATGTACTGTGCAGGTGACTAATAATGGTAACAAGGCATTCAAATATAAGGTCTATGTGACGCCGTATTCTGTGTCGGGATCCAATAACGAATTGAGTTTCTCAACTACGACTGGTTATACTCAGATCGCACGCTGGATTACGATTAAGAATTCTAATGGTGAGTATGCGGATGAAGCAATTTTTACCATTGAACCAGGTGAAACTCAAACCGTGGAATATCGGGTGACGATTCCTGATGATATTCCTGGTGGATCGCAATATGCGGTTTTGTGGGCGCAGATTATGGATGGCGAAGAATCTGCGAGTGGAATTCAGACAATTGGGCAGGTGGGTTCGGTGATTTCTGGACGTTCGTCTAGCCAGACTGTTGAGACTGCTGAGATTGTAGATATTGATATGACGAGGTTCTCTTTAAGTAATAATCTACATGCGAAGGCTAAGGTGCGAAATACTGGTAATGCGGATTTTGTGATTGAGTATAAGTACACGGCAAGAACCTTCTTTGGTAAAGAAGTCCATGCGGATGAGGGTTCGATTGCGGCGTTTCCGGAAACTGAGTATGACGTGGCGATGGAATGGAATGATGCGCCAATGCTAGGTATCTTTACGGCTACGTTTGAGATTAATGCGGGGGATCAGCATATTACTGAGACACATATTGTGGTAATTATGCCGCTTGTAGTGATGATTTTATTAATTTTCTTGTTGACTATCATAATTGTATGGATTATAATTATGCTTAGAAAGCGCAAAGAGCGTAAAGCTCGCAAGCTGGTCTAGCGCGTTAGTCTTAGCTTGTGGGTTGGCCATAATACTATTGCGAGTAGTATTCTGCGAGATGGTTCCTCTGGCGAGTTCAAACAAAAACATAAAAGAAAGAGTGTGGAAGTATGCAAAGACGAAAAAAGCAACTTTTAGGTGCTGTTGGCTTAGCGGGTGTAATGGCGATGACCGCTATTGCTTGCAGCATGCCAGCTCCGGATGCGTCGGCGCAGAGCGGAGAAACAACTATTACCGTTGTGGTGGAAAACAACGAGGTTCTGTCAACTCAGATTATTAGTCCAAAAGATACGGAAATGTATCAGACAAATGTGATTCCGATTCGGACTGTATATCAGGGTGCGACGGAACTTGTACATAGTCTGTCTTGTAGGACGGCTGATGGTTCGACTGTAAACAAAGTAATTGATACGTTGCAGCTAGGTTCGAGGTCATCTGGTACTCGTGAGTTCGAGTATGCGATTGATACTAGCGAGCTTGGTGTGCAAGCCGATTGTGTGTTGACTGCTACGGCAAAGGGGCCAGATAACGGAAGTGTGACTGATCAGGTTTCATTTAGGTATCGTTCCTTGGTTGTCGAAATTAAGGATGAGGTTGACGAGAATCGTAACCCGTTAGTGCACATTGATGTTAGTGATGATGTGTATGTGTTGACGATTCAGGTCTATGATGAGCATGGTAATCCGGTTTTTGTAGATAAAGATGGAAAACCGAAAGCTATTCAAGTAGAGCGCGACCAGTTCGACCTTGAGAATATGTCTTATGAGTTATATTTGCCGATGAGTGAGTATGGCGCAAAAGCAGGGAAGTATAGCTTAGCTGTAGTAGCCTATGGCGAAGATCGTAAAACTGTGATTTCGATGAATTTGAATACCTTTGAGTACAAACCGGAAACGCCAGAAGTACCTGGTACTGGTTCGGTGTTTGATGATTTGAACATCTCTAGGATGGATTATCTGTTAACCGGATTGATTGCCTTTGGGGCAGTAGCTGGATTTGCGATATATCTAATGCTACGAAAAAGTCGACACTAGAGTAAAGTTGCTCAAGAAGGCTGTCAGGGAACTGGCAGCTTTTTTTGTGAGGAGTGCTAGTTAGTCTCCTTCTCCAAACCTAGTTTGTGAGAAACGGTATGGCAAGTAGCTTCAGCAGGCTATCTTGCGAGGAATGTTAGCTAGTGCCTATCCCTCCAAGCCTAGTTTGTGAGAAACGGCTTGCGTCATCCCGCCGTCGCGAGTGCCGCTTCGCCTCGTCCTCGCTCGTAAGCTGTGGATGTTCTCACAAACTAGGTTTGGAGAGAGTATCGTCATTACGTCATTATGCTATCATTCGTAAGCTCCGCACTCACTCACAAGATGATCTGCTGGACTATAGATCTATAATCTCACCTACAATGCTAGAGCTAGGGAGACTTTTCCATAAGCTATGGATGAGGCGACAAGGTTGCTACCTAGACTACACTGGATATAGCTACAATATATTGTTCGCCAAGAAACAGATTCTTTTTATCATTATCCTGTTATTAGTAGAGACTAGGCAGCGGAGGGAATGAACCATGGTGCGAGGACTCATATCGGACGGGGTGACATATCCGGCGTCAATATTAACATCGTATGGTCCATGTTCCCACATTGAATGTATTGTTATTGACCAAGAATAGTTGCTTCGCCCGCGCCATGAGACGGCGTGTTCTAAAATATTTGGGCCTAATTTACTATCGATGTTGTATATGCGACCAGATCTGTTAAAGAATAGAGGTGATAATGCAATATTGTAGGTAGCACTTGTGCCGCTTGGCAATGTGACGCCTCGGAATCGACCTTCTTCATCATCGCTCACCAAATTGCAAGACGTTTAATTTAGGAATTGGGGTTTATCATTATTCCATTATTAGTAGAGACTAGGCAGCGAAGGGAATTGCCGAAATAGCGATAATAATTTGTTGATGGTGAAGTTAAAGATGCACTAAGATTAAAAATATAAGCCCAAGTTCTTCCTGATCTTGAAGAGCCAGCCCAAAATTGCGCTCCACTTCCTTGATATAGAATTACTGTACCGCTTTCTAAATTTGTTTCTCCGCTACGGTTGAAAAATAATGGAGATAGAGAGATATCGTAAGTAGCTTCTGTTCTTCCTGGCAATGTAAAACCTTGGTTCGTCCATGCTGCAGTGCTAGTTCCATCGCTCACCAAAACTATTTGCGTGATTTTTTGATTTTGCTTGGGATTCACGCGTTAATTATATAAGAGGATGCAAACTACTTCATCATTATCTATTATTAGTAGAGACTAGGCAGCGGAGAGGCCATGAAAAAGCATCGGCATCTACACTGTAATAAGATGGCATTACGTCAGTATGGTGAAAAATAAGAAAATATGCCTGTTCTTGATTGAGTGTGTTTGATGACCACATGTAGCCATGTTGCCCGCGAACATTAAGTACTAAATCATGGTTGGCGGTACTAATATTCCCCAAACGTACATTAAAAAGTGGTGATAGCCCGATATTATGGCTTGCATGAACACTGCTTGGTAAAGTAGTACCAACATTTGCATCTCGGCTAGATTCGGTAGTAAGATCATCGCTCACCAAATGTTTTAGATTCTGGTTAATTAAGGTAATTTTGCGATAATTTTACCTCTGTTATTTTGCAGTTGAACTTGTAACGCTGGAACAAGTTGGGACGATGGAATAATTGTTTGAGATGGCTTGAGTGATTTCTTTTATCACTATCTATTATTAGTAGAGACTAGGCAGCGGTGGGAAAGAGAAATGGCGCCACTGTCTGTGTAGTTCGGGTAGACTGCGTCGCGAGTACGTAAGAAATAACTACTCCAACCAGATCTAAAGGAGTTTGACCAATAATGTCCGTCTTGGCCTCGGAATGATGTGTTTTGGCTCCATGGGTAGATATGTGAAGAGCGAGTAATAAATAATGGTGAAAAGCCAGTATTATTAGTGGCATTTTGTTCACCTGGCAAAGTAATACCTTCATTGGCATTATATGCGGTTGTAGCTTCATCATCGCTCACCAAATAATGAAAAGAAAAAGTCTATTTTCGCTTTTTAGGGTAACGCAATCTCGCAGTTTTTCTGAATCTTTGATTCAGAAATTACCATAAGTTTTTTATCAGTATCCATTATTAGTAGAGACTAGGCAGCGGAGGGGAAAGGAAAAAGAGCGATAGTATCGTTGGGATGGTCAAAACGTATAGAGACTGATTCCCATCCAATAAGCTTCCGTTGCTTTGTGTGTGCTATTATTTGCCCATAAAAATCCATTTTGACCGCGTTCGATATTAGCGTATGGATAGCTAGTTCCACCCCATCTATTGCCACCTACACGATTAAGAAATAGAGGCGATAATCCGCCGTCCTGAGTCGCACTTTCGTTGCCTGGCAAGGTTATTCCTGTGTTCGTCATATAGTCATTAGTAGTATTATCGCTCACCAAAAGGACTTTTTCTTGACCATTGGCTACTTATATGCGTCGCACCTGTGTTGATTCTACGCCAGCGCAATCACAGATTACAAAAATAAACCCTGACGGATTTATTTTTCTAATCTGGTGGGCGATAGAGGAGTCGAACCTCTGACCTCGTCTACGTCAAAGACGCGCTCTAGCCAACTGAGCTAACCGCCCAGATGTAAATATTGTAACACACTTTATTATGAATGTGAATACCTTTTTCGACGGCTAATTTTTATGGAGATTGATTATTCTTATGCTATAATGGAGAAAAGGAGGAATTGATGCAAATTGATGAGGAGTTCTTGAATGAGGTAGGCTTGGCGGAGATGCCTGAGGACGAAAAACGGGCTTTTATGGAACATGCCGAGGAAGAACTTGAGGTGCGTGTGGGGCAGGGGATCGGCGATTTATTGACGGAGGAGCAACTGGATGAATTTGATAGGATTGATGATGATGAGAAAGCGGCTCTTTGGTTGAAAGAGAATGCTCCAGACTATCAAAGCGTAGTACGCAAAGTTTTTACGGCTTTTAAGGACGAGCTAGTAGAGAATCAAGCGAAAATCTTAGGGTATTAAGGCGAATAGGGGGTATCAGTTCTTGTTAGGTTTGCCATAGCCGTTGACGAAGGAGATGGCGTCCATAGGTTTCTTGCCTTCGGGTTGAAGGCGATCGATAACGACAAAATTACGGTCGGCGCATTTAATCATAAGCGGGGAGGATTTAGTGCCGTTGAGACCAGCTGCTTCGCATAAGATATCGGTAACACGGAGAACGTGGGCTTCAAGAATAATACATGTTTTACCGAAAAATGTGTATTTTGGCTTTGGAAAATCTTGATAGGCGATAATTTGGCGGAGGACTTCTGAGGCGGTATATTGTTCGGGGTGGAGAGAAGATAGGGATTTGTCGAATTTTTCCGTGAAAGTAGCGTCGGCGTCGTTTTGTGGAACAGGATTAAGTTGACGAATGTGATGAAGATTGTTAACTAGCCAGTTTGCGCCGGCGGTGGCGAGATGGTGATAGATTTCTAGCTTGTTGAGCGGCAATTTTTTGAGAGTTTCTTGATGGTAAATCGGGCCAGCATCCATGGCTTTGACAAGTTTCATAATAGAATAGGAGAAATCGGAGTCGCCAGCAAGAATGGCGGATTCAATCGGGGAGGCGCCGCGGTATTTAGGCAATAATGAAGGATGAAGATTGAGAATCCCCTCTGGCTCAAAGAGGTCGAGAAGATCTGAACGAATCATTACACCAAAAGAAGCAAGTATGCCAAAAGCTTTAGGATTTTCTTGTTTAATTCGGGAGGCATCGGCGAGGTCGGATTTGCTGCGGGCATGAAAGAGTATATCGCAATGATCTTGTAAAACGGTGAGTGTGGCGTCGGATAAGGGGCCGTTGCCAAAGAATACTACTTGCGGCTTGTTGATTTTGCGCATTGCGTCGTTATGACCTGTGACTGCTCCTTCACTGGGCGAGGAGCCCAGCTCAGTCCGCTGCTCGGTCATGCCTTGCACTGCATCAAAATCAACGGCGCCTCTTGCGGCTTGTTGACTTGCTAGCTCAGTTCGCTCAGCCCGTTGCTCAGCCTCAGCTTGTTGACCTGTCAGCTCAGTCCGTTGCTCAGTTTCGGCTTGTTGACTTGCTAGCTCAGTTCGCTGCTCGGCTTTAGTTTGTTGGCCTGCGGTTGCTCCCTCACTGGGCGAGGAGTTAACACTGATTTTTTGATTTTTAGTCTTATTAGTCATCAGGAAAGAGCTCGGGGTTATTGGCGATTTCGGAGGCGTAATCTTGAACGGGTTGGAGGTCGCCATTGTCATCCATGCGGTAGAAGGCCTTGGAATCATCTTTGATATGGTCGATAAAGAGAATGCCATTGAGATGGTCGATTTCGTGCATGAGGGTGCGGGCGAGAAAACCGCTGGCTTTGAGGCGAACTTCTTGACCGTTGACTAGCGTAGCTTTGACCTTGACGCGGTCGGGACGGCTAACCTTGCCATAGAGAAACGGGACTGAGAGGCAACCTTCGAAATCGCTGACATTTTTACCTTCGGTGCGGATAACCTCGGGATTGATAAGGGCAGTGAATGAGTTGTTTTTCTTGTCGTCAAAATCGTCACGAACGATAATAATACGCTGGTTAATGCCGAGCTGAGGCGCAGCCATGGCGGCGGAAAGTTCGTAAGGATGTTGATTTTCCCAATCCAGAGACGCTTCGACCATATCAGAGATAATTTGGCGAGTTTCGTCGGTGATTTCACGGATGCGAGTAGACTTGGCACGCAGGCGTGGATCTGGGGTGGTGATAATCGACTTCATAGTAATATATTATAGCATATGGTATGGCATTATCAAGGAGATTGAGCGGGTTTAGAGTAAAGATGGCGGGTCGAGGACGATCGAGTATTTTGAAAAAGCAAAGGGGCGGAGAGCGCTTATAAGGTGGGCGCGAGAGGTGGCTTTGATGGTGATTTGCCAAGTCCAGCCGCGATTAGTACGTTCATGAAAAGCGGGCATGGGCGGAGAGAGCGAGAGCTGGGGATTTTGGCTGAGGAGAGTATGGGCTTGGCGGATTTTGGCGAGGGTGGTTTTTTCGGTTTTGTAGGTAATAGAGAGACGGGCGAGATGGGAGAATGGGGGGAGATGCTGGCCGCGGCGTTTTTTGAGGAGATAGTCGGCGAAAGCGGGGAAATCAGCAGTGAGAGCGGTTTTGATGACGGGATGATCGGGTTGAAAAGTTTGGAGGACGACATTGGCAACGTCGAGATGTCCGCGACCAACGCGGCCGATAACTTGGGTGAGCAGCTCAAAAGTGCGTTCCTCGGCGGCGAAATCAGGCAGGGCGAGACCGGCATCGGCCTGAACAATGCCGACGGTGGCGAGATGGGGGAGATCGAGGCCGCGAGCGAGAGTTTGAGTGCCGATGAGGATGTTGATTTCGCCAGATTTAACCTCGTCATAGAGAGCGGCAAGAGAGCCGTCTTTTTTGTTGTCCCCGTCAAAACGGGCGATTTTGGCGTCGGGAAAGAGGCGGGAAAGTTCGGATTCGAGAAGCTTTGTGCCGAAGCCTTTATGAAGAATGCTGGCGTGGTGGCATTCGGGGCAGCTTTTGGGAACTTTTTCTTCGTGGCCGCAAATATGACAACAGAGAGTGTAAGAGTCGGTATGGAGGGTCATGGGTAGGAAACAATTAGGGCAGAGAGCCTGCCAACCGCAATTTTCGCAGATGGTAATAGGAGCGGAACCGCGACGATTATGAAAGATAAGAGTTTGATGTTTATCTTGAATATTATGTTCTATGTTTGTCAATAAGATATTAGAAAAATAGCGGTTTTTGGAAAAAGCGGGGCGATTTTTGAGGTCGACAACGGAGATATTGGGAGTAATGGCGGTGTTTTTGGCTTTTTGGTTGAGATCGACGAGAGATTTTTTGGTTTTGGAAAGATGATAATCAACTAAATTAGGGGTGGCGCTACCAAAAATACAGGAAATATCGAGGGTTTTAGCCATGAAGCTGGCGAGACGAAGAGCGGAATAGCGAGGAGGATTTTCTTGGAAATAGGCGCTTTCATGAGATTCGTCGATGAGGATGAGACCGAGATTGGCTAGTGGCGCAAAAAGTGCAGAACGTGGACCAATGACGATAAGCGGCTCGGGTGTGTGGGGCGGATTTTCTGCGGGAGTTGAGGTAGAAGTTGCTGTGGAATTGAGGATCTTGAGCCAAGTTTGACGGCGTTCAGCCATAGTTTGCTCAGAGTGAATGAGGACGACACGGTTGCCGAAAGTTTGTTCAAAGATTTTGACTAGTTGACTAGTGAGAGCGATTTCTGGAACGAGCAAAATGACAGACTTTTGCGTTTTAAGGGTATCAGCAGCCATTTTAAGGTAGATATTAGTCTTTCCGCTACCGGTAACGCCTCGAAGAAGAGAGGTGCCTCCGGAGGCCTCTTGAAGGCTCTTGAGTGCGGTTTGCTGATGAGGGTTAAGTTCGATTAGGGGGAGTTTGAGAGTGGATGGTGGAGTATAATCTGGAGTTTTGAGAGCGCCA
This sequence comes from uncultured Candidatus Saccharibacteria bacterium, assembly GCA_948663575.1. Taxonomy (GTDB): domain Bacteria; phylum Patescibacteriota; class Saccharimonadia; order Saccharimonadales; family Saccharimonadaceae; genus Nanosyncoccus. The sequence continues at coordinate 15,313 of CAPNAV010000012.1, forward strand.
CGGGCAGTGAGTCCGGCGGGAATGAGGAGGCTGGCGCAGGCAGTGAGAGGGGCGAGATAATAATCTGAAAGCCAATAAGCGGATTTTACTAAATGTTTGGGAATGGGGATATGGTAAAGAATGCGCGAGATAGGACGAGTGGGAAAATCGACGTTTTTGACGCGGCGGAGGACGATGCCAGCGACAGTTTTGGGGCCGATGGGAATAAGAACAAGTTGTCCGGGGAGCAAATTAATCTTTGAGGAATAAGTGAGCGCGCCGCCATCGGCTCGGTAAATTTCGGTCGGGAGAACCTCGAAAAACATGGGGATATTATACTACAAAGTAAGTCTCTTTAACGTATTTTTATGAAAATCGTTACCAATAGCTCGTCGGTTTGGAAGTTTTGTGATGTGATATGGACAGGGCTGTGATATACTGGAGGTATGGATTTTGTGGAGTTGACTGAGGCGGAGCTGACGAAGGTAGATTTTGATTGTGATAATTTCTTGCAGAGTGCGGAAATGTATAGGCGATATAAAAAGTTGAACAGGGAAGCATATCTCGTGGGGGTGTGTGAGGAAAAAACTGGGAAAATTTTAGCGGCAGGGTTGATTTCTGGACGGGGTTGGCATTTTGGAAAGAAAATTTTTCGAGTGGCAGGGGGGTGGTTGATGGATTATGATGCGGAAAACGCGGAAGAGATTTTGGGGTTTATTTCAGAAAAGGCGGGCGAGTTTTGTAGGACAAAAGGCGGGATTGTATTGGAGATTTCCCCAAATATCATTAGTCAGACGAGGGATTTGCATAATAATATTGTTCCGGGCGCGGAACATTTGGAGATAAAAAAGTATCTTGAGCAAATAAATTATAAATATTTAGGGGAGTATGAACAGGCTAAATGGATTTTTGTGTTGAATCTAGAGGGAAAAACTGCGGATGAGCTGTTCAAAAATTTTCGCCAGAATCATCGTTGGTTGATTCGGAGAGCGATGAAAGATGAAGTGAGAGTGCGAGAGCTGGGGATGGATGAGCTAGATATTCTGAAAAAGATTGCTGAGGAGGCGGGAGAGAGGCATGGTTTTAAAGATCCAGAGGTAGAATATTATCGTTCGATGAAGGAGAGTTTTGGCGAAAAAGTGAAGTTTGTGGTGGCAGAGTTGCCGGCGGAGAAAATTGGCGGAAAAACTGGCGAATGGGTGCCGCTAGCAGCGTCGATGTTTGTAAATGATGGTCGAGAAATGGTGTATCTCTATAGTGGTTCGGTGCGAAAGATGCAGAAATATAGTGGGATATATTTGATTCAGTGGGAAATGATTCAGGAGGCGATAAAAACTGGCTGTCGGAGGTATAATTTTTATGGCACGAAGCCAATAGAGGGGAATGGGGTGTATCTTTTTAAACGGGGATTTAAGGGGAATATGGAAGAGTTATTAGGAACGTTTGCTTTGCCGCTAAGCTGGATGGGGAAGATATATTTGATGCGAATTAGGAAGCAAGAGATGCGAGACGTGAGATGAGCGTGAGTGTGACTTGTAAAAAATACAACAGTGGAGTATAATTAAGGAAAAGGAGAGGAAAATGCTAGATATTTTTATTACATCCCGAGTACGACGCAAAATTATTGTGGTGTTTGCGAAATATCCAGATTTTAAGACGCATGTGCGTGCGCTCTCGAAACTAATTAAGGAAGATCCGGGCAATATTCAGCGAGAATTACAGAGATTGGAGCGAGGCGGATTTTTGCTAGTGACGCAAAAGGGAAATACAAAAATTTATCAGATGAATAAGCAATTTCCGTTACTGAAGGAACTGCAAAGCATGGTAATTAAATCCCAACAGATGTCAAAGATTAATAAAACCGACCGAACGATTGGGTGAGTGGGCTTTTTGAGGAGTTGTTGAGAGTTAGAGGGGTGGATGCGAGTTTTTTGTGTCCAGAATATGAGGATTCGGTGGATCCTTTTTTGTTGCCAGACATGGATAAAGCGGTGGAGAGAGTAAAAAAGGCCGCTCAGAGTAAGGAAAAGGTATTGATTTATGGTGATTATGATGTTGATGGGGTGACAGCTAGCGCGGCTCTGTATGATACTTTAAAAATGGCAGGAGTGATGGAAGCGGATATTATGCTGCCGAATCGATTTTTGGACGGATATGGAATGAGTAAAAAAGTTGTTCAGAAAACGGCTGAGGAGGGGGTAAAATTAGTGTTCACGGTGGATTGCGGGAGTAGGAACCATGAGATTATAGAGGAACTGGCGGAGAATGGGGTGGAAACGGTGGTGACGGATCATCATGAGTGTGGATGGGGTGATGCTGTGTCGGTGGGCAGTTCAAAACCAACAGGAGCTTGGGAAAATGGTGGGCCGAGGGCGGTGGCGGTGGTGAATCCAAAAAGAAAAGATTTGGAATGTCCGGCGGAATTTAAAAATTTGGCGGGGGTGGGGGTAGTGTTTAAGCTGGCGCAAGCTTTGGTGAAAAGCGGATTGATTCGTGAGGGGCAAGAGAAGTGGTTGCTAGACTTGACAATGATCGGGACGATTTGTGATAGTATGGTGTTGACAGGGGAGAATCGGCGGATTTGTTATTATGGCAGGAAAGTAATAGAAAAAACGCGACGACAGGGATTGAAAGAATTGCTGAAAGCGGCTGGAGTCAAGAAATTGAGTGGGGATGCGATTGGATACCAGATTGGGCCGCGTTTGAATGCGGCGGGAAGAATGGAGACGGCGGAGAAGGCGCTAGGACTTTTGATGGCGGATAGCCGACCTGAGGCGGCAAAACGAGCATCGGAACTAGAAGAATTGAATAAAAAACGAAAAACACAGCAGCAAGCCGCACTAGACGAGATTCGTGAGAGGGGAATTGGGGATGATCCAGTGATTGTAGTGCAAGGGGATTGGCATGAGGGGGTGCTAGGAATTATTGCAGGGCGATTAGTCGAGGAATATCGTCGGCCGGCGTTTGTGCTAGCAGAGGCGAATGGGTTCTTGAAGGGGTCGGGGAGAAGTTTTGGTGATTTTAATCTGGCGGCGGCGTTGGATGTTTGTAGAGAATATTTAGTGGGCGGTGGCGGCCATGCGGAGGCGTGTGGAGTGACGATCGAGCGGGATAATTTTGAGCGTTTTCGGGAGGCAGTGAATCTGTATTACGAGAGTCTGAAATTAGAGAATCAAGAGCGATTTCTAGAAGTGAAAGAGGATCTGGAAGTGCGGGATTTTGGGGATTTGACACTGGAGCTGATTGAGGAAATGCGAAAATTGGAGCCTTATGGGACAGGGAATGAGGAGCCGGTGTTTTTGTTGCCAGAAGTGAGGGTAATAGAGGCGGCAAAATTGGGGAGTGAGGGACAGCATTTGCGACTGACGGTTTGGGATCAGTATGGGAAGAATCTTAAGCTGATGTGTTTTTCGGCGCCAGAGAAGTATTTGCGGCTTAGAGGTGGGGAGATTGTGAATGTATGGGTGACGTTGGGGGAGAATGAGTTTAGGGGGTTGAGGAGTGTGGAGGGGAGGATTTTGAAGTTGAGGTATGCTGAGTAGGGTACTGTTTTTTCAAACCATAGTTTGTGAGAAACGGTATGGCAAGTAGCTTCAGCAGGCTATCTTGCGAGAAATGTATGGTAAATGGCTCCAGTAGACTATCTTGTGAAGGGCGCTTAGTTAATGCCCTTCTCTCCAAACCGTAGTTTGTGAGAATGACGTGGCAGCTCCAGCAGGCTACCTTGCGAGGGACGCGTCGATGACGCCCGTCTTCGCTACGCTCAGATTTGCGGGTGTCGTCTCGGAAAAGAAAGTGAAACTTTCTTTTCTCTCATCTCCTACGCGATTCGTCACAGGGTCATCGCGCTGCATGCTCGCTCGTAAGCTCCGCACCCCCTCGCAAGGTAGCCTGCTGGACTATAGATCTATAATCTCCCTACAATGCCAGGAGTAGGAGACTTTTCCATAAAGCTAGGATGAGGTGACAAGGTTGCTACCTATACTACACTAGATATTGCTACAATATGTTGTTCGCCAAGAAGGAGGAATAATAAAGTCTGTAATGTAAGTAAGGATCTAGAATAGAATTGAAAAACACAGTCAGAAGTAAAACCAGAAGCAGAATCTTATCATTATCCATTATTAGTAGAGACTAGGCAGCGGAGGGAATAGGCTTTAGCTCGAGTAGCGTTTTCATCTTCGAAGTATGACGGTAGAAGTACATTGCCGCCAGAGGGGCTAATTATGAAATAATAAATGTTTGATGGTTTTTGAGATGTTGAGGATGAGAGTGCGCTATGACTTCCTCGTGAGTCTGCGATAATGTTTTGATAATATATTCCGCCATTGAGATTGATGAACAAAGGCGATAGTCTCGGATTATGAGTGGCTGAACTGAATTCTGGAAAAATAATGCCAACATTAGACCAGCCGGTATCAGTAACTTCATCGCTCACCAAATTTATCTGCGCTATCACGCAGAAAAAGCTTCGTCAGCTCTAATAATAAAGCAAGACTTTATTATTACTCGCGTTCCTCGCTTTATCATCATCCATTATTAGTAGAGACTAGGCAGCGGAGGGAATAGGCTTGTCGGCGAGAGTCCTTGCTGGATGGCCAAGTGGTGTCTGGATAAATGCAAAGGTAATAGGCGAATATATCCCAAATAGCGTCTGGTGAATACCAACGTCCATATAAACCGCGATCCTGTAGTATTCCACTAGATTCTGTTCCGACGCGACCAAAGAATAGTGGAGCCAAGGCGGCATTATAAGTTGCTCCTATACCTTCTGGCAAAGTAACTCCGGCATTTGCATTATATGCATCAGTAGCCTCTCTATCGCTCACCAAATGAAATTAAGGGAACATAGGTAACTGTATATTGTTTTTAGAATTGGCGCAAGCTTTATAATTTCTGCCTTTTTAAACCCTCAAAAACCGAACAAAACCTGATCTGCGGATCAAGTTTTAGGGTATTTTACGATTCAGTCACCCCTGTTAGCTATTTTTAAAACCTTAAACCTAGGTTTAAGGTTTACCCGAACAAAGGTTTCGGCTATTTTTCTTGGATTTTCTTGTATTTTTTAGGAATTTTACTGTCAGAAAAGACCGAATTTTCTGAGTTTTTAGTCGTAAAAAGATTCACGGTACATTAAAATGTTTTTGGTGAGCGATGATGATAGCGGTAACAGTTCAGCAAATCGTGGACTGACTCTGCCGGAGGAGGTCGGTGCAACTCATAATGCTGGGTTTTCGCCGCTATATCTTACGCGTAGTGGTAATGCCAATGGAAGCAACATCGGGGAACGAAGCCTCTCTAATCAACTTTGGAGTAATATTGCACATAGCTTTGGTACGACAGTAGGCTATTATGCAAATCTTCAAAATATTAATTCACAAAACACCCTTCCATCCCTAAAATTTCCACGTTTTTATGCCTACACCCTCCGCTGCCTAGTCTCTACTAATAATGGATAATGATAAATGACATAAAGAGTTGCCTGTTATTGCGGACTGTGGTAAAAGTTAGACGATTCATAGACTCTCCTTTGATTATAATGAGAATTAACTCAAAGTGGCAATGTATGGCGGAAAGGCCGATGGTTGATTATATATCAAGTAGTTTGGTAGGTATTGTATGGTATTTTTAATAAAATATCGATTGGAGAGTTTTTGCAGTCGATATTATGGGGGCTTGTAGGCATATTACTAAAGGTTCTACTACTGGATGTCATCTCGTAAAATTGAAGTGTGGACTGTAATTTTTGATTTTTACAGCAGCGCAATACGCTTCCTGCGGTGACGTTTCGAAGGCTGAAAATCGGGTTAGAGGCATAAAATAATCTCTGGATGATTCCAGAGATTATTTCTACTTGAGCCCTAGGCGCATACGTTCGGCCTTCTCGGCGCGGCGGATTTCGCGGATAATTGCTTTATTGCGACGCTCACGCTTGGAAATTGGCTTAGAAAAACGCATCTGCGACTTCTTGAGAGGCATGATACCACTCTGCAAAACCTTGCGGTTGAACCGACGGATGAGGTTTTCATTGGCCTCGTTCTGGTCTTTTCTCGTTACTTTGATTGCCATATATTCTGCATTATATCAAACTTCCTCTAATCTGCCAACCCCTAAAAGGGAAATTCAGGTGATTTTGGTAGACGTTAGACTCAGGATGAGGCTGCGAATAGTATTGTTGATTGAGGGCGTATAATAATTGCAATAGAGGATGGGGTTGTTCGGGGAGAGTGCGCGCCTGTTCGTATACGATGATGAATTAGGGATTGCCGTTGTTGACATATTATGCGTTGCGATTGGAGATCGTTTTGAGATGTTATTTGAAGATTTTGGCTTATGAGAGTTGATTGAGAATGATTATTACTGATGGATTTAAATGTGCAATATGATAGTAATGGCGTGAGTGAGAGATGATGGGGCATGTTTTTGGTGTAATTATTTCTAAGCCAAAGGTTTATGATATAATATGGGGTAGAAAATATGCAGGATCAGGCTAAAATTTCAAAATATCAGCAAATTAAGAGATATTTTTTGACTGCGATGGTGGCATTGTTGTCGCTTAGTGCGATGCTTGGAATAAGTATGGTACTACTTGGGTCATTCTCGTGGGAGGTAGTGAAGGTGATTGGAACGACGATTACCTTGGGAATTTCTGCGTTGTTGATGTCGGGAAGTGTGGCGAGGCTAAATGAGCGGTCGCTGGTGCGAGTATTGATGTGGATAGCGTTGGTGGCGAATCTTTTGGTGACATTGTATGTAATTTTGGGGATTTGGAGCGCTTTTAGTGATAGTTGCGGTTGGGCTGAGTATGGCAGTACTCGTACGAGGGGCTGGCGGAGTTTGATGGAAAATATGCTAAAGATTTTCCTGATTTGTTTGAATATGGCATTTAGTTTGTCGATGGTAGACGAGCAGGCGTTGCGGGCGAAAATAGCAGCAGATCAAATGGAAAAAATAGGAGGAAAATAGATGATTGTATTAATGGGGTTGGCGGGGTCTGGTAAGAGTACGCAGGGGCAGATGTTGGCAGAAAGAACGGGGCGGGTGTGGCTTTCGGCAGGGCAGGTGTTGCGGAATACCGGGAAGTATGATGAGATTTTGAAATCTGGGCAGTTGGTGGATGATATGCTGACGGTAAAACTGATGGCGGAGGAAATGGCGCGTGTAGTGAGGCGTGGGCAAGATGCGGTTTTGGACGGATTTCCGAGAGATATTGAGCAGGCGGAATGGATTGCGGAGAATATTGCCTCGGCGATTAATGTGGTGGTAAAAATCAACGTACCAAAGGATGAACTTTATCGTCGATTAGAGCAGCGGGGGCGCGCGGATGATACAAGAGAGGCGATAGAGAAGCGATTCGCGGTTGTTGAGCAGAATTTGCATGCAGTTTGCGAAATTTTGGCGGCTAAAGGGATTAGAATTACGGAGATAGATGGTGTGGGCACGGTGGAAGAAGTTTTTGAGCGACTAAAAGAAGCAATAGGAGAATAGATAAGATGAATAAAAAAGTTGCACAGACAGAGAATTTACAAGAAAAAATTGCGGCGATGCGAGCGGGAGGGGAGATTTTGGGCAGGTTGTTAAAAGATTTGCGCGAATATGTGCAGCCGGGGATGACCGGTAAAGAAATTGATGCTTGGGTGCGAGCGGAAATCGTAAAGCGGGGCGCAAAGGTAGCGTATGATTATCTAGACGAGGATTTTCCGGGAGCGATTTGTATTTCTGTGAATGATACATTGGTGCACGGGACGCCGAATGAGGAGGTTCTAGAAGAGGGAGATAAGGTTTCTTTTGATTTGGATATTCTTTATCAGGGGTACTATACGGATGCGGCGTTCACGATGTTGGTCGGGAATAAAGGTTCGGCAGCGGTCAAGGCGATGATTAAGACGACCGAGAATGCAATGTGGGCGGGAATTAATGAGGTGCGACCGGGTGTAAAAATCGGGGATATTAGTTTTGCGGTGGAAAAAGTGCTTAGGAAAGGGAAATTGGGGGTGATTGAGAATTATGTGGGGCATGGAATTGGACGAGAAATGCATATGGAGCCAGATGTGCCAAATTATGGGGTGAGGGGGCATGGTTATACCTTGCAAGTGGGGGATACGATTTGTATTGAGCCGATGTCGTGTCTAGGGAAGCCGGCTAATTATATAGATGAGACGAGCTGGTCGGTAAAGATGAAAGACGGGTCGATTGGATGCCATTGCGAAAATACGGTATTAGTGACTGAGGAAGGTTGCGAAGTCTTAACGGATTGGCGATAAGAAAGGCAAGAAAAAGGCCTGCAAGTTGCAGACCTTTTTGAAAAGAACTAGGAGGATGTTACTCTTGGCGATCGTTGTGGCGCTTATTGATTAATTTCCGAATCGAAGGTTGCGCCAAAACAAGGCATCCTAAGACAGCTATGCTGATTAGAACTATTATTATGACTACAGTCCAGAAAGTGTCTTTTTTGGATGACTCGTTCTGAGAATCGGACGGAGAGTTCGCGTCGTCCTGATCGGAACTGGAGCCTATGATAGTGTCGTCAGGATCTTTGGCGGCATTAGGCTCGGCTAAAGATTCGCTGGACTCGTTGATACTGCCGGTTTGATTATCGGAGTCATCAATGTTGTTATTGTTGTCCGTTTCATCTGCGACAGTATCGTCATCGGCGTCTGTTTTGGAGCTAGCTTCAGAGTTATTCTCGGAATTTTGCAACCCTCTATTGGCTGATTGAGTAGCTGTATTAGTATTAGGTTGCCGAGTTGCTGTCACCGTTGGACTAGGCGTGGCGCTGGTCGATCCGCTATTAGTGCTGTCAGCGTTGCTCGTATTACCATTTGTTTCCGTGTTACTTCCATTCGAATCTTCGCCTTGAGAATTGCTCGGATTATTGGTGGGTGGATTGGTAGGGGACGGAGTGGTAATGCTGGCTGGCGGAACAGGCGGAGTCGGTAAGGGCGTGCCAGTGACCCCCGGCGTTGCAGTCGGTAACACTGGTGCCGTAGGTGGTACGGGAGCGGTAGTCGGAACTCCAGGATTCGAGGTCGGTTTTGTTGATGGATGAGTGCTCGCTGGCGGTTGAGTGTCTGCTGGCGGAGCTGTCTGATCTGGTTTTCCCGTTGGCTCTGGCGTATTAGTGTTACCAGGTTGCTCAGTAGGCTGAGGTGAGGTAGTTTCGCTAGGCTTTTCCGTTTCTGTTGGCGGAGTGGTTTCGCTAGGCTCTCCCGTAGGCTCTGGCGTGTTGGTACTGCCAGGTTGCTCGGTAGGCTGAGGTGAAGGCGAGATAGTCTCGTTAGGATTCTCCGTTTCAGCTGGTGGAGCTGTTTCGTTAGGTTTTTCTGTTCCGCTTGGCGGAGTGGTTTCGCTCGGTTCGTCCGTTTCTGTCGGTGGAGTTGTTGTGCTAGGGCTAGCGGGGATAACGGCGGTTTCTCGATATTCGCAAATCGTACAAGTGCGATATTTTTCGCCGTCAACCGTGCTGGTGGCTTCGCGATCAACTATCCATTCGCTAAACACATGCTCGCCATAACTATCTTTCTGACTGTCATCGGTGAGATCGCAATCACCGGTTTCACTAATACATTCGTGCCAGTGATGAGTATCTGTAGTAGTCCACTTGTCAGACCAAGTATGGGTATGTTCGGCCGGTGAAGTAGGGCTAGGTATGGGCTCTGGGCTTGGACTGATGCTCGGGCTTGGGCTAGGACTGACAGGGCTGTCTATAGGCTCGCCGCAAACTGTACAGTTACCGTTTTTCATCAGCTTCGCCAACGTGGCCGTTTTCACAAGGAAATTGGATATCTCCGGGATCATCCGGATGGGGAACAAAAGGATCTTCCTGGCCATATTCCATGTGGGCCCCACTAAGAATCTGATAAGTAGGCATAAGTGCGCCGACTTTTAGGCGATTAAGCATAGTAGTCCATTCGCTTTCGGTGCCGCCAAAGTAGATTGTGCCAACATAACTTGAGGTAAACGGACTTTCCTCACCTACTTCAGCTAAAGATGTCACTGAAGCGGGGATATAGAGATAGCAAATAGCCTGACAAGACTGGAACAATCCGAAAGGCAGAGCGGTAATTCCGTCGGGTAGCGATACAAACTGCAAATTCCAGCATTCAAAGAATACGCCGCTAGCAATATCGATACTAGTTTTGCTGGGCATGAATCTGACCTGATTGAGTTTTTCGCAGCTGGAAAAAGCGCCAGCGTCAATCTTCGTCAAGCTAGAAGGCAAGTCGACGGCGCGTAAGGATGTGCAGCCTTTGAAAGCCTCCTGGCCAATGGCTGAAAGGCCTTCAGCGAAGTCGATCGAGGTGAGATTAGCGCAGCCGCTGAAGGTTTCGACTCCGATAGTTCTAACGTTACTGGGTACAGATAATGCAGTAATGTTGGATCCGCTAAAGGCATAGTTGCCAATGCTGGTTAAGCTATTTGGTAAATATACTGTCAGAGCCTTACTGTTGCCGAAAGCGGAATCGCCAATACTGGTGATACCTTCGCTAATTGCGATAGTGTTGATTTGATTATTATAGGTATTCCAGCTGGCATTGCTGGGAATAGTACCACTGCCAGTAAGCGTTAGAGTGCCGCCTTTACTTAAGCTCCAGCTAATAGTACCGTCGACGCCGTTGGCTAACTCTTCGTTAGCATCAAAACTCTCAGAGTATCCAACAGGATATCTGGTAACGACGAAGTTGGTGTTGGCCATGACTTCGGTGCGACTGATGGCACGGCCCCAATGGACGGATTTATTATAGTTACCTTCGGCAACTATAATGCCGCCTGGGCTGATCTGGAGAATAGTAATGAAGTGGCTGTTGTTAATCCTGAGAAAATCGCCAACTTTTAAGTCTTCGTATTCGAAAGAATCTAAAACTCGGGCTGGTAATCCAGGGAAGGTACGATCGCTGAGAATGAAACAGAACGCAGCGCAACCAACGCCAGATCTGGCGCCTTTGATGGCGCCGCCTTCAAAAACGTAGGCATCGCCTAAATTGCCCTGGCTACCATAGGGTTTGAAGTTTGTCCACTCTAGACCTTCAGGATATTCGCTCTGAAGACTGAGCATAGTAGCAAGAGCCTGTTCGTAGGTTGGGCAGGAAGCTCTTATGAAAGCATAAAGAGTGTTGCCAAAAGCACTGGAATCAGGAAGAGGCTGAACATCGTCAGTGAAGTGAGGATCTTGATCAGACCAAACTCCAGGGGCGACGTATTCATCAAATGCATCTTCGTCTGTTGTATCGACATGATCATTAGACTCTGCGTCTGTTGTGCCGCTAGGCGCAGCAGACGCATTCGCCTCTCCGCCCGAAGTATCGGCATTGTCAATCTTCTTGATTGGAGCATTGGCGTCGTCGTTAGGCTCAGCGAAATCTGTGGTCCCTGAGTTGCTGGGTGAGATGGAGTTCAGCGGTTCATCGATGTTGTCATTTGCGTCAAGATTCAGTGAATCACTGACGGTTGCATCAGTGGTGTTATCGCTTGCAGAGTCATTCGTCTCCCCCTCATTGATGATAGATTCGTCAGGTTGATCAGGTGCATTGCTGTCGTCTCCTGATGGCTCTGCGGTCTTAATGGGAGGGGGTAAGGATTCTGTGGAAGCGGTCGGATCACTGGTGTTTGTGTCGGACGAATCGTCAGCTTCAGGAGATTCTGAAGGTTTTGGACTAGTCGTCTCGTTGGCGTCTGCTAAACTACTGGAATCGGGAAGCGCGGAAGGCTCGAGATTAGCTGCTTCCTCGGCATCTACGATATCTGAATCGTCAGTTATGATAGATGCTTGAGGGGTGGGGCTAGGCGTCTCGGTCTGATTGGTTGCAGCTGGCTTTGCTTCTTTATCGACAACAATAGAGTCGGGAGAGTTCGCAAAAGCAAAGACTGCGTTGGGTGGCGCGGTCGAGAATAAAAAAGCGACCACGAGGATCAGAGATAGGAACTTGAGCTTGTGTTTCTGAAACATATTTTCCTCCTTTTTGAAAAGGTACATGACAAGCTCTCAAAATTGAGAGCAGTTACTTTCTTATTATACTACAAAACTTGCTTTTTTGCTAGAGATGCGACTTATGAGGGGACTTTAATGCATTTTGTGTTGCATTGAGAGGAATATTGAAAAGTGTTGTAAAATTTACAACACTTTTCGTTGGAGAAAGAGTTTTGGTGATTTTGTTGTAAAAACGAAAAATTACGCTATAATAGGCTTATGGATGAAATTTCACGCTATGCAGTTGGTCTTGATGTAGGCACGAGTACAGTGCGGGCGGTGGTAGCAAGTGTGAATGGGCGAGAGCAGCTGAGCGTGATTGGTTATGCTGAGGTGCCGAATTCGGGAATGCGCAGAGGGGTAGTGGCGAATTTGGCTGGTCCGGGTCAGAGTATCGATCGAGTCTTAGGGGAAGTCGAGAGGATGGGCGGATATGAGGTGAATGCGGCGGTAATTTCGATTAACGGGGCGCAGATTCTCTCAACACAGACGGAGGGGATGATTGCGGTGGGGTCAGCCGATCATGAGATAAACGGCGATGACTTAGCGAGAGTTGAAGAGGTGGCAATGCGAGGATGCATTCCGGCGAATCAGCAGGTGCTAGATGTGGTGCCATTGCAATATACTCTTGATAGTCAGAATGGTATTAAAAATCCGCTAGGCATGGTGGGGGCAAAGCTGGAGATGCGAGCAAATGTAGTTTCGACATTAACTCCGAATTATGATAACTTATGTAAAGTGGCTGAATCGGCACACGTGACGCCGGAGAGGATAATTCCGAGCGTGGTGGCAGCAGCGCAAGCGGTGCTTTCTGAGCGGCAGATGGAGAATGGGGTGGCAGTAGTGGATATTGGCGCGGCGACGACTGGTGTGGCGATTTTTGAGGAAAGTGATTTGCAATATATCGGCGTGGTGCCAATAGGTTCGAATAATATTACAAATGATCTGGCAGTGATGTTAGCAATTGACACGGAAGTGGCAGAGGAATTGAAACGGCGTTTTGCGACGGGTAGTTTTGGCGAGATGGAAGGGCCGGTAACGATTCGTTGGCGAGGGAAAGATTTGCATTTTGAGCGCGATCGGATTGATGAGGTGGTGCAGGCGCGGCTGGATGAAGTCTTGGATTTAGTACGAAAAGAGCTGAAAAAAGCGCGTTATGAGCAGCGCTTGCCGGAGGGGATTGTCTTGACTGGTGGTGGGGCAAGAATGCGTGAGATTGATAAGTTTGTACGAGCAACCTTGGGGATGTCGGTGAAAATTGGGGTGCCGAGTGGCTTGACGGGTGTGGGTGAAGCGGTACAGAAGCCGGAGTATGCAGCGGCGGTGGGGTTGATGCTAGCTTCGGTAGAAGACGGAGGGCGCGAAGTGGGTAAAAAATCCAAGAAAAAAGCGAAAAAATCTAAGACGCCGGGACTGTTTCGTAGGGTTTTAGGTAAGTTTTAACTTTAGCTTTGTCTTGAGAAGGGTTGTAGTTTGGGGTGGAGTGTGATATATTGAGAATAATTATAAGTGGAGAAAGATATGCCTGAGATTAAGCCAACAGAGGTAGTTAGTTCAGCAAGTATTAAGGTGGTCGGCGTAGGTGGTGCGGGCGGTTCAGCAGTTGATCGAATGAAAGAAATCGGATTGGCTGGAGTGGAGTTTGTGGCGGTCAATACGGATGCGCAGGCTTTGCACTATTCGACTGCGGATGTGAAAGTGCACATCGGACGGGGATTGGGTGCTGGTGGAGATCCAGAAAAAGGTCGCGAAGCGGCGGAGAATGGTCGTGAGGCGATTGGTAAATCTCTCGAAGGTTCAGATATGGTCTTTATTACGCTGGGGGCTGGTGGCGGTACTGGCTCGGGGGCAGGTCCGGTGGTAGCAGAAGAGTCGAAAGGCCGAGATATTTTGACGGTGGGCGTGGCGACGAAGCCATTCACCTTTGAAGGCGCAAAGCGTCGAGAGAACGCGGAAAAAGCAATAGAAAGTTTGTCTCGTAATGTTGATGCTTTGATTACGATTCCAAATGACAGACTTTTGCAGACGATTGATCCGCGGACGCCACTGACAGAGACATTTAAGATTGCGGATGATGTTCTGCGTCAAGGCGTACAGGGAATTTCTGAGCTGATTACCGAACGGGCGTTGATTAATCTTGACTTTGCAGACGTAAAGGCAGTTATGAAGAATGCTGGGTCAGCGTTGATGGGGATTGGACGTGCTTCGGGTGATAACCGCGCAACTTTAGCGGCGCAACAAGCGATTGAATCGCCGTTGATTGAGGTGAAAATTGATGGCGCTAGAGGCGTATTGTTTAGTGTGGCGGGTGGATATGATATGTCGATGGGCGAGGTGCAGGAAGCAGCGGAAGTGATTACGCAGGCAGTTTCGCCAGATGCGAATATTATTTTTGGAGCGTCAGTGAGACCAGAGCTTGAGGATGAAATTATCGTAACAGTGGTGGCGACAGGTTTTGACTCGGAATATTATCGCAATATGGGGATGGGGGTTTCTGGAATCAATCGATCAGCGACAGTTGGCGACGTAATGGGAACTAGTAATGCAGGCGTAGCACCAGTATCGACGGGCGTGGAGTATCGACCGATGTTTAATACGGGCAGTGTAGCTAGTGGTTTTAGTACTGAAACGGTGGAACCAGTTCATGAGATAGTGAGGGATACGGTAAGGACTCAAGAGCCTGTAGTGCAACCAAATGACAATGGTGCAGCGGATTTTACAACTAATCCGCGGACGAATATGTGGGATTCGATTCACAGTTCGGAAGAAGAAGACGATCTTGATGTACCGCCAACCTTGCGTGATCGGTTACGTAATAAGAATCGGGAGTAAATAAAATGGTGGCTATGTCTAGAATCAGCGATAGCAAGGTTCTGGAAAGCCGAGAGACGGATGACGGAATGGTGATTCGTCGCCGGCGCGTGGATGCAGCGGGTCATCGTTTTACGACCTATGAGCGCATTGAATTGCCGCAGCTGACAGTGGTAAAAAGTAGTGGAAACAAAGAGTTTTTTGATCGGGATAAGTTGATTACCTCGGTGCGACGGAGTGTGGGGAAATTTTTGGGGTCGGAATTGGAAGTGGAAGATGTAGTGAATCGAGCAGTCGAGTTATTACGGGCCGAGAATGATGAAATTGTTACTTCTCAACAGGTAGGAAACGCAGTGTTGGATGTGTTGGCAAAACAAAATGAGGTAGCCTATGTGCGTTTTGCGAGCGTGTTTTTGAAATTTCAGACGTTGGGGGATTTTGAAAAAATTTTGAAAGAACGAAGGGAAAAAGCGGAAGAATGAGGGTGGTTTGCGTGTGGCGTGATGAGGAAGATTATTCACGCATGGTGGATGAATGGATTACGGAATTTGAGCGGAGAACGGGTAAGGAAATCGAGAGTATTAGCCCGGATGGTCGGGCGGGCGAGGAGTTTTGCAGGTCGTATGACATTGTGGAATACCCGACGATTATGGCGCTAGGGGATGATGGGGCGGTGTTGGCGTTTTGGAAAGGGAGGATGTTTCCGACATTTGACGAAGTGAGCTACTGGGCTTAAGTGATAAAATATGAGATATAGAAAAAGAAAAATCCCCGGCGGTAGACTGGGGATTTTTGATATCTGGATTTTAGCTTGGTAGTGAGATTCTGCTTGGTGTAACTTGACCATTCGGTATAATAGGATATCCTTGAGGTGACGTAATTATTTGTAAGTCGGAGACTTATGATATAGAATATACTGGGTGGTTGGAAAATCTTTTGGTGAACTTGGAGCTTTCGGAATAGTAGTGAGATTTACAATTTTAAGACTTGAGTGAGAAATTGCGTCATCACTATTCGTTGTTATTATTTATATCGTCGGGATTTCCTAAGAATTCGGTGAGATATTGCTGATATTGATTGAAGACTTTGGTGGCGTATGTAGCAACTTGCGAATCTCTGGTATAGTGGCCAGCGTTATAAAAAATGGAAACCTCAATGCAGTATCCGGCATAATCATTACTTTCGATAAGCTCCTCGAAGAGATCAAGAGCGACTGTAGCGCTTTTGATGGGATCGAAGAGGTTGTCGAGTGTAGTGTCATGACGCTCCATGCGAGCCTTGTGCCACTTGGGCTGAATTTGAAAGGAACCGAAGCTTTCTCCCTGATCACCAATGAGGGTCGTGTCGAACTCGGATTCGACTTTGGCGGTGGCCATGAGCGCGCAAAATAGCTCAATATTATAGTTACAGACATCCTCGTAAATTTGTTTTTGGATGTCGGCAGACCAGATTACGCTAGCGAGTAGCTTTTTAGAGGTATACTTGCTGGAGGTGGTTTTGCCATGAGAATTAAGAGGAATAGTATTCTCGTTGAGATAAGTGAGAATAAGTCTGTCGTGATTAGGTCTGGTATTGGGTAAAATGGTTATATCGGTAAGAAAAAAGTTATCTTCACCGATATCGTTTCCTGTGTCAAGGCTGCTATCTGCCTGATATGATTTTAACGGAGTCTCGGATAAAGGAATTGCGGCGAGCTCTAGTAAAGAATTATCGGTAACGATACTAAAAGAAGGCCATACGATGTGCGCCTCTAGGTCTGCAGTAGGGGAGTGGGTATTAGACAAAGGTCGCATAAGATTCTGTGGTGTGATAGGAACGATTTTGTCAAAAATGATAGGTTGCATATTGACTAGGCTAATTTGGCTGATTGCTGTAAAATCAGCAGGCTGGAATGCGTCGGTGGTTAGAGTGGCAACCTGAGGCTTGTAGAATTTTGAGTCGGCGGCCCGATGTGAGATATAGCCAGGCATAGCGCTTTCCGTAAGTGTGAGTGTTAGAACGCAAACTGTAGCGGTAGCGCGAATGATTTTACCTTGTTTGTGCATGTACATTTCATTTTTCTCTCCTTAGGTTTTTATGGGAGTGCAAAAAACCAGATAGTAATATTGAAAAGTGCAAAGCCTTAAGTTGGCTAGCTGATATAATGTGCATCCCCCAGACTTTCCATTATGTCACGCTTTTATAATTATGTCTAGGGTTGTTTGATAAAAAGGGGTCTTGTTGCATAATCCCCAAACAAAAAAAGTAGTGTTATGATTAAAGTATGA
>CAPNAV010000013.1 GCA_948663575.1 uncultured Candidatus Saccharibacteria bacterium
AAATAGCCTTTTTATCATTATCCATTATTAGTAGAGACTAGGCAGCGGAGGGAAAGGGCGTACATGCGCATACCATCACTTCTTGATGGCCAAACATATTGTTCATATACACTGAGTACTTGTGTACCACCAGTAGAACTCAAACCTCCAGCATACAGGTTCGCATCTCGAGCTCTTCCACCAATTACTTCCGATCCGCTTTTATTGCCAGAGCGTCCAAGAAATAATGGTGAAATGCCAATATTATAAGTTGCACTGGCTCCATCTGGTAAGGTACGCCCACTGTTCGTTCCCCAGCTAGTTGTCGTATTATCGCTCACCAAATTATGAGGAAGCGAGTAGATAAAAAGTTGTACTTTTTATCTAGAGCGACGCAGGCTTTTCTAGACTGTAAGGTTTAGAAAGCTAATGTTGCACTTGAGGGGCGAATGTAGGCAAGTCAAATAGCCGTTCAATAACACTGGTAAAATCACTGTTTCGACTATTCTTCGCCCATAAAAGCGCCACTTTGGCGATCCCAGAGCTTACGATAAGTACCATCAGGCTTTTCGAGCAATTCCTGATGAGAGCCCTGTTCGACGATTTTGCCGTCTTGCAAAACAACAATGCGATCGAGACTGGCCACGGTAGAGAGACGATGAGCAATTACAACACTAGTGCGTCCAGCCATTAATTTAAGCAGTGCATCTTGGATCAGGGCTTCACTTTCGGAATCGAGAGCACTGGTGGCCTCGTCAAGCACGAGAATTGGCGCATCTTTGAGAATAGCACGAGCGATGGCGATGCGCTGACGCTGGCCACCCGAAAGCTTGATTCCCCGCTCACCGACAAGAGTGTCATACCCCTCAGGTAAGTCCATAATAAACTGATCAGCGTTGGCAAGGACGGCGGCGCGCTTAATCTCCTCGGCAGTAGCGTCCGGCTTGCCATAGGCGATATTTTCGGCAATAGAACGATGAAAGAGTGAGGATTCCTGCGGAACATAGGCAATACTCTCGCGTAAGCTTTCTTGAGTAATGTCACGGAGATTTTGGCCAGAAATGGTGATCTTGCCTTGATTAACATCAGCAAATCGGAGCAGTAATTTAGTCAAAGTGGTCTTGCCGGATCCGGAAACGCCGACAAGGCCAACTCGTTCACCGTCGGCAATTTTGAGATTAAAATCTTGGAAAATTGGCTCTTTAGCATCGCTATGCTGGAATGAAATATTGCGAAACTCTATTTCGGCCTTTTGCATATCGAGAGGCTTAGCGTCCGGCATATCAACCACGTCGTCGACCGTATCGAGAATCAAGGCCATTTCGCGGGCGTCGCCAAAGGAGCGGTTGATATTCTTAAAAATATGGTTTACGTTCCAGAGTTCGCCCATAATACCACTGGCGTAGTCCATCATTAGGATTAAGGTAGCAACGGGAATGCCGAACCAAGCGTTGCCACAAATCAAAAAGGCAAGAATCAGAGCGGTTACAGCCACCTGCACACCATTAAACATAATATCCCGTGCAATACTTGCCTTCATGACGCGACTGCCAGTATCGCGCAAATGACGAGAGAAATTAGCATAACGCTCATGCTCATAACGTTCGCGAGCGTAAGACTTGACGGAGATGATGTTAGAAATCGAATCGGCAAGCTGGCCGGTCTGTTTGGCGGCGGCAGCGGCTTCTTCCTCGTTGAGGTAAGAGATTTTGCGTAGCATGAGGCCAGAAATAAGAATATAGAGTATAACAAAAAGGATGAGGCCAAGCGTAAACCAAGGCGCTTTCGGGAGAAGCACGACAACTACTGCTGCGATATAACTAAAAATCGGCCAAGCATCCCAGACAATAACATCAATCAGACGCTCAAAGGCGCCGACAAATTTGTTAGTTTGGGTGACAAGAGAACCTGAAAAACGGTCGCTATGAAATTGCATAGACTGTTCGGAGACGGTTTTGAAACAGAGGTTGGCAAGATTATACATGGCGAGGAGTTCCATTTTCCAGCACCAGAAGAGGCGAAGTTCCTCTAGGACGAGGCGGCTAACAAGATATAGAGCAATAAAAATAAGCACCTCCGGCAAGACTAGCGGCAAGAGTTCATCGAGACTGAGACCGCTAGAGACCTTATCAATAATGTCAGCAAAAAGCATCACGTTGATGATGGCGCGCATAAAAACGACGATAGGGGTCGTAATCATGACACCCAGAGAGTACCATTTATAACGCTTGATTTCCTGCCAGAAATAATGCAGAGTACGCTTAGTGGTCTTGGGTGGCTTAATCTTATCTTCGTTTTTTGACATATTTATTATTATAATTTATATATTCAGATAGCACAACTACCAAAACTGGGTATTTTTGCTGATTCTATCCTGGCTATGTTGCGCTTGGAGGTTGAGTTCGGGCGAGTAAACTTGACATTTTTGATAATCTGTGCTAGAATGATAGTAAGCCTAGACAAAGGCAGGGTTTTTGGTGACCTAAAATTAGTTCTTTATAGTAAAAGGAGGGGTAAAATGTCAAACAAGATTAGAATTACAACAGAAACCAATGTGAGAGTATTGACATTTCAAGGATTGAAGGATGAATACTATCAAGGAGTTCCGGAGGCATGGATAGAGTGTTTTGGGGCGGAGAACGTAGATGACTCAGACACGCCAACTTTCGATAGAATCCTTTATCTCAGAAATGTTAATATTCGCCCAACTTTCTCTGATGCGGCGCGGTTCCCTTTACCGATCTGGCATGCGGCTGTAGTTACGTTAATGGGCGATAGACCAGTTACGGTACTACTGATTAGCAAAGCAGAGTTGATGGACAGATTAATATCGCAGTATCCATACATCAATATCCTGACGGCATGCTATCCTAAGGCTGACCTGCAGAACATACAAGCGACACTAGTCGATGCTAAGCAAGAAGCTGAGGACAATGGCGTTGTTGCTATTTTTCCGCATATTATACTTAAAGGTTGGCTGAAGGAAGAATGGCGAGTGAACTATCTGCAAACAAAGCATGTGGTTGAGGCGATCAGCAGGGCGAATGGCAAGAAAGGGCGGGTTGACTTTGGTTATAGTATGAATCTTAATCAGATTGAGATACAGCTAAATTTTGTGTATCTTATAATAAATGTAGTTAGTAGCGAATATCTATGGATTCAGAGCGATAAAATGCTTGCGCGGAGGGGTTGACATTTCTATAATCCCCTAGCTTCGGCTAGGGGATTTTCGCTAACGGCTTCCAGCCTCTGGAAGGAGACGGCCTTTTTATGTGGCGATGATTATTGATTATTCCAACGATCGATAGCGGACTTGATAACTTCTTTCGCGGAGTCGAGACCTTCGAAACCTTTGACGACAGTTGAGCCTGGCTTTTTGAGATCTTTGTAATGATTGAAATGAAATTCGATCTGTTTAATGAGCTGTTTTGGCAAATCTTCGAGAGTCTGAATAGCGTCACCGTTATTGCGATCATCAGCTGGAACGGCGATAATCTTATCGTCAACTTCATTATCATCGACGAATTTCATGACGCCGAGAATACGAGCCTTCATAAAAGTGCCGGTAGTGAGCTGGAGCGGACTAATCAAAAGCACATCAAGTTCATCACCGTCTTCGTCCAAAGTCTGTGGAATAAAGCCGTAATTAGCTGGCTTGGCAAATAGATCTGGCTCGATGCGATCAATCTCAAAAGCTCCACCTTCCATGTGGCGACGAAATTCGATCTTTTGCGTGCTGCCGACTGGAATCTCAATCACAACATTGATTTCACCATTTTCATAATCCCCTGGGGTCAAGATTTTATTAAAATCTGCCATAAAAACTCCTTTAGTTATGAGATAATTATAACATAGGAGAAGGTAAGAATGTTTGATGAATCAAATAACCTAGAAAAAATCGGCGAGCGTGAGCCAAAGAATAACAACGAATATGCAGAAAGATGGGAGAAATTTGCAGCAGAAAATGGCGAGGAGCTGGCTGAAAACGAAAACGACGCAGAGGCCAATGAAGCGACTGAAACGGGCGAGTTGACCGAATGGGAAAAGGCGATGCAGTCCAATGACGTGCCGGAGTTTAATGAAGGACGGCCGTGGGGATTTGGACCAGAGGAAACAGTCGAGGGTTCAGAAGATGCTGAGGGCGACTCAGTGGAACAAGCCGGGAAGATCCTAAACTATGGGCTTGATACAGCGAGTAGAATTTATAGCCTAGAGGGAGTATTAAAAGCCGTGCAGAATGTGGATGAAACAGGGAGAGATGTAGAGAATCCGCTCGGCGCGATTTATGAGCAATTAGCGACCACACCGGAGGCAAAGCAACATCTTTTTACAGAGATGCGCAAAGATCTTGCCAAGGACGCTGATCAGCAAAATCCTGAAAAACTTAAAGTAGGGCTGGGGAGCGATGGAGAGTTTCATGAGCGAGATTTAGACTTGCCGCAACACGAATCCGCTACGAATGCAATTACCGCACTCAAGAAATTAATCGAAGCCTTGGAGACGGAGGAGAGATTCGAAAGCTTACGTCAGAAGGCCGCAGAACAAGGCAAGAGCGTAGTTGAAGTGCTAGTAGAGGATGAGGCGCATCCGACATTGGCGTATTGGCTCGAGAAAGTTGGTGGATTTTTAGATGATGGCGACGTCGAGGAGGTCTTGGAGACGATTGCTGGCGAGCTAGAAGATGATGCTAACAAGGGAGAGGATCGTTCCGTTGAAGGTGAGGATTCACAAGCCGGCGAATACGAGAGCGACATGTAGGCGCTTTAAGTAAATGATAGCAAAGAACATATTTAAAAAGGCCACACCAGTGGTGCAGCCTTAAAAAATACTTAGCAACAAATAACCGATAGTGACTTACTGCTCAATAAAGCGATTAGGGCCGCTGAGAATTTAGCTTTGCGTAGCGACAAAATGTCTCGTCTCGAAGCGGGCTATCGTCGATGGCAACAAGCAGCAAGCTAGAATATAGGTAGTTGTCTTGATAATGCGACTACCTATCTTTCGTTTGGCTAGGCGTCGCTCTGAACTTCTGCTCAAATTATTACCCGTATTACCTGTCGAAAACGTCCTTGGGACGGCGCATACAAACGTGAGCCTTGGTGGAGTCCTTGAGGAAAGTTACTCCACGATTGCTCCTCTCTCGTGAGTAGCGGCAGAAAACGTGGCAGCCAGCACCCTTATCCGTTGGATCATAGGAAATCTCGTATTCATTACTGTTTTCGGATTCAAAACCGACACACATTGTTAATGGCACTGAAATCTGCTGCAAATCAAGCTGGATATAACCAATGTCCTCCGTCTTCCGGTTCTCGTACAGAAAAACCAACTCTGATGAATGCACGACAATTTTGTACAGCACCCAATTCTGACGGCGACCGTGCAGGATTGAGCTGGCATGACGAGCAAACTTCTTGTTTTTTCGATCACTGGAGGCTTCGCCGATAATCTGCGTCAACACCTCGGCGTAATCAACGTGGCCAACTTCCGGCTCAACATACCACCGTATTGCAGTGTGGTCGTTTCGAGCGTAATATGATCTCGCAGAGGCGCGGTCACTTTCGATGGTAATACCGTTCGGGTAATTATCCTCGTATTCGGTGACGATCATTTCAGGGTTTTTGCTGGACGCTTTGCTAGTGGCCCAGCTGGGGATCTGCTCTTTGAGATTTTTAGTAACATCCAAGGCTTTTGCGGCAGCTTTCGTAGCGACAGACACGATTAAAATCTTAACATTTTCCATTTTCTTACTCCTTTTCTGATTTTCTGAATCTGGATTTGCGAGTTACGATAGGGCTGATACGATAAATTACAGAATAAGTGAAGTTCCGAGTACTTTTGGTTGCTAAATTGTTATGATTGATGCCTGATTTTCGGCCCCCTTTCTTTAGGTATCAACAACTAGAGGTATGAATACCTCTTATGTTCATTGTAGCACAGAATTGTGAAAAAGTCAATATTCTTATTATCCTTGTTACTTTTTGCAAGCAAAAGCGCCTCTGAGGGCGCGGGTGTCACCAGCGGCGACGAAAGAGCGCTCGTATAATGGCGATAAGGATAAGGACGCCAATAATGCGTATAGCCATACGAAAGAGAAAAAAGCCGAAGACTAGCGCTAAAACGAGAATTATGCCAATAATTCTGCGGCCTGTCCTGAAAAATCCTCTACCGAAAAACGCGCCATAAATGCTAAGTACAAATATTAATGCTACTAATGTACCCATCTGTTACCCCTCCTTTACTAGATGATCAGATCTATGTCCTATATATCATTATAGCACACTTTTGATGATTTGTCTATAGTTTTTATGGTTTTCGTGCTTTTGACAAAATGGCGCCCTATTTTTCGTTGTGATTGTAATTGCTAGGCTGACCGAAGATTTTCTCGTGTTTAATAGCATCGGGGAGATAGGATTTGTCGAGATGAAACCCGGCGGTCCACTGCTGACCTTCGCCAAAGCCGAGATCTTTCATGAGTTTAGTGGGAGCGTTGCGGAGGTGAATAGGAACAGGGCAGCCCATAGACTTGTTAGCGAGAGCCTGTGCGCGCACCCAGCCGTCGTAGGTGCTGCGGTCTTTTTTGGCCTTAGCAAGGACGACAGCCACGTGGCTCAGAATAATACCGCCTTCGGGCATGCCAACTCGCTCGATGGCCTCGAAACAGCTAACGGCTAGATTGAGAGCACCATTACCCGCCAAGCCAATATCTTCAGAGGCAAAAATAACCATACGACGAGCAATAAATTTCGCATCTTCCCCACTCTGAACCATGCGAGCAAGATAATAAAGCGTGGCGTCGACATCGGAGCCGCGCATAGATTTGATAAAGGCAGAGATATTGTCGTAGTGATAATCGCCAGATTTGTCGTAGAGCGGCATCTTCTTGCCAACGGCGGTTTCGACTACGGGCCTGTCGACCTTTTTGGCGAGATTAAGGGAGAGCTCAAGATCGCCTAGAGCGGAACGGGCATCGCCGCCGGATAGCTCGGCGATATAATCAAGAGCCTCGGAATCTACGCGCTGCTCGGCTTTTTCTGCCTTAACGGCGCGCTCGAGAACTTTCAAGATATCAGCCTTTTTCAGAGGAGAGACGATAACGACGCGAGAACGAGAAATGAGCGGCGAAATAACTTCGAAGCTAGGATTCTCAGTAGTAGCGCCGATTAAAATAATGAGGCCGGATTCGACATGAGGGAGAAAAGCGTCTTGCTGAGCTTTATTGAAACGATGAATTTCATCCACAAAAAGGACGGTGCGGATCTTGAGATTCCAGTTGACCCTTGCGCGCTCAACGACAGCCTCGATGTCGGCTTTTTTGGCGGTGACGGCGGAGAGTTCAACAAAGTCGGCTTGGTATTCTTTAGCCAAAATGCGGGCGAGAGTGGTCTTGCCGGTGCCGGGAGGTCCCCAAAAAATTAGGTTGACCGGCTCAGCTTTTTTAATGATTTCGGTGAGAATTTTGCCATCACCGATAATTGCTTCCTGTCCAATCACCTCATCAAGAGTCTGCGGACGCATGCGTTCCGCGAGAGGTACCCTGCTCATGGATATATTATAGCACACGCCGTTATTGCCAACATGAAAAGGCCCGACCTTGCGGCCGGGCACTTATAAGACAGCTATAAAAGAATGTACAGATAAAACAGTTGGCTTAGCGTGCCGAGATTAGCATCAGAGACATCAATCCCGACCTTCGTCTGAGAATGTCGCGTGAGACTTAACTTTGGCTAGTGGTACCATCACTGCTCTGTGCAGAAAGAAGCTGGCAGAGCTCTTCAAAGACTGTAAGGTCACCGTCGTCCAAACCGTAGAGCTCGGGAATTCCTTCCCGGATGACGAGATAGCCATCCATTCCTAAGTTGACCATCTGGCCATCATGTTTTTCAACGAGCGTGCGATACTGCTCGTATTTGGCAGACATTTCGCGATACCAATCATGGCGCTCAACAACTACACGGTGACAAATGTAATCTTTCATCATCTGCTGGAACCGCCGGACATTGTCGATGTCGAGCAACCCTGTTGCTGATTCAAAGCCACTCTCTACCGTCAGTTCCCAGATGCCATTATTATCCTTATGATACCTGGCAAACGGATGCCAATCTTCAGACGTAACAACATTTGCCTGTTGATTGATAGCGTCAATCATCTCCTGCAGCACGGCAACACCAGGATCATCAACGGATTCTAATCCCCAGCCAAGCCCAGCAAGAGGATCACGCATCCAGAGATCAACCTCCGTCCAATCGATCCGATCAGCAAAGATACCCCTGATGCGGTGCGCTTCCTGGTTTACGGTGCTCTGCATCTCGGCGGTGACGTGCACAGGACGGATATTAACTTCCAGAGTCAGTCGCCCGCATGTCCATCTCCAGCTGAGTGCAGCCTCATCATCCATTATGTTATCCCAGATTAACGTGGCCAGATTATCCACGGGCGTATTGAAGTTCCATCCGGGAATGACATGATCGGGTTCGCGCAGGGTGCCGTCCGCTCGGACAACGAGTACTCCGCAGCGCTGAATCCCTTCATATGTATGCTGTTGCCCGCAAAACTTCCTCACGGCTACTTTCGTTTCTTCTGTTCTTGTCATTTTTTCCATTTCTTTTCTCTCCTTTTTTTATTTTTGCCATACTCGGCGCTAAAGTGACCAAAAATTGATATCCTTAGCGCCAAATACGCCAAAATAGGAGTAGCTGTTAAGATACGAGAGCTTAAGATTCGTGAAATTTAATAGGTTTCACAGAATTTGGTGATTTTGTCGCAATTTTTGGCAGATTTTGCAAACTTGTTGCGGTTTATTGCATTTGTTGATTTTGTGCAAATCTTGCAATTTGTGCGTTTTTGCAGTTTTGCGTTTTTTGCGTCTTTTGCGAACAAAAATCCAACCTTAGAGACTGCTCTCAGCCCCTATCTCTCCATCTTAGCACATGTTTGAGATTTTGTCAATAGTATTTTGGGAATCTAGCTTTGTTGAGACTTTTTATGCCATTTTATTGACGTTTTAGCGGCGACTAGTGAGCTTAGCGAGGGCGAGCAGTGGCGGCAGAAGAGACTCATAACCGTCAACCTTAGCGGCCGTAGCGAGATGATGCGACAGAAGGAGGCGGGCAAATTTGATTTCTTTGGCAGAAATATTGCCGCGCGCATCTGGGCAAAGAGCGGATTCGGAGGCTTCCCAGCGGTAATAAAAATTAGGTTCAAGCTTGTTGCCCTTAGTGTCATAAGCCAGATTGAGCTCGTCGCCGCTAATGCGCGACAGATTAAGCAGCCCCCAAGTCTCGACAAGAGCAGAAGGAAGGGCGTCATTGAGACCAGAAAGAACTTCAACTAGAGTCTGAAAATAATCAGGGCTAGAAACGTGCTCTGAAAGGCGTTCGAGCCGCCTGAGAAAATTAGATGCTAGTTCGAGGCGAGCGATATCGGTTAGAATATTACTAAAGAACTGCAGCATTTTGGCGCTGGTGAGAGTGGCGAGATTCGAGCGGCCTTGATGAATGACGACATCGGCCACCGAGAATAACTCGATGCCGCCCGCGAGACGAGATTTTTCTTTGCGAACGCCACGAGCAAGAGCGGAAATTTTGCCGTCAGGGGTGAGAAAATTGATAATGCGATCGGATTCGCCGTAGTTGGTGCGGCGGAGGACAATAGCTTTCGTGCGGAGATCAGAGGGCATGGTGAATCGCCTCCTGAATAGTGACTGGAGTCATAGTGGATTTATTGAGGATGAATTTGACATTATAGTGAGAAAAATGATTAGAAGGTAGATCGAGAGAGGTGATAATGATGATGGGGATTTGCGCGGTGTCGGAATAAGAGGCGAGCTCATTGAGGAGGGTGAAACCATTGGGACCGCTCAACAAAATATCTAAAAGAATTAAATCAGGGCAGGATTCTCCCATGGCATCCAGAGCAGCAATGGCATCTGGAAAAATGTAGACCTCTGGTGAGATTTGATCTTGTGTCGTAAAATTTACAACGTTTTTTAGTGTTGACTTTGAATGGTGATCTGGCGCGGAGGTCTTGCCGACGTTAGTTTTTGCCTCAGACGAAGTAGCTAATGACGGGTCTTTCCGAGGGATTATGGAGTTTGTCGTATTATTAAGGCCTGAGGAAATGTCCTGATATTGTGATTCTCCGGTTTGAGTATCTGCCATACTCTCGGAATCCAGGGCGGATTGCGGTTGATTATCTGAAAAATAGCTTGATACGGCACGAGCAATACATTCAGCCATAATAGAGTCATCCTCGATAATGAATACCTGCATTGTTCCCCTCCGGCTAAAATAAGCTGGCCTGTTTAGAGATGGGCAACTCAATGAAAAAACTTGTACCATCGCGGTGACGAACAGCTCCAAAATTAGCATGCATATGCCTTGCGAACTGGGAGGCTATGTAGAGACCTAGACCAGAGCTGCCTGGACGCATAGGAATGGAGGCGGGATGATCAAACGAATCTTGACGGAGACTGCGCCAAATTTTGACAGGCAGGGCGGGGCCAAAGTCGCGTACGCTCACACGGATACAGCCATGTGTGTCTGAGACGGCAAGATGGCTGATTGTGTCACGATAGGAATAGTGGATGGCGTTAGTGCAAAGATTATAGACTATGCTATGTAGTAACTCGCGGTTGGCAACGACTAGGCGAGAGCGATTTTGATAACGACGTTCGAGCTCGCGGGTTTCATAACGAAAAAGAGGGTCAAGCTCACGATAAATTTCTTCGCAGAGACCGCGAATACTAATCGGCTCAGTATCAAAGAGACCATCCTTAAGGCGAGCGATCTTAGCAAGGTCATTAACCTGACGAATAGCGCGATCAGAAACGCTAACCATCTGCGCTTGAATACGCTCGCGCGCGTTTTGGTCGGGAGCAAGCTCCATCGAAAGCGCGAGCTGGCGCAAGAGATTGAGCGGCGCTTTCAAATCATGCGCAGCTACTAGGATGCCATTTACCTCACTTTTCATGAATCTATTATAGCACTTAGGCTACTGATTCATAGTGACAGTGTCGAGAAGTTGATAGAAGTCATTTGCAAAAAGCTCGGCGTCAGTCTGAATGAGAACGGTTTTGTCGCGGAGCTTGAAGGCGGCGAGGATACCTTGGATGCCATTAGGAAGCTGGCCGGTGTAGATATTGGCAAGCACGCCTCCAACATTACGAGTCGTAAGTGCTAGTGAGCCAGACATAACATAGCTATCATAGGTAGTAACCACGCTATCGAAAGAGGAATTACGGATAGTGACACGAAGGGCATTAATCGTGGTATTACTAATAGGCTCAACCTCAACTGGATTCAGATATGCTTCAAAGTCGCCGCCACTGCTTGCATCTTTATTAATATAGACACTCCAGGTCTTAGGATATTTGAATCCTAGACTACCATAGTCAGCTGGACCAGTAAAATCACGGTAAGGACTCTTCTCGCGGATGAGAAATTCCTCTTCCATTTTGGTGGTATTTTCAGCAATAGCCATAGCAACTGCTGCGTCGATTTGTTCGTCGACGTCCATTCTTAAACCCTTCCATTCACCGTATTTTTGGATATAAAGCCAAATAAACACGATTGCGATGACGATTGTAGCTAGGAGAATAAGAGTTTCAATAATATTGTGCTTTTTCTGAGGGGTAGCAGGATGTAGATAGGTTTCTTGGGACGCTAAAGGATTGCCAGTCGGCATAGGTGCGCGACCGGGAGCGGCTGGAGAAAATTGAGAACCTGGAGCGGATTCGATAATGCTGCCGCCGTTTACATTATTTGCGCCAAAAGCTGGCTGTTGATTCTGCATGATTTTATTATATGCAAGCTCTAGTTTTTTGTAAAGTCTTCTAGTATCTCGACCTGATTTTTGAGCTCAGAGAGATCTTGCTCGATCTCTGAGGCAAGCTGACTGGCTGTTTTATATTGCGAAAGCGCCCGATCGAGAGAAAAATCGTCACTATAGAACCACTCAACCTGCTTGTCGAGTTCGGCAATTTTTTGAGTGATGGATTTAGTTTTTTCGGTTTTGGACATCTTTGACCTCCACGGTTAAATTTTGCGAAAATGTTGTAATTTTTACAACATCTCCAGTTTGGTAAACGGTTGATTTACTATTTAAAATTGCGTATCCACGATGAAGAACTGCTTCGGGGTTGAGACTGGCGAGAATGCGCTGGGTTTCTTTGAGAGACTGAGACTGGAGATCAATTTTACGAATAATTTCCTGCTTGAGTTGCATAATAGTCTGGGAATTGTCTTGATGTAAATGGTCGATACGCTCGATAATAATATGTTTAGCATCGGAGAGGCGCTGCTTAACCTGATATGAAATAGCGATCCGATCAGGAGTGAGACGCTCAGCAGCGTTAGAGGGAGTGGAGGCGCGAATATCTGCCGCTAGATCAGCTAGACTTTCGTCGATTTCATGACCGATGCCAGTAATAATAGGGATCTTGCTACTGGCGATAGTGCGCGCGAGTTGCTCGTCATTGAAGGCGGCGAGATCCGTAGCGCTACCGCCACCGCGCAAGATGGCGATAATCTCAACATTACTTTTCTCATTGAAGTACTGAATAGCTCGGATAATTTGCTCGGGGGCTGCGAGGCCTTGGACTTGAGTGTTGATAGTTTTAACCTCTAGGCCGCCCCAGCGATTGTCAAGAATCTTAAGAAAGTCAATATAACCAGCGGCATCGACTGAGGAGATAACGCCGATCCTAGTAAAATGTTCAGGAAGGGGACGCTTACGAGCGGGATCAAAAAGCCCCTCGGCGGTGAGCTTTTTCTTGAGGAGCTCAAAGTTTTTCTTAATGCTTCCCTCTCCGACCGGCATGACTTGGCGGACCGTTAGTGAGAAACGCCCCCAGCGCGTGAGTTTTGGGGTGGCACGAACCCTGATTTTCATGCCATCGGCGATAGCGGAAGTAAGCTGACTCAAGACCATGAAGCAGCTAACTGTAGAATCGCCTTCTTTGAGGTCGAAAAAGACCCATTTGCCCTGGTTGACCTTAAAACTGGCGACTTCACCCTCAACGATAATTCCCGGAAAAGAATAATCCAGTGATTGATTGCAGACCTCGATAAACTCAGAGACGGTGAACGTGACTTCAGCCATTATTTTCAAGCTTGGATTTTTCTTGGCGACCGATACGAGAGATGGAGTGTTGATAGAATCCGTAACCGCTTACAATTGTACTGGCGAGTACGAGCACACGTGTAGCCAAAACTACGATCGACGCTTCGTTGAATGGCACGCCAAGGCTGACCATAATGCCACCCATACCAAGCTCATAAAGGCCGTAAGGAACGATAGAGCCGACAACCGACCCGATAGCTTCGCCGATCATGATCTGTGGCAAGATATCTGGACGTCCAATACTCGCGGCAACAATCCAATATGTAGCGATCTCAAGAAAACTATATAGAATACCCCATAAAGTTGGGCGAATGAGGAGTTTTTTGTTGTGACGGGCGGTAATAATATTTTCGTGAATGTCGTCAAGATACTTGTCAACAATCGCACGCTTGATAACTTCAGGGTGTCGGCCAAAAGTAACTTTGGAAACGACTAGATTGCAAAATTTGGTGACGTGAGTACCAAACCATTGCATGCGTTTCTTGCCGCTAGCAATAAAAATCAATAAAGCGATGCTGGCTAGAATACCAATACTCAGTAGAGCCGTCACCCAGATAACCCATGTGCCGGAGCTAGGCACTGTACTAAAAATCAGCAGTGCGATAATCGCGATAATAGTCTGGAGCTGGTTGGCGCAGATAGTAATGATATAGCGCAAGACGTACATAAAGCTAGACTGGCCAGCACTAGCGCCAAAGGGCTTGAGACGCCAAGTAATATATCCTAGGCCTCCTAAGCCGCCGGCTGGCACGGCATGATTGACAAAGTTTAGCTCAAGCGAGACACGCATTAGCGTCCAGGCGGAGATACTGTTGGTCTGCTTTTTGGCGCGCATATAAGAGAAGAACATCTGTCCGCAGCAAAAGTACATAAAAAGCTGTTCGGGGATTAAAAGTAACAGAACTAATACGTTAGCCTGACTGAGTTTATCGATAGTATCAATAATATCATGCCAGTTGCTATAAATTACATATGCGATCAGAATAAAAGTGAGGATTGAAAGAATGGTGCGGAATGAGATTTTGAAAGGTTTTTTTGCTTTTGTCATGGGGATATTGTAGCATAAATTTTCGTGTTATAATAGTATTATGAAGAGATATGTCGCGGTTTTAGGGCGGCAACCGCTAATATCGGTAGCTGAGCTGGAAAGTTTGTTCGAGAATGTACGAGCGATTTATGCGCTGGGCAATAAAGGTAAAGGAAGTACTCGGGGAGAAAAATTGCCAGTCTTGGCGGAGTTTTCGAGCAAAGATATTCCTAATATTCATCGGCTTGGCGGTACATTAAAGATAGCCGAAAAAGTCCTAGAACCTTTGCCGGTTTTTTTGAAAAATTTACCAGAAAGAGGCAAAATCACGGTAGGAGTTTCGGATTTTTCGCGGGGGAGCTCGGCATTTCTAGCACAAAAGGAAGCCTTGAAAATTAAGAGAATGCTAGCTAAGGATGGACGGAGTGTGCGAGTAGTACCGAACAAAACTGCTATACTTTCGAGTGCAACAAGCTTACATAATCACCTTTTTTCAGATACAAAAATAGAGATTCTAAAGAATGGTCCGGATTATTACAAAGTAGTGCAATTACAAGATATTGAAAGTTATGTTCAGCGCGATCGCAAGAGGCCAGCTAGAGACGCGAAGGTGGGGATGTTGCCACCAAAGTTGGCACAGATTTTGATAAATCTCTGCGGAGACTTACCGGAAGGAACTAGACTTTTAGATCCGTTCTGCGGAACAGGGGTGGTGCTACAAGAGGCAACTCTGATAGGATATGTTCCCTATGGAACAGATTTAAGTGAGCGGATGGTGGAATATAGTAAACGAAATCTAGAGTGGCTAAAAGATAAGGAGGGGAGTAATAAACGGAGCAATGAGCAAAATATTGTAAAAATTACAACATTTTTAGAAAAAGCCGAATGTGAGGTAGGCGATGCGCAGAATTTTCAGTGGCAAATGCCAGTTGGAGCGGTGGCCTGCGAGACTTATCTTGGCCCACCGATGTCACAAGCGCCGGTCGACATTAAGCTAAAGCAGGCCAAGCAGGAATGCAAGGGGATAATTATTGGATTCTTGAAGAATCTAGCAAAACAAATCGACCCGGAGATGCCAGTGGTGATTGCGGTGCCAGCTTGGCTAAGAGATAACGGGCGATATGAGAGATTGAATATTCTTGACGAAATAGATGACTTGAGATATAATGTAGTAAGATTTAAGAATTTGAGGCAAAAAGACCTTCTTTATTATCGTGATGGTCAGGTGGTTGCCCGAGAAATAATAGTTTTAAGGAAGAAATAGCTATGTCACATGTGAAAGCTGGCGGTACCGCCAAAAATATCCACAATAATGCTGGCCAACGTCTTGGCGTGAAGCGCTTTGGTGGCCAAAAAGTTCGCAATGGCGAGGTTCTGGTTCGTCAGACTGGCGCTACTAAGATTGCTGGTCCTGGTACGTATATGAGCCGTAATTTTACAATCCATGCAGCCAAGGATGGAGTAGTAACATTCGTTAAGACCAAAAAGTCACATTTTTCTGGAAAAACCGTACCTCGTATGCGCGTTGAGGTACGCTAAGATTGAGAGCATTGAACTATAGCTACTTATAAAAGCCCCTCTTTTTCGGAGGGGACTTTTGGTGATTGCTACGGTGTGCTGATTATAACTATTCTATTGTGCTAACTAGCGATGTTGGAATAATCTGGACTGAGATTGCCAGTGTTAGCTTGTTTTTCGGTGCTAAAAATACTGCTGAGGACAAAGTTGACGATAGTAAAGGCCAAAAGCGCCACAACGAGACCAATGATGCCATAGAGAACTGTATTCTTCGCTTTAGTAACTTTGCCAGAATCGCCCTGAGAAGTGATAAAGCTAATACCGCCCATGATAATCATAACAACGGCAACAAAACCAACAACTCCAAGAATGACATTAATAATTACTACGGCACGGCTCAAGAAGCCTTCGTTTTCCTTTTCTGCTGGGAGATTGCACTGAGCAACGCTCGTGATGCCTGGAACCTCGACATAGCCCTCGCCGTTTGGGTTGCGCAGTGACCCTGGAGGACATTCAATGGCAGCAGCGGACGGTGCAGGTATAGCAAAAATCAAGGCACCGATAGCTAGAAATGCTGCAGCGAAAAAACTTTTATATTTCATAATTGTTACCTCCTTTTGCGGTTGGGCATTTTTTAGCTAAAGCGTGGCGAAACTATGTATTACTCTTTCTAAAAACTCTAGATTCAAAAAATGCGACTATTTACTATGTCGCTAAACCAAACAGCTTCCCATTTAAGAGATCCTGCGTAAATAGCCGCATTACCGTCTTAAATGAGTTGTGATACACTGTTTGATTTAGCAGTTTAATTATAACATAGAGATCTGTTGATGGGATTATTTTTGATGGATTGTTAGCATGAGGTATGATTTTGCCTTATCAAAAAGCTTGAGCGAGGAGTCCCGCCCTTAATGTCTATCATTGTAGCATATTTGTTCTAAAATGTCAATGCTTTTTTCATGTCGAGACGGAAAATCAACGGTTATCATCTTGAGAGAGCGTGCTATAATGGAAGCATGAGCAAGATTTTGATTATTGGGAATGTCTTGAAGGATGTTTACCTGAAGCTAGACCAGCGACAGAACGATTTTGAAGCGGATGAAAACGGTATTAGTTGGCTGGATCTCTGTTTTAATGGAGCATCGCATCATTTTTTTCATCGTACAAGCGTCTATGGCGGAGCGGCAGTATCATTGTCCATACTTAGTAGACTTGGCATAGACGCAAGAATTTTGGGTTCGAGAACAGAGTTTAAAGATGGTGAAATTCTCTGGCAAGACGAGCCGGGGGATTATCGTTATATTTTGTGTCACGATGGAGGGATTACTTATTTTGTGCCGAGTAGCCGCAAGATGACGGACTGGGAAATGCCGTCTGGCACGCCGGAGTGGATTTTAGTGGACCGGTCGACAGTGATTTCGGCGAGATTAGTAGACGAGATAAAAAATTTCATGAAATTTTCTCCTACGACTAAGCTTGCCGTACATGTCGAGAAACGTCTTTCGCCAGCAGGACAGAAATTAGCGGAAATGGCAGATATTCTATTCGTCGAAAGCGAGCCGCCAGTACATAGCGAAGAGAAAATTGTCGATAAAATTGAGATTGATAAGCCGAATACGCAGTTAGTCTGCCATATTAGCCCGCGCAAAATTACGCTTGGTGATGCAGAGGAAAGCTGGCAGCTGAGTTGTACGGATATGATGACGCATTTGACGGTTTATTCAACGATTGTGGCGACGGTGTTAGGAGTAATTTCGGTAGGTGGTACGGCGGCGGATGCAGTGCTTTGGGCGAGACTAAATGCGGAGCGTTCGACTTTGGAAAGTTCCCTGTCAGCACGCAAGCTGCAAGAGCTGGCTAAAAAAGAGACTGAGAAACGGACTAGCGTGAAACTGGTAGCCAAATCGTTGATGGCCCTAAAGCATGGTATTTTGGCGGCTGATGAGTCGGAGCAAACGTTGACAGAGAGACTGATTAATTTTGGTATACCCGCCACAGCTAAAACACGTCAAGTATATCGAGAACTTTTATTGACAACGCCAGAACTGCGCGATTATGTTAGTGGCGTAATATTAACGCCAGAAACAGGCCTCGCAAAAGTTGATCGCAGAGAAAATTACATCGGGTTTTTGACGGGACGTGGGATTATTGTGGGAGTTAAAGTTGAGACTGGCCAGAAAAAGTTAGACAATAGTAATGAGACCGTAACATTGGGGATTGATGATCTAGTGGGGCGCTTAAAACAATACTACGAAGATGGATTTCGATTTGCAAAGTGGCGAGCAGTGTTTAAGATTAGCTCAAATCAGCCTGGGTATATGGCAATTCAGAAAAACGTGGAGTTGGTAGCGGCTTTTGCACGGGAATGTCAGCTGGCAGGATTGGTGCCAGTGATTGAGTCGCAAGTAGAATACGCTGGCGATTATACCATTGAGCGGAGCATTGAGGTGACAGATCGAGTATTGATGAACATTTTCGAGAAGTTGGAACAGAGGCGGGTAGATTTGGCAAGCTGTATTATTAAGACGAATATGGTCACCAGTGGTAAAGAGGCGGTAGCCAAGGCTACGCCAAAAGAAGTTGGAATGGCGACAGCGGCCGTATTAAAGCATGCTACGCCGAAATATGTGGGCGGAATCTTACTGCTAAGCGGCGGCCAAGACGCCAAAACTGCGACACAAAATCTAGCGGCAACTTGTCAGAATGGTCCGTTCCCTTGGCCAGTAAGCTTCGCTTTTGGACGAGCCCTGCAGGATCCGGTCATGGCAATCTGGAAAGGTGATGCTGATAATATTAAAGCAGCACAGGCGGCGCTAAGAAGACATTTGCAAGATAATGTTGAAGCGATAAAATAGCCGCGGGGTAAGGGCAGTGGTGTTCGGGTAAACCTTAAACCTAGGTTTAAGGTTTTGGAAATAGCTAACAGAGGTGGCAATATTGTAAAATAACGCAAAACTTGATCCGCAGATCAGGTTTTGTTCGGTTTTTGAGGTTTTCCGCAAAGTGAAAAATGCCTTATTTTTTGAAACAAAATTAATGGCCAATACGCTAGACTTTTAGCCTAGAAATCCATCATTACTTCTATAAGGGGGCTTATTCTTCTTTTGTCTTGCCAGTAAAATATACCCCCATTTTTTCTCTTCCGAGGTAACACCCAACAGTGTTGATTGTTCAGCTTATTGCAGTAACAAGCTGACAAGTGATTCTTAGATCTTTGATTCTAATGATCTGCCAAAAAGCGCCCAGCGGAGGGGCGCCTTTTATAAATATAGCTATAGATGATATTATTCGGATTTAGTTTCGGCCGGAGCTTCCTCAGCGGGAGCAGCAGATTCTTCGGAATCACGTGCAGCAGCTTCAGTGGCTGGGTCGTAGACGTTAGCAATGACAGTGGCATGATCGAGTTCCTTATTGGCAAGCTCGACATTAGCAGGCATCTGAATGTCAGCCAAAGTAAGTTTGCTGTCAGCATCGACCAGACTATCACCATTTACGATAAGTTCCTCTGGCAAGTCGGTTGGACGCGCTTTAATAGCAACATCTTCCATCACTTGTAATAGAACGAGATGCTTCTTAGAAGCTTCTGAGGCTTCAAAGTTAACAATCTTGATAGGAGTGACAGCCTCAACGACTTCATCGGCGGAAACCGCTTGGAATTCAATATTAATAATACGACGGCTAACTGGATCGACGTCAATATTCTTGACAATGGCGAGCTGGGTCTGACCGTCAATGGTAAGTTCGAGCGGAGAGTGATAACCGACTTCTTGCAAAGCCTTTTCGGTGAGATTGTAGCTAGAAACGGTCATAATCGGCATTTCAAGACCATAAACAACAGACGGAATCATACCTTCAGCACGCAAGGCTTTAGGTTTTTTGCCATCGGCAGCACGTTTCTCCAGGGATAGTTGATTAGACATAATATTTTAACTCCTTGTAGTGATATACTTCTTTGTAGTTATTTTACTACAATTCAGAGGGGATTGCAATATAAGTTGTGGAAATCTTCTAAATGCAGTATAATTTAGGGGATAGATAGCAGAGGAGAATAAAGTGGGATATATTGTCCTGTGATAAGGCCATTTAATACCGGCGAAAAGAAGGCCGGGCTCTTTGGTAGTAAAAGACTTGCCTATTATCAAACGGAGACAAAGAAGACTGGGGCTTAGATAAAGTCGCCTAGCGATTTGACGCAAACTCAATGGGAGAATGCTTGCATAAGGCTAGGATTAATTGTCGATAGAAATAGTGGTAAAGGTAGCCATATAAAAGTAACGTGCAAAGGGAAGGGTGCAACTACAATCCCCTCAAATATCCGCCCAATGATCAATAGAAGCCTGTGTTCATGTTTACAATCTTGGGGCTTTACGGATGAGCAGATACGCGAGGCCCTGAAGATAAAATAAATAACCACGACGTAACTATTTTAAGAAGCGTCGTGGTTTTATTTTGCCCGGATATAAGTTTATTACTGGCGGCGTTTGAGGATGCGGCTAACAATCCAGAAGATAGCAACGGCGATGATGACGATAATCAGAATAAGTAGCCAGAGTGGACAAATAATAACAACTTTCTCGATAATTGATTCTTCGTCAAAGATTTTGACGACTGACTTAACTTTAAAAATGCCGACCATAGGCGCATCATCCCAAGAAGTCTCAACATAACGTTCGGAATCTGGGAAGATTACTTCTCGTACGGTTTTCTCGACACCATTTTCGGTCTTTACGTTAGTATATTCGAGTTGATCGCCGAAGAAATTGCGAACCTCGAGTCGATATTCGGCATTGGTATAAATATTACCTTTATTATTAACAGTCGAAGTAGTAACTATAATCGGAGCAAAGCTGAATCCAGGAACCGTATGAGAGATAATTTCGGCTTCTCGACGAGTCGCACCATCGACGTTAAGGTAAACCGGAAAAGCTGCGCGGCTAACGGTTTGGATGCCCGAGGCTTGCATCTCGTCAGTATTGATCATAGTGACCATAATGGCGATGGCCTGCAAGCCGGCAGGAGCATCATCGGGAATCTGAATAGTATAAGAAACTGGTGATTCGGAATCTGGATCAACCGTTCCGGTAGTGCTAGAGAGCGTCACCCAATCGGTCATAACAGTATAATCGCTTACCGTCTCGAAGTCCTGCTCATAGTTGGTACCCTTGACACTGAAAGGCATAACCTCTACTCGATATTCGTAAGATTTGGTGCCAGTGTTTTGGACGTTAAATTTACCGGAATGAGTATCTCCAGGTTGGAGTGTGCCAATATTATCCTGCGTAGGCGAAATTTGCAAGCGATAGATCGGGCGTTCATCAGCATAAGCCGATAGGGGAGCTAAGCTAAAACCGAGAAAAACAGCAAAGATCATTGCCGGCAGCAAAGTGAACTTGATAATCCTGCAAAGATTATTTTTTATTTTCATAAACCTCCTTAATTAAATATATTATATATTACAGGCAAACGAATTACAACAGCCGACAAAAATCCCCCTCTTTTGAGGAGGATTTTTGAGGTTCGCCTTACGAATTAGGCGTCCCCATCGCCTTCACCGGCGGAAAGGTTGGTGGTAGCAGTGATAGTTACAACTTCATCATAGGTATCAGCAGCCTGAGATTCGCTAGCGTGAGCTCGGAAGGTGATAGTGAAGGTGTCGCCAGCGTTTTCAGTAGCTTTAGTGCCAGTTGCAATCAAAGTAGCCGTGTCAGAGAGACCGTTCCAGTTTTCGTTCGCAAAGGTAACATTCG
Source organism: uncultured Candidatus Saccharibacteria bacterium (assembly GCA_948663575.1). Taxonomy (GTDB): domain Bacteria; phylum Patescibacteriota; class Saccharimonadia; order Saccharimonadales; family Saccharimonadaceae; genus Nanosyncoccus. The sequence goes on from CAPNAV010000013.1 coordinate 21,391, forward strand.
TTACAGTACCTTCTTTGGTAGTCTGATAACCGAATACAGAACTTCCGGTGGTTGGGAATGTAGTGGTATTATTGGCGACTGGAGCGAATTTCTCACTAGCGTTAGTGACGCCGTTGAAGCCAGTAGCTTCGCCATTCATTTTAACCTGGTAACCACCGAGATGGTTGGTAGCAACAGTGACCTTAGCAGCACCACTAGCGTTACCGCCGTTTACAATTTTGCCGTTATCACCGAGCAAGACAAGATGTTTCTGGCCAGTTTCACCATCAGCGTCGTCATCACCGACAACCGTAATAGAAAGAGCGCTTTCGATAGTGGTTTTGACGGTAACATTATCAGATGCATTGCCATCTACGGCGCCTTCGTATTTGTTAGTAGCATCATCAGTACCGGTACCGTCATGGATCGTAACGCCATTATTATCCGTGACAGCCATTGCACTCAAAGGCAACGCAGCAACGCCAAGACCTGCGACTACACCTAAGGCAACGAGAAGATTTGTAGTTTTAGACATGTAAAATAACTCCTTATGTCTTTATTTTTAATATTTATTTGCGATCTTTTTCGCTATTTCTATTTTAGCATGGCAAATAAAATAAACGCAAGCATTTTTTGAAAATCTAAAAAATTAAATAAATAACATTCAGTCAGAGATTATTCGAGTGCTAAATATTATTTTAGTGTACGAATAACATATTTTCAAGCTTATTAAAACTGAGCTGTGATTTATTTTGTATATTATTGATTGGGTTTTACTTGCCCAGAATTTGTTTCAGATACTTGCCAGTTGGGGTCTTTTCGTCTTTTGCGAGCTGCTCTGGCGTGCCGGTGGCGCAAATCTGACCGCCGTTTTGACCGCCTTCAGGACCCATGTCGATAATCCAATCAGCGCTTTTAATAACGTGCAAATTATGTTCAATGATAATCATAGAGTTGCCGCCATCGACGAGTTTGCCAAGAATCTTCAGGAGACGATTCACATCATCAGTGTGAAGGCCGGTAGTAGGCTCGTCAAGAATATAGAGGGTTTTTCCGGTACTGCGGCGAGCGAGCTCAGTTGCGAGCTTAATACGCTGAGCTTCGCCACCTGAAAAAGTAGTAGCAGGTTGCCCAAGTTTGATATAGCCAAGCCCGACCTCTTGAATAGTCTGGAGTTTAGGCAAAATTGAGGGGATATTAGCAAAGAAATCAACAGCTTCATCGATAGTCATATTAAGGACTTCGGAAATATCTTTGCCTTTATACTTAACTTCGAGAGCTTCATGATTATAACGCTTGCCATGGCAGGTCGGACAAGTGACGTAGACGTCGGGCAAGAAGTGCATTTCGATCTTATTGACGCCGTCACCTTGGCAGGTTTCGCAGCGGCCACCCTTGACATTAAAACTAAAGCGGCCAGCCTTATATCCACGCAACTCAGCTTCAGGCTGTTTTGCGAAGAGTTCGCGAATCTGATTAAAGACGCCGGTATAGGTTGCAGCATTAGAGCGAGGAGTGCGTCCGATTGGCGACTGGTCAATCACTATACATTTATCAAGATATTCAATACCATCAATACGCTCGTGTAAACCGGAAACGGTCTGAGCGCGATGGAGACGGGCTAACAGTTCATTAGCTAAAATTTCATTAACAAGTGTAGACTTGCCGCTGCCAGAGACACCAGAAACTACCGTCATGACACCCAACGGAAAATGTGCGTCTAGATTTTTGAGATTGTTTTCGCGAGCACCAATTACAACAAGCTCTTGATCTTTTTTAGGCTTGCGACGTTTCTTAGGAATAGGGATCGTGAGTCGACCAGATAAATACTGGCCAGTAATAGATTTATCATTTTGAGAAACTTCCTCAGGGGTGCCAGCAGCAATTAGGCGACCACCGTTTTTGCCGGCACCTGGGCCGATGTCAACAATGTAATCCGCCTCGCACATCGTATCCTCGTCGTGCTCGACTACGAGAACGGTATTTTTGAGGTCACGAAGATGTTTGAGAGTAGAGATAAGCTTATCATTATCGCGTTGATGTAGGCCAATACTCGGCTCGTCCAGAACATAGAGTACGCCCTGTAAGCCTGAGCCAATTTGCGTCGCCAGGCGAATACGCTGAGCCTCGCCACCAGAAAGAGTATTAGCAGCGCGACCAAGCTCAAGGTAGCCTAGCCCGACATCTTGCATGAATTTAACGCGTTCACGGATCTCCTTAATAATAGGCTGAGCGATTTGCTGTTCGGATTCGGTGAACTGAAGGTCTTTGCTTAAAACTTCGAGGGTGGCATCGACATCAAGATTGCACATATCCATAATGTTCAAACCGTGCACCGTGACGGCAAGAACAGCTGGCTGAAGGCGCGCACCATGACATGTCTGACACTCATGCACGCGCATAAAACGTTCAATATCCTTGCGGATAAACTCAGAATCAGTCTCTTTATGACGACGCTCGAGAGTAGGAATAACGCCCTCGTACGTAGACTGATAAGTGGCACCGTTGCCCCATTTGCCGTGGCCACCAACGCTAACCTCGTATTTCTCTTTGCCGGTGCCATAAAGAAGAATCTGAAGATGCTCCTCACTAAGCTCGCTAATCGGAACGTGAATTGAGAAACCATGACGCTGTGCGACAGCATCGAGTCGTTTTAACCACCAAGATTCTTGGGTCACGCGATTGAACGGACGAATGCCACCCTCGGCGATGGTGAGGTTGGGATTGAGGATTAAATTTGGGTCGATTTCGAGACGTGTGCCAAGACCAGTGCAGGTGGGGCAGGCGCCCTGAGGAGCATTGAAAGAGAACAGGCGCGGTTCGAGCTCAGGAATAAGTTCGTCAGGATGGAGCTCGCAAGCGTAGCGCTGAGAGAAAGTATAAAGACTATCGCCATTAGGCAGCTCAAGTCCATCTCCGCGAGGAACGCGTCGCTCAATCCCGCCGTCGCGGGTTTCGCGCGCTGCATGCTCGCTCGTAAGCTCCGCACCCCCTCGCAGAGAGGAGTCGAGCTGCTCATTGTTATACGCTATACTTTCGGTGACAGTCTTACTACCAATACCACGAGCCTCAATCGTCGTACTGTTGTCGTTAATCTTAAGTAGTTTAATAATTCCCTGCCCGAGCTCGAGCGCCTGTTCGATGGAGCTGGAGATGCGACTGAGTAAATCGGGAGATAGAACGAAACGATCGACGACGATTTCAATGTCATGACGGTCGTTTTTGTTAAGATCGGGGAATTCGTCAAGCGCATAGACAATACCGTCAACGCGAACGCGCGAAAAACCCTTGCTCTGATATTGCTCCGGAACATGCATGAAGCTACCTTTTTTCTGCGAAACGATAGGAGCGAGAAGCATTAATTTACTACCAAGTGGCAACTTCATTACTTCGTTAATAATGTCTTCGACGCTACGGCGTTGCACTTCACGATGACAAATTGGGCAGTGCGGCACACCGACGCGAGCAAAGAGGAGGCGCAGATAATCATAGACTTCGGTGACCGTGGCAACAGTAGAGCGCGGGTTGCGGCTAGTGGATTTTTGATCAATCGAAATCGCCGGTGAAAGTCCAGTAATACTATCGACATCCGGCTTATCCATAACTCCCAAAAACATGCGGGCATAGCTAGAGAGACTCTCGACGTAGCGACGCTGACCTTCAGCGTAAATCGTATCAAAAGCAAGACTAGATTTACCAGAACCGGAAAGACCAGTAATCACGACTAGTTTATCACGCGGAATATCGACGTCGATATTTTTAAGATTATGCTGACGTGCACCTCGAATTTTGATAAAATTGTTATCCATTAGCTAATGATTATACAGTAAAAAGCCCCGGACTGCAATAGCCCAGGGCTTTAGTTTGGATTGGCAACACCGTTTTAATGACCGCATTCAATATCATCGATGAGATTATATATTTCATTACCCCCCTGTTTTTTTGAATCCCATCTTCAAGTTTCTGCGTAGGTTTTATGCCTACTCTGTCTATTGTAGCACAGATTGTTTATTTTGTCAATAGAATACTAGAGGTCGGCTGATTGGAGACTTTGATACCAAAGCATCAACTCGTCGATTAGATACTGGCACTCGTCGGCGGTTTTGTTGCCAGGGAGGGGCTGGTTCTGAGTAATTAAATCACTAGCAGCTTGAATCTCTTGCAGGAATGTTTCTTCCTGGCTACGCAAACGAGCTAAACGATACTCTTCCCATTGAGCTGATTCTTCGCTAGAAAGGGCGCTGGGAAAATTCTTAGCTTTATAGTGCAATAGAAGATCGGGTAATCTTTTATCTTTGAAATGTGGGTGAAAATTTGTCAAATCATCGGCTAGGTTGGCGCGCACTACAGCGCAGATACGACTGTCACCATCATCGAGGAAGCCATCATAGAGAGCGCCGCCAACATCATTGAATTTAGCGGATTGCTCCTTGACTTTTTGCTGGATTTCACGCTTAGTATCGCGTTCGCGCTTGCCGGCACGTTGGATAAATTCGGGATGAGCACGGAGGCTTTGGAGATTCTGCTCAACGATTTCTGGGGTGAGGCCGATTTTTTGCCAACCATCTTCCTTACTCAAAACGCCGAGCGGAGCAACAGCAGGACAATGGTTAAGCTGAAGCTTCTTAATAATCGGGAAATAATCACGCTCCCAGGGATCGCGCTCGCGAAATGGCTTGGTTTTATCGATAGTGCCAGCAGCTTCAGCAGCCGCCTCGCCAGCTAGGAGCTCATCGATATTGTAACGTAAGTCAAAAACCAGCAAATTACCATTGCCAATCTCCGCAACAGGGATAGCAACCGTGGTATGCAAATTTTCTGACGGGTAGCGCCCAGAGGCGTAGACAAAAGGCTGGGGATTTTTAAGATTGACAAGCTGAGCAACATCACGCTTATTACGCAGGCGATAGAGAAAATCGAATAATTGCGGCTGATGCTCCTTAATCAGTTTAGTGACACTGATAAGAGCTTCGACATCCGAAAGCGCGTCATGGGCATGGGCGTGGACGATATTATTCTCCTTAGTGATGAGCTCGAGGCGATTAGTAGGTTTGCCTTCAGGGGTGAACGGCCACTTAATTCCCTCTGGACGAAGGGCGCGAGTCATTCTGACAACGTCGAGCAAATCCCAACGGCTACGTCCATCCTTCCATTGCCATTCATAGGCATCATAAAAATTACGCCAAAGCGTGGCGCGCATAAATTCATCATCGAAGCGTACAGAATTATAACCCAGCATCGTCGTGCCAGGAGTGGCAATCTGGTTGACAAAATATTTGCAAAATTCGCGTTCGGAAATACCATCGAGACGCGTGGATTGAGGAGTGATGCCAGTAATCATGATAGCCTGAGGGCTAGGGAGAGTATCATCGGCTAATTCAACTAACAGATTGACCGGCTCGCCAATCGGCTCAAAGTCAAGATTGGTGCGTTGGCCGGCAAATTGCATGATACGGTCGAAGCGAGGACTGCGTCCGGAAGTCTCAAGGTCATAAAAAAACAGGGTTTCTGACATAATATATTGATTATAACACGAATCAAAACCACCCCTCCAAGGGGTGGTTTGCTCAGCCCTATAAGGGCATGTTA
>CAPNAV010000014.1 GCA_948663575.1 uncultured Candidatus Saccharibacteria bacterium
TCATACTTTAATCATAACACTACTTTTTTTGTTTGGGGATTATGCAACAAGACCTGAAAAACGATTTTGTATGTGAGAATTTATAACAAAAATAGCCCTTAAAAGGCATCAGCTAATATATGCTGATAACGCAAAAATATTCAATTTAGCGAACGAATAAGATTCTCTATCATTGGTGTAGGTGATATTTTCTTAGTGATAATAGGTAGTGTGGCGGATGTGCAAACAAAAAACACCCTGAAGTTTTGCTTTAGGGTGTTTTGCTGCTTATTCTTGGGGAATAATACTGCTAAGAGATTCCCAGTCGCCGGTGAAATTATTAAGGATCTTTATGTCGGATGGGTTTGAGTCGGCCGAATAGTTGGCTGAGGATTGAACTTCGCGGAGACCACCTTGGTTTTCTTGGAAGGTGTAACCTTCAGCGGTGCGTAGCGCTTCGTCTTTTTTAAGATAAGCGAGATAGACTTTTCCGGCTTCAATGTCGATGTCGCCAGAAACTACATACGAAACATTGTCTTTCCCTGGATCAAGGGCATCCATTTTAGAGCATCGCGATTCTGAAGCATGCTTGCAATAATCATCAACTGACATGGTGCCGCCTACGCGATAAAAATTTGTCGTTTTGCCGATTTCTAGGTCGCCTTTGAAGCTATCAATAACTGTAAATTGGCCGTAAGTGAATATTCTGACGGGCTGATCGATAACTTCTGCATAATTATCGGCTCCGTCGATCGAATCGACATGAACTAGCGCGACGTAATCGGCGCGTTCGAACATGGCGGCACTATCGGAGGCGTCGAAATTAGAATCCAACATGCCAGTAATTGTAAAATTGTTCTGCTCGGAGGGTGAGCTGGTTCCATCTCCCTCGTTTGTTATCTCACTGGAGTTATTTTCAGTTTGGCTATCACTATTCTTGGCTATAATAACAGTAGCGGTGACTCCTAAAATTGCGATAACAGCGAGAGTTAATATGGTTGGAGTTAATTTTTTCATATGTTATATCTCTGTTTTTAGTATAAATGATTTTTTGTATTATTGCAAGGCAATTCTTTGCGTTTTTGCCATTAAAACTTGATAAAAAAGATTTTCTTGTGAGTTTTTTTGTTTAAGCTATTTAGGGTGGAATATTTTATGGGGACTCGGAATTTATTAACGACATGGTTTTATCTGACGTATCATAAAAATGACTCTACTAGTATGTCGTTACAACGAGTTGAAAAACAATCGCCATCGGGTGCCGCCTTGTTTTTGTAACAAGTTTTCATAGCAATTGCTCTCGTTTTATTTGTTCCATTGCGCAGAAAAGCATTACGCGCTTAAATGTTTGTACTCCTCGCCTTATCTGCGCTATCACGCAGAAAAAGCTTCATCAGCTCTAATAATAAAGCAAGACTTTATTATTATTCGCATTCCTCGCTTCATCATTATCCATTATTAGTAGAGACTAGGCAGCGGAGGGATTGGGCGCGATCTCGAGTATTGTGATCCGAGGGCCAGACCCAGAAAAACTGGAGACTAGTTGCAAAGTAATATGAGCTATTGTTGATGTTTGGAATGCTTGATGCAAGAAAACTATAATTTCCTAACAACTCTAGTAAATGTGACAGGCTATTGCTATATCCGGCAGGAGTAGTAAAAAATGGCGAGAGGAAGATATTATGACTTGCATCTGTTTTGCCTGGTAATGTCATGCCTCGGTTTGCATGCATGCTGCCATTGTTATCATCATCGCTCACCAAATAGTGAAAAGAAAAAGTCTATTTTTGCTTTTTAGAGTAACGCAATCTCGCAATTTTTTCTGGATCTTTTGTTTAGAAAATAGGCAGCTTGAAGGCCTTTTTTGGCAATAAAATCCGTGGAAAATACAAGAAAAATGACCAAACTCCGTGTTCGGGTAAACCTTAAACCTAGGTTTAAGGTTTTGAAAATAGCTAACAGGGGTGGTGATATCTCAAAATACCCCAAAACTTGATCCGCAGATCAGGTTTTGTTTGGTTTTTGGGGGTTTGTACAAAGTAAAAAATGCCTCGTTATTGGAATAAAAATGGCCATATGTAAGGACCTGCTTATCGCAATTTCTAAAACCTCACAGTCTAAAAAAGCCTGCGTCGGTTCGGATAAAGTATAGGAACTATACTTTATCGCTCACGCTCCTTGTAATTTGGTGAGCGATAATACTACTAATGATTATATGACGAACACAGGAATAACCTTGCCAGGCAACGAAAGTGCGACTCAGGACGGCGGATTATCGCCTCTATTTCTTAATCGTGTAGGTGGCAATAGATGGGGTGGAACTAGCTATCCATACGCTAATATCGAACGCGGTCAAAATGGATTTTTATGGGCAAATAATAGCACACACAAAGCAACGGAAGCTTATTGGATGGGAATCAGTCTCTATACGTTTTGACCATCCCAACGATACTATCGCTCTTTTTCCTTTCCCCTCCGCTGCCTAGTCTCTACTAATAATGGATAATGGTAAAGCTTTTTTCTTTATTACTTGAGCCGATGGTACTTTTCTTTAGGGTAATATAGACGGAGAAAATTCGTAGAAAAATGTTAAATCTAGAAAATGTGTGATATAATTGTGGTGTTGCCGTGTTAGCTCAGTTAGTAGAGCAGCCGCCTTGTAAGCGGCAGGTCGTCGGGGCAGAGCCGACACACGGCTCCATTTTGTTTTTTTGAATAGTTTTAGCGTGATACGTCTTTTATGCTTTTGTATGAGAGCTTGATAATGTATAGAAAATTGAGTTGAAGATTTGATACGGCTTAAAATCGTATGGACGTTTTTGTGCTGTCTACATAAGCAACTAATGAGGTAGGAGGGGTAAGATTATTACGCTTTAAAATTTTGCGCTACAGAGGTTTAATGATAGCCTGGTGGAGTTAAAATTGTTCCAAGCAAAATACTTCACTACTTTTATGACTTTATAAGCTTAATCAATTCTAGATTCTTTTGCCATTCTTGGGGCGGGTGACTGTTTGACGAGCTGATGTGCTGGCGGCGTTAGCTTGATTACGACTGGTAGTTCTGGCGGCGCGGCGGTTACCTCGGCGTTCGGCAGCGGTACATGCTTCACTAGCGATTTGCGCTTCGATACGGGCGGTGGTGTCGGCTAAGCCTTCGGCGTCACCGGTAGCTTCGTGGATTGCAAGAATGAGGCGAAGCGTGTTAGTGCTATGATCGAGCTGGTAGGCTTTTTCTAAAGCGTCGACAGCGGCTTTGACCTGGCCAAGACGTTCCTTAGCTTTAGCGAGAGCAATATAACGTGCCGGAACATCGCTTTCGAGATCTATGGCCTGTTCAAAAGCCATGACGGCTTTTTCGTAAGCGCCAGTTTCGAGGTAAATTAGGCCGACGTTATGTAGAGAAGAAGGGTTATTATCGAGAGATTGAGCGATTTCAAAACATTCAATAGCTTCGTCGAACTTTTGTTCCTTGGCGTAAAGAATACCAAGACGATTGTAGGCAGCAGCGTTTTTCTCATCAAATTTAAGGATGGTGAGCAGAGCCTTTTCGGCGCGCAGAGGCTTGTGATCACGCATAGAAGTCTGAGCAGCGCTCCAGAGGCGTTTCATTTGAACGTCATAGCGGGCATTATGCTGCGCCTCGGCGGGCTTGCGATGAAAAAGAGGGTACAAAAAAGTTAACCCCAGAGCTATTGCAGCGATTAGCGCAATTCCTAACATATTACTATTTTAGCATAAATCTGCGACAATATGCAGTTTTACATGGCCGTTTTGTTGGAGATTTTGATGAAGGTGAATGAAATTTGGAAGTTTGGCGAGAAACTTGGAATTACCAGTCTTAAAATATGACTTATAGAGAAGTTCGATGGCGGCGGTACAAGCGTCAGTAGCAAGGCTGCGGGCGGTTTTACTCTTGGCGATTTCGGCGGCAAGAGCAGGCAAGTCGCGAGGAGTGGCAGCGATAAGTTTTTTAGCAAGTTCCAAGGTCTTAGGCTTAACGGCCGGTGGGTTGTTGAGACGGTTTTGCTGGCGCAAGATGAAAACTTGAGCACGCGACAAAATAGTTGGCAATAGATTGGTAGGTTTTTCTGTAATAAGTACAAAATGACAAAAAACATGCGGCTCTTCGAAAGTCTTGAGAAAAGCATTTTGGGCAGCTTCATTCATGGCGTCGGCAGGATTTATCACGAAAAAGCGATCTCTCGACTCGCGACATTGAGTTAGCTCAAGAAAATTGCGAATCTGCTCGACGGTAATAATTTCGGTTTTTTTGTCTTCGTCGGGAGTAAGATAGAGAGCGCTAGGAAGTTTGAATTTTGATTCTTTGGGTATGACAAATATCGAACAGCTAGTTTTTTGCGCGATTTTGGGGAGTTCGGTGATCTTATCAAAAAACATATGTAGTTGGCTTTTTCGCTGAGATATTAATTTTATTATTGACTTTTTTCATGATGTGTGCTATAATGGAAGTATGTGTTGGAATAGCCATGCTATTTCGACGGACTTTCTATGGCTTGATTAAACTCTGGTGGCAAAGGTGAGGTGAAGGTTTGGCGGGTGTTTCCCTGTTTCCCAGGAATGGTGATTTCGAGGCTACCGGCATGAAGCATGAGGCGGGGAGCGGCTTTTTCGTCGCCATAGACGGGGTCGCCCAAGATAGGCGTGCTGAGATATTTGAGGTGAACACGAAGCTGGTGCGTGCGACCGGTGGTGGGCTTGAGTTCGAGTAGGCTTTTGCCGTTTTTGCTTTCGAGGACTTTGTAGTAAGTTTGTGATGGTTTGCCGTTTTGGTTGACTTCAAAAGTGGTGGGGCGATTGAGGTTGCGATTGATGGGCAGGTCAATCATGGCCTCGGGGAGTTTTGGTGTGCCTTCGACGATAGCATAATAGGTTTTGTGGGTTTTGCGGTCTTGGAATTGCTTCCTAAGCATAGTCTGAGTTTCGGGGTTCTTGGCTAAAATGACGACTCCGGAAGTATCCCGGTCGAGACGATGTACTAAGAGACCGTATTTTTCTAGAGTGATTTCTGGGCAATATTCGCCTTTGGCCATACTAAGTAGGCCACTCGGTTTATCGAGGACGAGTATGTTTTCGTCTTCGTAAATGATGGGGATTTTGGGCAATTCAGTTTGGCTTTCAGGTACGCTTAAAATAATTTCAGCATCTTTTTCGAATTTGCTGTTTGCTTTGGTGATTTTTTCACCATCAACGGTGACGAAACCGCTCTTAATAAAAGTTTGAAGACTAGAGCGATTATATTCAGGATGTTGCTCTACGAGAAGATGGTCTAGACGAAATTTTTCGGGACCAGCTTGGGCTTCGGGCAGAGCCGTGTCGCCATTAATCACTCTTGAAAGGTCGGGTTTGCTAAATTTTTTGCCAGTTATAATCATATTACCTCAAATGAAAGGCCTTCTGGACCTCTAATAGTTTTGCGTTTGCGACTTCGTTAGCGTAGATTTCGCCCTTTTGCAGTAACGTCAATACCTCGTCGTCGCTGATAGTGGCGAGTTTGCGCTGGAATTCGCCTAGGAAAGCGGCAACGTCTTCGGCGACTTTTTGCTTGAGGTCGCCATAATGTGTCTCGCCAGACCAAGTGGAAATAACGTCTTGCAACGGCATGTCATTGACGAGCGCGTCGATTTGCAAAAGATTACTAATTCCTGGCTGATTGAACATGTCAAAGCTGATTTTGCCGACGCTGTCGGTGGTGGCGGACATGATTTTCTTTTTGACCTGTTCAGGAGTGTCGGTGAGCATGATTTTGCTGTTTTCGGATTTGGTGGATTTGCTCATTTTCTTTTCGGGATTTTGGAGGTCGCGAATGCGGATAGCTTCGCCAACTTGCATGAATTCAACTTGTTTCTTGGGCTCGACTGGTAACGTGAAAATATCGACGTATTGCTTGTTGAATTTTTCAGCAACGCGGCGAGTGAGTTCGAGATGTTGGAATTGATCCTCGCCAACTGGCACGTATTCGGCGTCGTACAATAATATGTCGGCAGCCATGAGGACTGGGTAGTCAAAAATGCCGACATTGACACTGTCCTTACCGTCGCTTTTATCTTTGTACTGAGTCATGCGGTTGAGATCGCCCATACTAGTAACACAGTTCAAAATCCAGCAAAGTTCGGAGTGGGCTGGAACGTGCGATTGTCGGTAAAAGTGGACGTTTTCGGTGAGGTTGAGACCGGCGGCAAGGTAGTTTTTGAGGGATTTGATGATGTTCTGCTGGAGTTCGCCGTCGATATCGGAAATAATGGAATGAAGATCTGGGGTGAAAATATTAATATGGTAGTTATTGCTATGTGTGTTGGCGAGGCGAACCATAGGTATGAGCGCGCCAAGAAAATTGCCGAGAGTGAGCTCGCTATTAGCGCGGATGCCGGTGAGAATGGTAGGTTGTTCTGTCATAAGATTCCTCTAATTATTCGTGATGATTTTGACTTTTGATATTTTGAAGTTCAAAGCGATATGTTTGATTAAACTTAGCTTGATCTTCGGGAGCGAGTTTGCTAAGAAAAAGAGACTTGGGCCGAGCCCAGAGCGGGCTGTCGCCATAGAGGCCGCGGTAAATAATGAGCTCCTCGCCAGTTTCGCTATGATGGGCAAGAGCTTCGACTATGTATAAGTCGCCTTTATAATGTCGATAGATGCCGTGGATTTTTGGTTCGGTGGATTGCATGTAGTCTCCTTGTGTTAATTATAGCATATCCCAAGGTAAGAAAAATCATCATTGGCGTAGTTTTTAGATTTCGGCTTCGATGATTTCGTTGGCTTCGGCGCGAGTAATTGTAGTGTCGAAAAGGCCTATATTTTCAGCGTCATCATGAGCAGAGCGACCGCCGACATATTCGAGCGATGCGTCTTCGAAACGGCGAAATTGCAGAATGCGCTCGTTTAATTTAGTTTGATTGAAGGCGCCGATTTCACACATGAGATCAAATTCTCGAATAGTAAGGCCAGTAACTTTGACGAATAGTTCCGGCTCAATATTGCGGATGACATCGACCAGGGCTTGCTCGCGATAGTCGGTTAAGTACATAAAAACAGGAATGCGGGTGACGAATTTAAGAAGTTTTTCGCGAAGCTTTTTCTTGAAATCTTGACGCTCTTTGCGTTCGGCTTTTTCGGCGGCGGTTTCTAGATCAGTGGCATCGCGATTTTCTTCAACGCGAGTTTTCTTGGAGTCGCGAATGGCTTTTTCTCTAGAAATAACTTTTGATAAGTCGTTGCGAAGATTGCGAAAATCTTCGATGCGTTCTAGTGCGTCCATGATTTCTTGATTATTTAAGACTTTTTCTAGGACGATAGTGGTAGTGTCAACAAGGTCGGAGGTTTGCCAGCTACGCGCTAGCATAGTGGAGCTGGTGCCATAGGTAGAAATGTCGAGAATTTCAGTGGCGTTTAATCGCTGCATACTGGAACCGTCGTAGCAAAGAACAGGTAGGAATTCCAGGAATTCTTCAAGGCGCTGTTCGGGGCGGCGATTATCGGCGATGGCGGCGAGGGAGTTACTGTAGTTGGTGATGAGTTTCAGGGCGCGATTGGGCGCGAAGTCAAGAATATAACAAGTGGGCTTGACAATGTGCTGCTTGAGCGGATCTTCGGCGTCTGGAGCTATCCATGGGCTTTGGGCGCGAAATGCGGCCTGAAAATAAGTTTCGGGAGATTCGATATTGCGTAGAAACAGGACACCACTCCAGGCGGGTATGGTGACGCCGGTAGTGAGTTTGCCGCAAGATAAAGTGATTGATTTAGTGCTAAAACCATCTTGAATGGCAGCTTCGATTGGGTCTTTGGCATTTTTGCCTCCGGGAGTGTCGTCACCGGCGGCGCGGATGATTTGATAACTGCTAAAAAATGGATCGCGTTTTAACAGCTGCTCCATAGCATGGCAGGCGGGGACGTTTGGTAAAAACCAGAAGGTATGGCGTAAGGTGGATAGAAGTCTGGCGTCTTCGAAAGGTAAAACCGGCGCATGATGATCAAATCTGTTCTCTATGGCTACTTCTAAATCAATGCCGTGCAGAATATTGAGAAATTTTTGAACATCGTTCTCGCGTTGAAAGACCCATTCACCGGCATTGTTTTTCGTTGCTGAGAAAAACTTATTCAGATCAAACTCGTTAAACTCGCCCTGCATGGCGACTTGGCGCAAACTTTCTGGCATTTGGTAAGTCATCATTACAATTTGTGGCAAAGCTTGGTAGGGATTTTTGTCGGAATTATACCAAAGGGTTTTGGCGCGTTGCTCATCAGCATAAGTCCAGTTGAAGATTTGATCTTCGGAGAATTCACCATTAGCTAAAGCTCGAAATGGTGTGCCGGAAAGATAGAGATAGGTTTTGGTCTTGAGCGGCAAGGTTTGTTCAATTTCGGTTGCCTCATCGAGTTCTGGATCGGGAAGGGTTTCGTCACTGTCCTTGCCAAGTTCTTTGGCAGTATCTCGCCAGGCGCCGAAATGGTATTCGTCAACAAAAATTGAATCCCAATTAATTTCATGCATTTTGCGATGACGTTCTTTGATTTTGCCATTATGATTAGTGCTAAGAATATCTTGGTAGCTGGCAAACCATACCACGGGTCGAGATTCGTCAATTTCATCGTCATTCCAGCTCGACAAGCCTTCGATGAATTGCCAGTCTTCAAAATCGACATGTCCGTATAGATCATTTCGCCATTCTTTTTCGACCCCAGGTTTGTAGGTTAATACCAGAATTCTCTTCCAGCCCATCTTCTTGGCAAGTTGGTAAGCGGTGAAAGTTTTGCCGAAGCGCATTTTGGCATTCCAAAGGAAGCGTGGCGGTTCGGTTTCATTAAGATATTTTTTGAAATACGCACTAGTTTGTTGAACGGCGATTTCCTGCTCGGGGCGCATGGAAAAATTCTTGCGTTGATGATTCCCTGTTTCGGGGTGACCAGTTTTGATAGATTGGAGAATGTTTTTGATTGTGTCAATATCAGTATCGAACCATTCGTTAGCAAGTTGTTTGGCGCCGAAATTCTTGAGCCATTTATGGACGAGATGGTCGTTAAATTGCGTGCCGTCATTAGTAATAGCCAGCTCATAATGTTCGATTTTATATTGTGGATTGGGAGTTTTGACTAGTTGTTTATCAATGCGTTCTTTCACGGCATCAAAATCATTACCGGATTTTGCAACACGCTCGGTGTAGCCGATTTTAAAGCCGGGCTGGCTAGGTGAGCTATAAACATAAATTTGGGGGCGTTTTTGATAAGATAAGAGTTTTGACATTACATCTCCTGAATCATGCTTTCAATATAAGCTTGCTCATTGGGGGTGATTTCATAACGTTTGTATAGTTTGGCGTCAGTCCATTCTTTTGTCATATCTAAAGCTGGGATAAAGGCGAAGCAAGACTTGCTCATGTTTTGAGTGGGAGTTTTGAGAAGTAATAGAAAGCGGACGAAACGGGTTTTGAGATATTTGGTGTAATTTTCGGCTTCGGTGAGAGTCTTGAATTGTCCAGCGATAAGAAAAGTTTCAGTGCAGACGCTAGGCGGCTCGGCTATAAATAGTGAACCCAGGACACGGTTGGGAAAATGGCCATTGACGCTGCCGGCTTTGGCGCAGAGAACCTTGACTGTGTCGATACTTTCGAGATTAGATTGAACTCGCTCGCGCTGGATGTAGCCGCTTTTTCCGCCAAGTACATAGATTTTGATTTTGTCGGGATTATTAATTTGGTCGTAGTCGGTAAAATTGCTATTAAAGTTGAATGGTCGGCGCGATGAAATGTAGTCTTCGAGAGTTTGTTCGTGGCGGCTCTGGACTTTGCGAAGAATTGGGATTGCTTCATTCCAACGTACAAAAGAACTGTTTTCTGATAAACTGCGCGTCATGACGCTAGGTTTGCTATTGCCGACAATCGTAGTAATTTTGCAGTCACCATGATATTCTCGATCCCAAATGAAATAATTGACTCCGCCTTTGATTTCGACGCCCGGAAAACAATCGTTGGCGTCTGGATAATCTACGATTTCGCGAATGCGGTCATCATGTAGCATTTCTTCGCGAAAACCGTCTAGGCCCTTGCCGCCAGCAAACCAACGTGATGGAATAATGAAAGCCATATAGCGGGGATTAAGCTTCTTGGCTTGATTCACAAAATGTTGATAAATTGGCATAGCTGATGAACCGGTGCCGCCGCCGTCGCTGAGTTGATATGGGGGGTTGCCAACGATAATGTCGAATTTCATATTTGCTGCCTCCTCTTTAGTTAAATGAATAAAGTTATATGCATGACGTTCTTTAGTGGCGTCGCGGTCAAGCTTGCCGCCGGCTTTGCTGCCGCAATAGATGCAGCTACTGTTTTTGTATGTGTGCGAGCGATTATCATAGGAAATATTTCCACTGGGATTAGTGAATTTAGCGACCGATTTTTCTCCACTTGCATTTTTAGATGTGTATAAACTGCGACGACTTATCATGGCGGTTAGGTCTGTGATGGCAATTCCAAAAAGCATGTTTTGGAGAATATGCTGACGACGCGATTCTTCATTGGGGAATTCGTCTCGAAGTCCTTCCATTAATCGTACGGCGATTTGTCGCAAGAAGATGCCAGTTTTGCAAGCTGGATCAAGCCAGTGGAGATTTTTGTTGTGCCAAACGTTTTCCGGTAATAAGTCGAGAACCTTATCAACTAAATCGGGCGGAGTAAAAACCTCGTCGTTTGATAAGTTAGCAATACAAGTGAGAATGTCAGGCGCTTTGTAGTCCTTGATGAGGCGGTGGAGAATTGCTTTAGTCATTAGTATCCTTCTTTGGATTAATTTGGGCTGGATAATTTGCGAGTTTAGTATAATCTATGATGGGGAATTCTTGGATGGCTTTTTCGATATTATTTTCCATGTCGGTGAGCGCATAAATTTTGCGTTTAAATTTACCCTGAATGGGTGTTGTATATTCAACAAAATAAATCCGGTCCTTACCATTTAGCATATCACCGATTAGGAGATTTGTTCGCAAAATTTCGTCCAGTGCCAACAAAAAACCTTTATTGCTCCTTTTAGGCATGTATTCGAAAATGACTTTTAACATTCTTTTACGGCATTCTAGAATATTATCTTCCGCAATATCAACACCGTAAATCGTAGAGAGGATTTTTAACACTGAAAACTCACGGTTTTTATGGTGCCATTCGATGCGATCTTGCTTTAAATGTTCAAGACGTTGCTTGAGAATAGCTTCAAGAAAGTTACCATTGCCACAGGAAGGTTCCAAGAAACGCCAATAACGATTCGACGTAGCTTCAGTGAGTGCAAGGATATCATTGACCTCGCGCGATTGCGTGAAAACTTCGCCACGTTCGCGGACGCGTGAACGAGACTTGATGCCAGTGGATTTTTTGGCGGTGGAAGTCATAGCTTTTGGTTAGAGTTTTCCAATAAACTGTCAATTCTAGCGGTGAGACGTTCGAACTCGCGTTGCTCGTCATTGAGCCAGTTAGTAGACCAAATTCGATGCAAAGTCCAACCTTTTGACTCCAAAACTTGCTGGCGATTATAATCACTTTGTTCCTTATAATAGCCGATATGGTATGCTGCCCCGTCCATCTCGATGCCTAGGATAAAACGTTTTTCGGTAATTGAGTAGATTCCCAGATCGATACGAAAACCGATATTACGTTCGTTCTGATTGATTCCCTCGCCAGTGGGTAATAGGAGATTCCAGCCCACTTCACTATAAATCTTTAGCGTTTTACCGATGCGGCTAGAATAATGCTCTTCTAGTTTATGATAAAGTTGTTCAGTGAGTGGAGAATCAAAATGATTGACATTATCTCCAAGCGTATGTTCAAGATATAAGTAATCTGTGTCTTCGCCGGCATTCTGTAAAAGACTGCGCATAAGTTCGGCGCTCAGACGAGCGTTTGGGTCGGTATGAGGATTATTAAGTTTGCTCTCGCAGGCGGCAATCCAAGACGCTTTGGGGTTGGCTAGTAGTAATTTGAGACCTTCGCGTTGTCTGGTAATGGCGACATTGAGGCGTTTATAAGCGCCGGCCGCCTCATTGAAAAACCACATAGCGACTGGATTAGTATAATATTGTAGATAAATAATCGTATAGAGGCCTTCAATACCTTGGCAGTTAGTAACGGTGGAGGTGATGATCTTTTCTTGTGTATATAAATCAACGATATCTTTGTATTTACGAGCGGTTTCTTCTTCGGCGAGATAGCGACGGAATTGAGCCAAAACTTCTCCTCTAGCAAAAAGAATACAAAAGATAGCGCCAAATTCGTCATCTATAGTTTTGTAATTCCTATCGTTATTTTTACTAGCTTCGTCATGTGCGCGGCGATCACGAAGATATTTTTGGGCATTTTCGCAGATTTTAGCAAAGTTAACATCATAGCCATTAAAATCTTGTGCGTCACCTAGATTATCCTCGATGGCGATAGGGGCTTCTTTGGACGGTTCTGCTTCGTAAATTGGTTCGATTCCCTCTTCGGCGTAAATAGCGTGGCGTGATGGTTCAAATAATTTATTGTAGCGTGAACGGTAGTGCACTTTGAGATGATGTTGTTCTTGGGGCTGCTTACGCACGAGGTCGAGAATGCTTTCGCCTAGATCTTCCTCTTCATCATCGGCACTGGTCATGCCAAAACCTAGATTGAGGCTAGGCGGCATTTGGTGAGGATCGCCAATGATGACGGCTTTCTTAGCGCGGAAGATGGATGGCAGAGCTTGGCCAGGCAGGAGTTGAGAAGCTTCGTCGAAGATTACGTAATCGAACTCGCCTTTGACTGGAGCTAAATATTTTGCTACTTCTTTTGGTGTGGCGCAGATGATTGGAAAAGCTCGCAAGATTTTGGCAGTATTATCGCGGAATTTTTCGAAAGTGGATTTGCCGAAAGCGCGCATGGTGTCTTGACGAGCTAGTTCTACCATCGCTGCGGCACAATTTGAATATATGTTCTGCAGACCTTCGCCATACGAACGGAGTCGGAGGTTTTTTAGATAGATAGCGTAATCATCAAAGAATTTTTGATCATCGCGAATGAGTTTTCTGGAGTTGATCGGTGAACGTCCATAAACTTCGCGCACAATCGCGCTAATGATACGAGCAGTAAATTTATTATAAGTAAGATCATCTTGTTGTAGTACGCTAGTGAGATATTTTCTATTCGCTTCACCGAATGCGGAATATACTTCGGAAATAAAGTTATTATGCTCAACAAAATCCGCTATCTCAGCATCGTTGCTATAATGCTCGAGAATTAATAACTTGTCGAGCCAATTATATAAATTCTTGTTGGCGTCGATTTCATAGGCAAAATCAGAGAGACAGTCGGTTTGATTGATGTCGAGTAGCACTTGTTTGGCGTTTTCCAGATATGTGCGATCTAACTTAATATTATCAACCGGCAGATTGAGAGTATTGACTATTTCGCTGAATTTGGCGCGAAGGGGTTTGATGATAGTAAGCATCGCATCAATATTTTGCACAAAATTATCGTAACTATCATCGACAAGAAAGGCTTTAACTTTGTTGAAGTTTTCTCCAAGCATGCTTTCATTATCTTGTTCGGCTTGGCGTAACGCTGATTCGGCTTGCAGAATGGCCTGCTGATTTTTAACTTCGTTGAGGAAATTCTGAAGGCCGTGCTTGAAAATGTGGCCACCGTTAACTTCATCTAACCATAATTCTTGGATGGTTTTGAGGGCTTTGTAAATATATTCAATTTCGCCGATGAGCTCTTGATAATTATTAGATAGCAAATCGTATTTTTTGAGCAAGCAATAAAGTCTTGAACTGACATCAAGAAAATATAATAATTCAGCTTGATTTTGGTAGTTGATACCGAATTTTGAGAGCGGAAACTCGGATTTTTGCTCATTGAATTGTAAAATCCAGTTTAAAGTGATATTTGAATTGTTTAGGAGAAAATGAATTTGCTCGAAGTTTTCTAGGAAGTAGTCGCGATAAAACTCCATCCACTGATGGTTTTTGAGATCTATAGCTATAAAGCTAGCCGGAATTTTACGCAAGAGCTTTTTTGCACCAGTAATTGCAAAATATCCACGCGTGTCAGTATTTAGTTGGCTAATGGCTGTGGCATCAAGAGAGAAGATCTCTTGGGCATTATTCTCATTAATTTTATCAATCAGTTCTTGATATTCCGTAACGAAAGCGTGCGCAAGAGTGACCTGAAGGGCTTCGGGTGAGGAATATTTGAATCCCGAGGCAAAACCATTAGCTTCTTTCATGAGATTGGAAATCTCTTGTAGGTCTTGGATGGTCTGAGTGAGGTTAGCTTCGGCGGATTGAACAAAGACGGGCGAGAGATCAACCGAGGCGGTCTCGAGCGTGATATTATTAATGGAATTTTTTGATTTAGCTTTGGCGTCAGCGAGCTGAGCGGAAAGTTTGATATGCTCGAGCTGATTATCGTCACGAAGTTTAATGGTTTGTTCTAGTTCCTCAATAATATTGTCGAGAGTCTTGTCAATTGTAGCCGCAGCATAAATATTGATATATGGCGCCAAAGTTTCGTAAGTTAGCAAAAGATCGAGATAGTCGACGACATCCATGGCGCTCTTAGTCGACAAGAGCTGTATAGATGATTCGGAACTAATAGCATCGGCAATTTTTTTGATTTTTTCGCGAACGGTTGGTAAGTTTAGCTCGGGGTTTTTAGTGGCTAATAAGCTAAGTTCGCGACGAGGATGTACGAAGTCGTTAAATAACTCAGGATGCTTATAGCTATCAACTAGGTTTAAGATTTGCCGTACATTGACATGTTCAAACTCAGCTAAAGATTCGGGGGCGAACTCCATCGTGACATATTTAAGATAATATGCCATTAGCTCGTCAAAACCAATCTCATCGTGATGAATGTGGTAGTTTGCGTCGTGGTCTAGGGCGGTATAACTGAGTTGATAGGTGATATTTTCGGGTTGGTCGATGGCGCGAGGGCATTTAATCCGTTTTTCTCGAACTACGGCCGAGTGCTCGCGTAAGTATTTGAGCTTACGATGGGCTGGTTCATAAAGAAGTAAGCACATGTCTAAAAGCGAAAAATATGAGCCGTCAACAGGATAACCGATGCTTTGCTCGGTTTTTCTAATCATGCGCTCGATGACACGGAGAGCTTCGGTGTTCTGGCTAACGAAGAGTACTTTTTTGCCGCTAGTAGCTAATTGCTCCAAGAGGCTGACAACTAACTGCGACTTGCCAGTGCCGGGAGGGCCATATACAATATGTAGATTGGCATCTTGATTAGACAGAATGTGCTCAAGAGTTCTTTTTTGAGAGGGATCAAGCGAGCTGAATGTAATGTGATTTGGATTATTCATTTGGCTCCTCCTGTTCGTTTAATATTTTGTTCCACGCCGGATCAATATATTCAGCTTCGAATCCGGTAACAATCTGAACACCTATATAAGAAGGGTCGACTTGGATTTCGAGAAAGTCAATTATATGTAGGTTGTTGATTTCGGTGGCAAGATTGTTGATTATGTGGGCGATATCATTATTAAGGTTAATTTCGTAATGATGCCATTTTTTATAAAAGAAGTCATCGAGGCAATTTTTATCCAGCCAGAAGTTTACAAAACCGGCAGTATCTACTTTAACTTTGAGGTGGTGTTCGTCAACTTCTTCGCATGCAAAAAGAAAGAGTGGATAATATGCGATTTCCTCGCGATTTTGGCGCATGGTGCGGATTTTGACTTTGCCGATAGTTAGGTAATGTAAGCGTTCGCCATAAATGCGATAGTTGGTATTGGTTTCTTTGTTGAGGAGGGCAAGATTTTTGGCGATCAGCTTGACTTTGTCGCGGTCGGTCAGCGTGTTCCAAGTGTTTTCGTCGGCAGGTCGCGTCAAAAGAAGGCCATCTTTAACGCTGTCAAGGTTGATTTCTTGGCGGGTAATAACTTGACGGATAATTTCATCGAAAAAGTCTTTGCGGAAAATCAAGCCTGGCAGACGCTTTGAGGTGGAGCCAGCTTCAAGAAGTTCCTTTGGAATGCGCTCATTAGCGGAATCAGCATCAAAAAGGCCTGGACGCGCGGCGGGCGTATAATAGGTCAAAACCATACTGACAGGCAGTTTGCCGTTGGCGATAGTGCCTTTGTCGGTGATTAGCGCGTGACGATATTCATTAAACTTTGCTGTGTCGCTAAAGTTAAGAATACTATCATAAGCCGTTTCCATAGTAAATTCGTTACACTCCACTTTAGTATTGTATACAATTATACTTGATTTGGAGTTTTTTTGGAGAAAAAGTGGGTGTTTAATAGCAAATTTGCAAGGTTGAATGATGAGTTGAATGTTTTTATTGTTGTATAAAGCGATTCGAAGCACTTTTTAGTGAATAAATAGCGAGCAAAACCAAATGGAAATAATGCCGCCGATAACTGCGCAAAGCCAAAGACTCAAACCACCAAAGACGCTGGCGATGATATAGACTAGTATTGAGAAAATTGCCGCAAAAAATAACCAAAGCGCAATAATGCCGAACAAACCTAAACCAAGGCCTAAACCAAGGTTTGATGGTTTAGTGGACTGCTTGACTGCTGACTTTTGTGCAGGATTTTTTGCGGCTGGCGCGGGCGTTTAGAGCTGGCTTTACCCATTTCATAGTACCACCAAGGGCTAAAAGGACTGTTTTCCATGTTTATATTATACCATAAATCCTTGACTTAGAAATAATTTCGCCACATCGGAAGAAATAAAATATTATTTAATATGTCTTTGCTTGGATTTCTCGTCATGCCAAAAAATACCTTCTGCAACATATTACAAAAGGTATTTTCGATAATTTCAACTTGGTGGACCACAGTGCAGGAAGTTAGAACTGCTATTGAGAGTGAGCTACTGAGTTGGAACCTAATATATTTTGCTTATGATATGAGTAGCTTGAGAACCATTATACGTTTTAAGGCTAAAAGCGTTACTTTTATATAAAACTACATCTCGCTGGATAATCTTTTTAGTGTTATAATTAAGCAAACTATCACTTAGGGTAGGATAATGAAAACACAAGAATACTATAAAAAGTGGTCAAACATTGATTGGTTTGATGATAGTCAACATTTCGCTGAAAGGTTTTTTATTGAACTAGTGGCTAAAAATGACTACCCGTCGCTCGACGAATTAGAGCCACAAGTACCAATCGACTTTCAGTGCGATGGTTATACCAAGAATGGAGCAATTGACTTTGTCTTAAGTGGTAAATATCCGATTGAAATTGACGGTGAAAACTATCACGCATCAGGAAAGGTTCCTGTTGAACGATTCGATTCTCTTACTGCAAAACAGAACGAGGTTATTAATCGATATGGTAATATAACTCGCATTACCTATCAGATGATGAAAAAGAACTCAGACGATGCAATAAGAGTCATATCGAAGAATGTAGGTAAGTTTGAACGTGAAAAAGCCGAGCTTGAATCTAAACTTGCTCAAATCCAAGACTTGGAAGAACGCAAAGCCTTTGAAGAACGAGAGATGAAAAGGCGTCGTACTGAGTTTGAGAAGGAATTGCGAGAAGAAATTGATGCTCTCAGACGTGAGACCGCGGAACTCAGCGAGACTCGTGACAGGCTTAAGACGGAAAACGTTCAACTCGATAACCGAAGAGCTGAATTAATGCACGATGTTCAAGAGACTGGTGCTACATTGGCGAATTACGAGAATTGGTGGAGGAAACATACAAAGTTCGTAGTTGGCTTAGTAGTGAGCATTATTTTGGCGATTGTCGCTATTGTGGTCGGGTTACAAATTTATGAAGAGCAGGTTAAAAAAGCCGAACAACAACGTCTAGTCGATGAGCGCATTGCTCAAATCGAAGCCGCCGAGATTTGTATGACCGCTGACGAGGTTAAACAATTTGTAGGTAAAACTGGTGTTTGTGTTGAGTATTATGTGAATGATGTTGACAGCACTAGTTACGGTTATATTTGGATTAAGAACAAAGAAGATGGTGATTTTTCAGCTTTTATCAAAAATCCTCAGGTAATGTCAGTAAAAGAGGCTATCACTTATCGAAATAAAATAATCGAGGTGCATGGCGATATTGAAGAATACCCACGCAATGACGGTCGTATAGCTTACGAAATCGTAGTTAGCTCAAAGGATCAGATTAAAATAAAAGAATAGCCCCCCGACTTAGTAATACCAAGATTTACTATAATCTATTGTTGTAAGATACGAGTCTATATCTACCATCAATTCAAGTCCACAATCTTCTTAAACATTATTTCCAGCGGCTCAAGATTATTCTCGGTCCTACCGATTAAAGATGCACTATCTAATTCTTCGCCAACAACTTTGCTCCAGTTGATTTTATATCCTGCTTTGTTTGCAATTATTTGCCAAAATATTCTTTGCGCGCGACCATTGCCTTCGCGAAATGGGTGAATAAAATTTAATTGTTCATAAAAATAAGCTAAACGCTTAATGAACTCTTCCTGCTTTAACCCTTGCAAATGGTTTTCTTTAGATAATTTCTCGAAAACAAATTTAGCTCCGTTTTCTAAATAAATATAATCTAAGAAATACTCTTCGCTTCCTTTGCGAATATTAACCGTTCGCAATTCTCCCGCCCAGTCATAGATTTTACTAAATAACCTTTTATGGATTTCCTGTAATTCAACTAAATCCACAGTATGTGGGATGTCGTCTAGAGAAATCTCAGAAAGCGTAACAATATCACCCTCCGCCTTTCGTAGTTCTGGATAAGTTGTCGCTCCAACTAAATTTCGCAAAATACCAGTTTTTGGCTCAATGTATGGATCAACGAATTCTGTCACTATTTTACCCCGTAACGAGCGTAGACTTGTCGTGCTGCTTCCTTTGCGGAAATCTTACCGGCTATATATTCGTCAAGAGTTTTCTTTGTATTTTTAGAGATATTTAGACCTTCTAACTTTTCGTTAGCAATGGCTTGTTTCACTTTTTCTTTTCGAGCTTCCATACAACATATTATATCAAACAAAAATACCTTCTGCAACATATTACAAAAGGCATTTTCAATAATTTCAACTTGGTGGAGTGTACGAGACTCAAACTCGTGACCTCTTCGCTGCCAGCGAAGCGCTCTAATCAACTGAGCTAACACCCCCATGTCAATAGTTTAACACGATACGTTATTTATGACAAGGTTTTTGTTTAAGATGTGGTTTCGTCAAATAATTCGTGATGTCACTCCTAAGCAGTCCTAATAAAGAAGCGTTATTAGATAATGATTTTGTGTAAAGCGAAAATACACTATGCTGATGAAATGCTGCTGGTTTTAAGTATTATTTTTTGCCTGAAATGAAAAAGCCTTCCTTGGATGGGAGGCTTAATAAGATACGTTCATGGAATGGAAAAAACATAGAAACAGGAGCAACTGGAGCGAGACTTAAAGATCGAGGTGAAATTTTGATTTGCAATACTTTCGGTTCATTAAAACTGCCTAAAAATTTCTGCGGTCAAGGTAGATATACTCACACTCAAGCTTGATGCGACGTTCGTAATCGAGTAGTTCGTCCTTGGTGAGCGTGGCATATCTTGTGCTACCCATAGTATCGTATCCGATTGCTACGTTGATAACGTCGTATTGATTTAGACGCATAAACTTGAGTAAGTAGCTGGTCTCGCGAAACGAGATCATAGGCCACTGTCGTACGGAGGAGCTTTTGTTACTAGATGATACTTTGTGTTCGAAGAGGACACTCTCGCCTGGATGAATTTCTCGCAAGATTTTTGCAAGGAGTCTTGCGGATAATTCGATGCGAGTAGTGTATCCAATGCTGATTGGATAGCGATTTTTGGGCAGGGTGACTGTATAACGTAGTCCGCGTGCTGTATTTAGCTTTGCTAATTCGTCACCGGTAAGGCTAACATATAATACAACTCCATCTTTACGCTTTGTTGCATATGGCAGGATATAGTACTCTGTAAACCAGTACGCCTGCGGGCGGTAGCACTCATGATAGGCGACCGAGAAAGATTCAATGCACAGGCTGACGGGCGTGCGAAGAATCATGCTGATAATTTGACTCAGTGTCATCGCGATAAATATACCGACTAATATACTACATATATCTATCAACATAGACTCTGCATTTGTCGGTTTTATATCGCCTAACGTTATGGATATAAGTACATATTGTACAGCAGCTGTGGCACCGACTATCATTGTGCTGGCCATTGTGGCATGGGCTATTGTGTGTTTGCGTAGCCTCACCATTGATGAATTATAGGCCAATCTGTTACTATTTGTTCTCTGCATAAGAACCCCTCCTTTTTGCTTTCCTGCGAGTTACTAGGGTTATAAATATAGCCCTCTTCTTCCATATTATCACAGATTGCTGAAAATGTCAATAGATGATAGGGGTAGAGTTTAGTGTGACAAAAAAGAGTGCCCTCGTTATAAAATATAGCTATCATGAATGATTACAATAAAACAAGGCCGCTATCAGACGAAGCGTTCTCGCGGATTATAGTTTTGCATACTTTATATTGCGAGTTTGTAAGAATAATTCTTATTTTTGCGTATCAACTTATGCTATAATGGAGGCAGTTTTATGGGTAAGGATGATGTGACGCGGAGGAGGGGCGATTCCTCAAGGAGGGAGTCAACAAGAAATAGTCGACAGTCGATAGTGGCTCCGCGTTCTGGTGTGAAAAATGCGACAGATGATGCTAAGAAAAATACGTCTGTTGTTGATGATGACCACAAGGGGCCAAAGTTCGCGGAGGGGATGAACTTTCGGAAGCTGTTTTTTATTTTCCTGATCGGCTCGGTGATTGGGGCGATCTATGAAGATGTACTGATTTTTGTGCGGACTTGGATGAATACTGGCACGGGAGTTTGGATGCTGCATCGAGGAGTGATTTACGGGCCGTTCAATGTAATTTATGGTTTTGGAGCGGCAGTTTTGTGTTGGTTATTGGCGCGAAAAGACCTGAAAATCTGGCAGATTTTTATATGGTCGGCTTTGGCGGGTGGAGCGGTGGAATTTATCGTTAGCTATTTGCAGGAGGTTTTCACGCATACAAAATCTTGGGATTATAGCGGTCAGTGGTTGAGTCTAGATGGTCGGACGACCGTACCAATTATGGCGATATGGGGCTTGATGGGACTAATCCTAATAAAGGTGATTTACCCATTAGTTTCTCGATTGATCGAGGCGATTCCAGTGCGGACGGGCGAGATTTTATTCACATTTTTGCTTATTTTCATGATTTTTAATATGTTGATTTCCTGGTCGGCGATTATTCGACGGATGATGCGGCATAATAATATAAAACCAGTGACGCCGGTGGGTGAATTTTTGGATCAGTATTATCCGGATTCGTACTTAGAAAAATATTTTCCCAATATGGTTTGGTCGGAGAAAAAGTAGATGCTATTGTGGGTTGGGATGATCTTGCTGGTAGTGGGGTTAATGGCGTTTATTTATGGATGTCTAGTGGTACGCATAAATTATTTGCAGCTGGAGCCGCGAGATAATGTCCCCGAAATTGCGGTGCTGATTCCGGCACGCGATGAGAGTGCAGTGATTGCTGGGCTACTCGAAAGCCTGCGAAAGCAGAAGGTAGAGGGGTGCGAGGCGATAAAAATGTCGGATGTATATGTGATTGTGGAGAGCGAAGATGATCCGACGGTGGGTATTTGTCGTGAATTTGGAGCGAGCGTGGTGGTGCGAAAAAGTCCAATCACTAAGTCTCGACGATGCAAAGGTTTTGCGCTGGACGAGGCAGTGAAGCACATTTTGGCAGAGCGAAAGCATTATGATTTATACTTCGTTTTCGATGCGGATAATATAGTGGCGCCGAAATATTTTGAAAGAATGCTAGAAAGCTACGACAAAGGCTATCAAATGGCGACTGGTTATCGTGCGCCGAGGAATGCGAACGATAATGTTATCGCGGTGGCGTCAAGCTTGACATTTTCGATGATTAATACGATGAGTAATCGGCGGCGGGCTAAGTATGGCGCGAATATGATTTTTTCTGGGACGGGATTTTATGTGGATGGTAAAATCGTTGAAAAATGGCACGGATGGCCGTTTCGGAGTTTGACCGAGGATTATGAAATGTCTTTGTATGCGATTTTGCATAGCCTTACTACGACGTATAATACAAAAGCAGTATTTTATGATGAGCAGCCAACCGAGTATCGACAAACCGTGGCGCAAAGAGTGCGATGGATTAGGGGGTATTTTGAAGCGCGGAAAAAGTATGTGCCGCTTTTAGAAAGAGTGAAAAGAGCGCGAAATATTGGAAGTGTGCGAAAAGAGTGCCTTGGCGTGCGGCCGATTATTGTGATGCTAATAGGCGTGATTATGATTTTAGTAGATGGAATTGTTATGGCGATGAGCAAGGCAAGTGTGAATTGGTTGTGGTTGGCAGGTGGAGTAGTAATTGTTGTATATGTAGCTTTGATGTTGGTGACGATAATTTTGCTGGCACAGGAGAAGTTGAAACTTAAAAAAGGGCTGTTGATTGCAGTAGTTTTGTATAATCCGTTGTATCTTGTGACGTATGTGGCATGCGCGGTGAGAGCTTTGGTGAGGAAAGAAGTGGGGTGGCAGAAGATTGAGCATAAAGGAGATTCTTCATCTAAACCATAGTTTGTGATGAAAACGGCTCCGTTGGTTCTGTATGTATACTACT
>CAPNAV010000015.1 GCA_948663575.1 uncultured Candidatus Saccharibacteria bacterium
TAGCCCATATTAGCGTTCCATGGCATCTCGGGGTGCAGATCATCGCTCACCAAATGTTTTGCCGTAATGTGATTTTTCATAGCTTGAAAGCTTAGAGGCTTAGGCTTTTTCTGACAGTAAAATTCCTAAAAAACACAAGAAAATACAAGAAAAATGACCAAACCCCGTGTTCGGGTAAACCTTAAACCTAGGTTTAAGGTTTTGAAAAAGGTTAACAGGGGTGATAGAATCGTAAAATACCCTAAAACTTGATCCACAGATCAGGTTTTGTTCGGTTTTTGAAGTTTTCTACAAAGTGAAAATGCCTCGTTATTGATGCGAAATTATGTGATATTTTTTGAATCTTTGACCAAAATTATAACAGGCACGAGTTGGAGTGGTTTCCATACGGCCTTTGAACCTTAATAGTAGCACAAAAGCCTCGCCTAGGCATAACCACATATAGTGCGTCCTGAAGCGAGGCTTGCTTTAGCTATGGATAACTATTATTGCCCGATGACACCATCAACAATACCATATTTCATGGCATCGTCAGCACTCATCCAGTTGTCTCGATCCATATCCCTTTCAACCTGAGACAGACTCTTACCGGTGCGCTCGGCGAAGATTTCAGCCAGTTTCTTCTTGAGGTAAATTCCCTCTTTGAGAGCGATTTCTTGATCGGTAATTTTGCCTTGAGTGCCAGAGGAAGGTTGATGAATCATGATACGCGAATTAGGCAAGACAAAACGTTTACCTTTTGCACCACAGCTGAGCAACATTGCGCCCATGGAAGCCTGAAGGCCAATGCCAATAGTCTGAACATCCGGCTGGATGTAATCCATGGTATCTATAATAGCCAATCCGTCATAAACTGAGCCACCAGGAGAGTTGATATAGAGCTTAATATCTTTCTTGGGGTCTTCGTTGGCTAGAAAAAGGAGCTGCGCTACGACTAAGTTTGCCGTCGTAGAGTTTACTTCGTCACCTAAAAAGACGATACGGTCAGTTAAGAGACGTGAATAAATATCGTAGGCGCGTTCTCCGCGATTAGTCTCTTCGACAACGGTCGGAACTAAATAATTTTGACTTTTTTCCATAATTTCCTTTCTAATAGTATTATATTACAACTTATTCGATTTTTTCGCTGACAACATTGGAGTTCATAGCATCACTTAATTCTCCTATAGCTAACTGGTTCTTGGAATATTCTTCGATTCAAGTATTATTCTCATCGATCTTTTCGTTGAGGGTAATTCGTTCTCGATCTAATCTCTCCTGCTCAGCGATCAACTCGCTTCTTGCTAACTGAAATTCTTCGTCATTCTTAAAACAGCCCATCGTATTAGCGCAATCGTTAAAATCACCGATCTGGCGATCTAGGGATGCAACTTTATTGAGATAGGATTCCTTTTCTAGGACCACCTCGTCACGCGTAGCAATGATTTTATTATACAGATTCTCGTTCTTCTCTCTCAGAGCTAAAAACGGAGCTTGATAATGTTCGTAATAAGAGACGATAGTCTGGCGATTATTAAAATATTCTCTATAATATGCCTCCAGCTCGTCCGACAAATCAGCTAGCTTTGTGCCGGCGCGAGCCCAAGCCTCCTCGATCTTGTCACTGTCGCTGTATAAGGCCAGTTCTTCATCGAACCAGGCGGAATTTTTGATTTTAACTTGCTCAAGCAATTCTGCTATATTCTGATGATCGCGGTTACTCATTCTCTCCCAGGCGGCATGCAACAATTCGTGCGCCATCGTAACTTTATTAGAATCAACTAATTCAGGCTGAGTAATCTCGTAGACATATATCCTCCCGCTCGTATAACAGCCTAGCAAGGAGATTTCAACTCTATGGCTATCGCAGTGCGTATTAAAATCGTCACGAAGTTCAACAGCTGGGCGCGTAGCAGCGAGGATGCGACGACCGGTATCTGTTAAATCTAGCGATTCGGCTATAGCTGCGGCTCGATCGCTAGCTTGGTACCATAATCCATTCCACCAATCACGCGCAGGCCATTGGCGAATACCCCAGCAGGCGACGCAAATCAAGGCGAGAGCAAGATATATGAGCCATGAGCGGCGGCGCTGTTTCTGCCCATTTTTTGTCTCGACAGGTGGAGAGGCATCCATTAGACGTTGACGACCTTTATAGTCAACTTAGGGTCATTGCCTGATTTTGGTTTTGATAGTCCTATTTCGGCAATCTGACCCTTGTCGAGCTTGCCGGAAATGATTTCCTCGGCAATTAATGCTTCGACTTGATCCTCAATAATCCGACGCAGAGGCCGAGCGCCATTCTTAGGGTCATAGCCCTTCTCGATGAGTTGTTTCTTGGCAGAATCGGAAATCTTAACGCCAAGACCTTTGGCGGCTAGACGCTTGCGCAACTCTTCAATAAGATTGTCAAAGATGCGATTTACGTTCTCTTGGGTGAGCGCATGGAAGACTAGGATGGCGTCGAGACGATTAATAAGCTCTGGCTTCATGACTTTCTTGAGGGCGCGCATGGCAGCTTCTTTGCTAACGGCATATTCCTCGCTGAGTTCACGCTTTTCTTTTAAGCTCTTAGCGGTGAAACCAAGCTCGCTTTCGCAGTACATTTCGTCGGCGCCTAAATTAGAGGTGAGAATAATGACAGTATTATTAAATCTTACCTTGGTTCCCTGACCATCAGTTAACTCACCATCTTCAAGAATCTGCAAGAGCATGTTAAATACTTCTGGATGGGCTTTTTCGATCTCGTCAAAAAGCACTACCGAATATGGGCGACGTCGCACTGCTTCAGTGAGTTTGCCACCATCTTCATAGCCAACGTAGCCCGCGGGCGCACCGACTAGGCGTGAGACATTATGTTTTTCGCCAAATTCGGACATGTCAATCTTGATGAGAGCATTCTCACCACCAAATACTTCTTTAGCAATGACGCGAGCAAGCTCGGTCTTGCCAACTCCGGTCGGCCCCATAAAGAGGAATGAACCGATAGGGCGCTTGGGATTGGCGATGCCACTACGACCGCGGCGAATGGCTTTTGCGACCGCAGCCACAGCTTCATTCTGGCCAATAATCGATTTTTTTAGATGATTCTCAAGATTAGCAAGAACCTCCATTTCTGAGCCATGCACTTTGGAAACAGGAATGCCAGTTTTTAGTGAAATCGCTAACGCGAGATCCTCCTCCGCTAAGACGGCATGCTGATCGCCGTCGCCGGCCTTTTCTATTTTTTTAATTTTAGCTTCGATTTTTTCTTTTTCAGCCTTACAGACTTTGGCGGCCTCGAAGTCTTCTTTATCGGCCATTTCGGCCATCTTATCCTCAGCGTCCTTGAGTTGTACTTTAAGATTTTTGTATTCACCGCCACCTTTTTTATCGGCGGCAACTTTGGCGATAGCCGCAGCTTCGTCAATAACGTCAATAACCTTATCAGGCATAAAGCGATCATTAATGTAGCGACCTGACATATTAATGGCCACCTCGAGCATTTCGTCGGGAATCTCGACATGATGATGCTTTTCGTAGTGAGCCTTGACGCCTTTTAGGATTTTAAGCGTCACTTCAGCGCTTGGTTCCTCCACCATCACAACTTGAAAGCGACGGCTAAGGGCTTTGTCTTTTTCGATATGCTTGCGGTATTCATCCATAGTTGTGGCGCCTATGAGCTGAATTTGACCACGCGCCAAGGCCGGCTTAAGAATATTAGCAGCATCCATCGACCCTTCGCCTTGCCCAGCACCGCTCAGTAGATGGAGCTCGTCGATGAACAAGATAACATCGTCGTTGGCGATCGCTTCATCAATAACGCCTTTAATACGCTCTTCAAACTCGCCACGGAATTTTGTGCCAGCTACAAGATTTGATAGGTCAACTTGGAAGATTTGCTTGCCGATTAGATTGCCTGGTACATCGTTTTTAATGATTCTTTCGGCTAAGCCTTCGACGATGGCAGTCTTACCAACGCCAGCCTCGCCAATCAGTACGGGATTAGACTTAGTACGACGCGACAATACGGTGACGACACGCTCGACCTCGCGCTCTCGCCCAATCACAGTGTCAAGCTTGCCATCTTTGGCCATTTCGGTGAGATTCTGCGCATAGCGCTTGAGCCAGCGTAGTTGACCACTGCTCTTCTTAAATTCTTTTTTACGCTCCTGGTTGCGTTCATGTGTCGATGCTGACTCAACCTCGGAATCTACGGCGTCAAGGATTTCATCGATATTAGCACCCAGTTTAACAAGCATCATAGCGCCGCGAGAATTATGCTGACAGGCTAGTGCATATAATACACATTCCGTGCCGACAGAGCTGATACCACGATCGTGGGCGTAATTATCGGCAACCCTAAGAGTGAGAACCGCCGCTTCAGAGAGGGACATCATAGCCATTGCTTGATTATTGTCTACTTCAAGAGATTCATGGCCGAGCGACGCCTTAGCTCGATCCAGAGTAATATCGAACTTAGAGAGAATTTGCGCACCCGTAGAGGAATCCTGCGCTAGAATACCTAGCAGGATATGCTCCGTCCCCATATATCCATTGCTGAATTTTTTACTAAACGTATCAGCTTTCTGCAGCGCAAATCGTGCATTTTCTGATAAACGGTTCATTAAATCGGTGAAATCATTATCCATGGTACTATTGAGTATATATGATTAGCACTCGAATGTCAAGAGTGCTAATTCTTGTTTTTAGTATAATTTGGTACTAAGCGAGAATGAATAGTACGCCGAGCACTAGACAAGCCAAAACTACACGATATTTGCCAAAAGATTGAAGAGATTTAGGTTTCTTAAGATATTTGAGCAAGAACTGCAGAGCGATTAATCCTACCAAGAATGCTACCAAATTACCGAGCAAGAGCGATCCAACGTTAGCCGCAAAATATTCGCGACTACTACTTGATAAGAACATTTTAAGGCAAACCCCTACCATGATCGGAATAGAGGCTAAGAAAGAATACTCTGCCGATGACTCGGAATCTAACCCCATGAGACGACCAGTAATAATTGTTGATCCGGAGCGAGAAACTCCTGGAATAAGCGCAAAAGTCTGACACAGACCGATTACTAACGCACGAGAGGGTGCGAGCTCATTCTCGTTTTTCAAACTTGAAAGATGCGGCAACTTATCAATTATGATCATGATAATACCAACCACACCCATCGCAATGCTGACCGTCCAGAGAGAGCTAAAGAAGCCATTAGTTTCTATGAAATCTGCCAAAAGTAAGCCAATAAGGCCAGCCGGGATACTTGTAATTAAAATATTTAAGGCTAATTTATAATTGCGCTCTTTAAATACATCTTTAATAATTCGCCAGATTTTTTTACGGAAGAAAATTAAAAGCGCAAGTAAAGTGCCGAGGTTGATAAATTCCATAAATAGATGAAAATTATCAGCGGAAAAATTAAAGATTTGTTGCACGAGTTCAAGATGGCCTGATGAGGAGACTGGGATAAACTCGGTTGCACCCTGTACGAAACCTAGTAATATTGATTGAATTGCATCCATATGATTATTATAGCACCGTTTTTCTTATGTTTAAGTTTTAACTTTGCCTCTTATTCTATGTTGCGAAATAGCAGCTTCTTGACTTTTTCCGCGATAGGCCGGACTTGCTCGAGATTCAAAAAATAGCCCGCAATAATATAAGCTAATATGGCTGCAATAGAAATAAGACAGAACTTTGGAAAAGTGGTAAAGATTGAATCATCGGTTGCCATGAGTGGAAAGAACTTAGTCATTGAGTAGGCAACACAGCCAGCAATTACTGTAGCAAAGACCGTTTTAGCGAAATTGCGCCAGAATGCTGAGTCAAGGAGGCGGTGTTTTGAACGGCGTTGCAGAATAGCAAGCAAAACGCAAATTTCGAGCATAGTACCAATAGACTGCGCCCAGCCCAAGCCCTCTGGTCCACAACCAATAACCGAAAAGAAAATAGAAAGGATAATCGTTAGTCCGATCGAAAAAATTGATACAATGAACGGAGTCTTAGTATCCTGACGAGCATAAAAACCCCGCGCAGCGATATGAAAAATCGAATTAGCAAAGATCGAGATAATTAAGGTGGCTAGAATTGAGGAGATTAATTGGTCGCCACCATTTTTAATGAAGCTGACAACATAACCTCGAGCAAAAAAAGCAATTACAGATACTGGCAAGGCAATCCAGATAATTGTACTGAGCGCGGTACGAAAAGTCTGACGAAATTTGTCTTCTTTACCATTACCTATCTCCTCCGTAAGTTGCGGGAAAAATGCCGTAGAAATTGCAACGCCGATTAAGTTGACTGGCATGCTAGCAAGACTACTAGCCTGTTGATAGGACCTAAGCGCGCCGGCACCCATACGTGAGGAAAGATTGGTTGTAACGAGAGTATTAACGTAGTCAATTCCTTGATCAAGCGAGCGAGCAGGAAGAAGTTTAAGTACCGAACGAAAACCCTGATTTCGCCAGTTGATTTTAAATTCATAATCAAAACCAAGACCAAACAGGCCGAATAGGTTAACCATGATTTGAAGAATTGCTCCAAGCACAACTCCGAGAGCGACCCCCATAATGCCACCATCGAAAACGTGCCAACCAAAAATATTAATTCCGCCCGTAAACCATACAATACCGACCAGAATTCCTACATTATATAGGGCAGGCGCCAACGCGTAGAATACAAAACGTCCGACAGCCTGCTGAATACTCGAAAGAATTGTGGCAATTGACATTAAGAATGGGTTAATTGCAATCACTCGCATCATATTAATGGCAAGAATGGTGCCAGATTCGTCCAACCCTGGACCAACCACATAACGCACCAAAGGTTCGGCGAGAATCATAATCAAGATTGAGGCGACGAGAGTGGCGAGAGCCATCAGGTTTAAAATACTAGATGAAAGCTCCCAGGCGGATTTTTTGTTACCGGAGGAAAGTCGCTGGTTAAAAACAGGGATAAAGCTTACAGCCAACGCGCCCGATGTAAGCAAAAAGAACATAAAATCAGGAATTGTAAAAGCTGCAGTGTAAGCATCGATGCCAGTAGGATAGGTGTCTAGATAGTATGAATTAAGCAGGCGATCACGAAAGATGCCAAGCAGAGCAGATGTTAGCGTCGACGCTGCTAATATAATTGCAGCGGCCTTGACTGGCAGTTTGCGATTTGCCATCGCGACAACAGAACTAAACCGAAAATGCGATTTTTTAGCTTCTTTCTGTTTTTCGGTCATTTTTTATATCTCAGTCGCTCCGCCAAAGTATGGTTGCAATACTTCCGGGATATGTAGTTTGCCATCAACCTCAGCGTAGTTCTCAATCAATGCAACCATCGTGCGGGCAAGTGAAATTGCAGTACCATTCAAAGTATGCAAGACCTCGACGGCGCCGTCTTCGCGACGAACGCGAATATTAAGGCTGCGGGCTTGAAAATCTGTACAATTTGAACAACTAGTTAATTCCTGGTACTTTTGATTGACTGGCGACCAATATTCTAGGTCATACTTTTTGGCCGCTGGAGCGCCAAGATCACCAGCTGCAATATTAATAACATGATACGGGATACCAATTTCTTGCCAAATCTCTTCTTCGATCGCCAAAATCTTTTCATGCATTTCTTTGGATTTTTCTGGCAAGCAGAAGACATACATCTCAAGCTTATTGAATTGATGTACACGAAAGAGTCCTCGAGTATATTTGCCGTATGTGCCAGCCTCTTTGCGGAAGCATGCCGAATATCCAGCATAACAAAGCGGGAGATCTTTTTCATCGATAATTTCGTCCATATGAAAGCCGGTAAGAGGCATCTCCGCGGTAGCAATCATAGCCAAATCTTCACCCTCAATATAATATTCGTCGCTCTGATTACTAGTGCGCGGATTAAAACCGCAACCTTCAAGAATGCGGCCAGATACCATATCTGGCACAGTCATAAAATGAAAGCCGTGTTCAAGGACTTTTTTAATGCCAAATTGGAGCAAAGCATTTTCAAGCAGAGCGAGTCCGTCCTTGAGGTAGTAAAACTTGGCACCAGCTACTTTAGCGCCACGCTCAAAATCTAGCCAGCCGCGCCCTGTCGCATAGTCTAGATGATCAACCCCAGAAGCTTTATTGTCACCCCATTTTGTTACTTCAACACTGCATTCTTCCCCGCCGAGTGGCACATCATCAAAGATGACATTTGGCACGCGCTTAAGCTTGGCATCGAGATCCTTTTCGAGCTCTGTTAATTCTGGCTCAATGCTAGATAACTCGGCTTTAATGTCTTTAACTTCCGCAATTAGTGCTGGATCAGGCTTGCCACCTTTCATTCTACTAGATAGTTCGTTGCGTTTTTGCCTCAGACTATCAATTTTCTTAACTAGCTCTCGGCGCCTATCGTCAATGGTAAGCACTTCAGAGACATCAACGTCAGTATAGCCTTTTTCGCGGGCAGATTTTTCAACTAGGTCTTGGTTTTTGCGGATAAAATTAACATCTAACATACATTTAGTATATCATAAGTCTTCAACTTAGAAATAGCCCGCGTTAGCTATTTTTTTGCAAACGCGGGTCTGTAGGGGATGGCGTTTTCGTTCGGCGCGATCTACCAGCCTCCGCCACCACCGCCGCCTCCGCCGCCACCAGAGAATCCGCCTCCACCAGAGAAGCCAGAGCCACCAGAGCTTGAACCACTACTAGAAGAATGCGAAATAGTCGTACTAGCGCTGCTCGAGAAAGCGTTCATGGCCCTTCCGAAGTCTTGAGCCGCAAAGACACCCATGCCAACGTACCAAGTCGGAGCAGTAACATCATTAAATTCATAATAGCGACTCAGCTCGTTAATCCAGCTTTTCTCTAGGCCAAAGATTGCAGCATATGGCAAGAGTTTCTCATACAATCGGACCACGCCTTCATGTGATGTATCCGCGCCTTTGACGCTCTGTAGAAATTTAAGGCGGTCAGCTTCGGCCATTTTAATATATAGGCGTAGCCCCTCGAGATAACGTGACTTCTCGAGGCCCAGCTCAGTGCGCTGATGGAATTTACCTGTAGGTACGCCGAACGTGCAAATAATAATCAGGAGAATGGCAGCAAGAATGATGTTTGCAGTTAGCATAGCAGCTTCTCCGCCATAAACAACCTTGTAGGTTTTTGCTTCGTCGCTCGCAAAGAAGATTGCCAACATTACTAACAATACGATTACGACTGCAAGAATAATTAACGGGGCACTAAGATTGATTCTCTTTGTGGCTTTGTCATTGTTAGTTTTGGGCTCAAAAAGTTTCTTGCGAATAAGACTCTGTTCAACCTTTTTAGGATAGCTTTCACCGAGCGAGGTTAGTTCATTATTAGGAATGTGGTTAGTCACTTCAATTTCCTGCCCCTCAGACAAGGCAGCTTTGCTGCCAGCAAGGATTTTTAGAACCACAACTTGCTCGGGATTCAAATCAGTAGTCAAAATTTTTACTTTCCATCCCTCTTTCTTGCGTCCGAAAACGCCAGTTTCCTCGGTTTTAATTAACTCAATTTTGTGATTAACAGCCAACTCAAGCAAGGTAGCTACTTTTGCATCACCTTTTCTACCTTTACCGATATAATTCTCGGCCATTTCGGCAACAGTAAACTCATGATCGGGAGTGTATTCCGGTTTTACGAATAATCCTTTGTAGAATTTTCGCTTCTGCTGAACTGAGCGCACGGCCGCTACGGTGCAAATAATAACAGCGACACCAATCAATAACTCTACAATTAATATAGTTACCAAGCCATAATCGTATGTAACATGCGGCGAGGCAAAAGTTCCTGGTTCAAAGGAGAGAGCAAAGGTTAAGCCTTCGCGGGAGGCTAGTTTCTTGGCGCTGAAAGAAATGCCGTCATCGATCACATCAATCTCGCAGTCATCCATATTGACACTGCCATATTTTCCAACGAAGCAAACTACGCCACCGTCAAAGCCATCAATGAGCTCGTCGGTCAGATGAACATTAGCAGTGACACTATCAAAGCGCTGAGTCCAGTCATTGCCGTTAGCATCCCAATAAAGCTCCTGCCAGAAATCGCCTTCACTATCGTCTTCATCTAGAATAAGATTTTCGAATTCATAGGTTAGGGTATAGACCTGCTCTCCGTGAACATATGAGTTTTCGTCACCAATATAGACCATGAAGTAGCCATCATAAGCTTCTATATTGCTAACCTTTTCCTTGACACCGTTACGCTCGACTGTAATTTTTAGATTGCTATCGCTTGCCATAGTGAGATTAGTGCCAGCATTATTCGTGAAAGGAATAGCCCTTGTAATACCGTGATTTTGATCGCTCGACGGAAAAACTGCAGTGAGAGTTTCGACGACCTTCATACGGCTAGTACCATCATTATCTCGGGATAAATAGTAGTCTCCCGTAAAGTCTTTGAAGTAGAAACTATTTGCAGATGTAGCCGCAAAAGCTGAACTTGGCACAAGCGCTCCGGCTAAGACAGCTAGAGCAAGAAATATTTTCTTAAACATTAGCAGCCTCTTTAATAGTTGCCTTGATGGTGTTAATTGATGATTGCAGCTGGATGCCTTCGGCTTCAGTGAGTTTAATATTTAGGCGTCGCACGACACCGTTTTTGCCAATTACCGCTGGAAAGCCATAATATGAGTCAGTATTATCATCAAAGGTTGAGACCGATAAAATACGGCGCTCATCATTAAGGATTGAATTAATAATCTGCACGGTGCAGGCGCCAATTCCGTAGTGAGTGGCACCCTTCTTCTTGATAATATGATAGGCTTTATCGCGAACGGAGGCTTCGATTGTTTTAAGCTTAGAAACAGGAATGAGATCGATAATTTTTTCACCACCTACTGTCGCAGTTGACCATAACGCAAATTCACTATCACCATGTTCACCAACTTGATAAGCGTGAACGGATTTGGGATGGACTCCTAGGCGTTCGGCTAGACGGAAACGTAGCCGCGCGGAATCAAGAACCGTGCCACTGCCAATAACACGTTCCGCTGGCAATCCGGAATAATGCTGAACAAGCCAGCTAAGCGTATCGACTGGATTGGAGACAACTAGAAAAATTCCCTCAAAGCCGGACTGCATAATTGGATCAACAATACTCCGCATAATCTTGGCATTTTTGATAACAAGATCAGTGCGGGTTTCGTCTGGTTTTTGATTAGCTCCAGCAGTAATGACGCAAATGTCACAATCTTTGGCATCATCATAATTACCAGTGCGTAGTCGCAGAAAGCTCGGCGAAACCGCTAACGCATCCGACAAGTCCATAACTTCGCCTTCAGCATCATCAATGTTTATATCGGTTAAAATTATTTCTTTGACAGGTGTGCGCTGATTGAGCAACGCGTAAGCGATACTGGCACCAACATTCCCTGTTCCCACAATCATTATTTTTCCACTCATATTATTTTTATTTTAGCATGGTTTAAAGAAGTGAATAAAAAAATCGGTGCTATAATCGAGGTATGGCGAAATTATATTTCAAATATGGTGCTATGGGTTGCGGTAAAACAATTCATCTAATGCAAACGGCATTTAATTATTGTGAACGAGGTCAAAAAGTTTGCGTAATCAAGCCGAAGGTCGACAGTAAAAATGGCGACAAGCTACTAACTAGAATTGGAATGGAGCGAGAAACGGATTTTGTTTTTTCACGCGATGATGATCTTTTTGAAAGGATTAAACGGAACTATATCGACGTTAATTGCGTACTAGTTGATGAGGCGCAGTTCTTAATCAAGGAGCAGGTTGACCAACTCATGCTAGTTGTGGTTGAGCTAAATATTCCGGTCATGTGCTATGGTTTGAGACTGAATTTTCGCCAAGAAGATGGTGGATTTGACGGCGCAACGCGATTATTGCAGATTGCGCATACCATTGATGAAATTAAAACTATCTGCGAGTGCGGCAGAAAGGCTACCACTAACGCGCGTTTTTTGGATGATAAGCTAGTTGTTGATGGTCCAGATATTTTGATTGATGATGGAAAAACGGAAATTGAATACCGAGCGCTCTGCCAGCACTGTTTCCATAAGTTGCTAAGCGAGTAAAAACGTTTAATTCTTAGCTTTAATAATTGGAAATGGCACAGCTTCGCGGCCACTAACACCCTCTAGGAGCCAAAAATTACGTTCACTATTTCCCCAACCGCAGGCTGGAGGCATGCCGTATTCTAACATCTCCACAAAATCTGTATCAAGCATCTGCGCTTCGTCATCGCCAGCATCACGCATAGCTTGCTGTTCTTTAAAGCGCTCTAGCTGGTCGAGCGGATCATTTAGCTCACTATAACCATTCCCCATTTCGGTGCCAGCAATGATCGGATGAAATCGCTGAGTGACTAGCGGATTATCTTCCACCTTCTTGGCAAGCGGACTAAGACTGAGCGGCTCTTCAATCAGCCAGTATGGTCCAGCAGAAGTCTTGCGTATGAGTTTCCAGAGATTATCGATAATTCTCGAATCTGAAACATTAATATCGATCTGTACATTATTATCTTTGAGAATTGCAAATGCCTTCTCTCGATCGAGATTAAAGACGTCAATCCTAAATTTATCTCTTAGTAAATCAGCATATTTAATGCGTGGCCATTCGCAATCGAGATCAATTTTGAAGCCACCAACATTAAACTTTAGAGTACCCCAAGTTTCTTTGGCAACATATTTAATCATGTCTTCATATAGTGCCATGCCATCTTCGTAGTTTTCGTACGCAGCATAACTTTCAAAAGCGATATGCTCAGGCAGGTGTTCATCATCAACACCTTCATTGCGAAAACGAGGACCAATGTCGTAAACCTTTTCAAAGCCACCACCGAGGAGACGCTTCAATGGCAATTCTTGACTAATGCGCAAATAATAATCCGTATCAAGAGCATCCATATGAGTAACAAACGGGTTGGCGTCAGCACCGCCCGTGGTCAACTCGAGGACGGGAGTATTAATTTCGACAAAGCCGTGCTGATTCATGAAATCACGCGTAGCCTGCCAGAATCTACTGCGACGCACGAGACGCTCGCGAACTTCCGGATTAACATTCATATCGACATAGCGACGACGGTAACGCTCTTCTTTATTAGTGAGGCCATCATATCCAGGCAGTGGGCGGAGACTCTTTGTGAGTAATCTTACTTCGTTCGCGAAGACGGAAATCTCGCCCGTGCTCGATCTACCAACTACACCAGCAGCTTCAATAAAGTCGCCGGTATCTAATAGCTTAAGTTCTTTAATTCCAAAGTACCCGTTACTGATCTCGTCAGTTTTCTGCATAAATATTTGAATCTCACCGAAATAATCACGCAGCTTGACGAAGGCAATCTTGCCGAATGAACGAATCGCAACAATACGACCAGCAATACAGACTTCTTGACCGTCCTTTTCGTCAAAATGATCAAGAATGGTGGAGATTTTAGTATTGCGATGAGACTTGGCAGGATACGGGTCAATACCCATGGCTCGTATCTCGGCTAGTTTTCTCAGTCTTTCATCGCGATAGTCATTCAGAGTGGTCATAAGTAGTTATTTTACACTTTCGATTGTAACTTTTTTACCATTAAACTCGAAGGTATCGCCAGCCTTGCGACCGAGTAATTCTTTGCCAATAGGAGATTCATGAGAAATCTTGCCTTCTAGAGGATTCGCTTCAACTGGATCGACTATCGTGTAAGTGAATTTCTTACGAGCCATATCAATTTCTACCACTGAACCGATGCCGATTTTGTCGCCTTTATTGGCTTTGATAAGAACAGCATTTTTAAGCGTATCTTGGATTTCAATAATGCGATTTTCGACAGCTTTTTGCTCGGCGCGTGCATCAGTGTATTCTTG
The DNA here is from genome assembly GCA_948663575.1 of uncultured Candidatus Saccharibacteria bacterium. Classification (GTDB taxonomy): domain Bacteria; phylum Patescibacteriota; class Saccharimonadia; order Saccharimonadales; family Saccharimonadaceae; genus Nanosyncoccus. The sequence goes on from CAPNAV010000015.1 coordinate 13,784, forward strand.
GTTCTCTGAAAGGTCGCCAAAAGCTCGCGCGGTAGCCAAACGTTCGGCGATAGCGGGACGCTGGGCAATTAACTCTGCTAATTCTTTTTCTAGTTCGGCATAACCTGCCTGAGTAAGATTGATTGTCTTTTTCATAGTCTATAGAAGTTTATTATGGTTTATATTAAAAGTCAATATTTTCGATTTTTAACCCTTCAGCTGGTAGGAGTTTAGTTTCACCAGTAGTGCGTTTAGTAACTTCGACCTGCCCGTTGGCGAGAGTTTTGTCGCTAACTACGACGCGATAAGGCAAGCCGATGAGTTCTGCGTCGGCAAATTTTTCTCCTGGTCGACCGTCACGGTCATCTAGCAGAATTTCTTCCTCGTAACCTTGATAGAGTCTTTCAGCATATTGAGCACCCTGTTCGCCAATGCCTACTAAGTAAATCTTGTATGGCGCAATCTGAGTTGGCCAATTTAATCCTCTTTCGTCGGCAAATTTTTCAGCTACCACTCCCATTACACGTGACACTCCAATACCATAACACCCCATCAAGACCAGATGACGCTCTCCATCTTTGTCGGTGTATTCGAGGTCAAGTGGCGCACTATATTTGGTTTTGAGAGTAAAGATATTGCCAACTTCGGCAGCACGAGCAGATTGAAGCTCTTCGCGTTTGACCCCGAATTCTGCAAGAACTTCGTCATTCACGACTTCTTCATTCAGTACAATGCTTTTATCTTGATTGAAGTAAATCGTATCTTCGCCGACGTCGATAATAGTTTGAAATTCGTGGCTATACTTCGCAAAAACACCACCGCTAGCAAAAGTTTGATAAGTACAGTCGCCTAACCCGATGCGTTCATAAATTTTCTTATAGGCTGCTTCGGCTTTATGATAAAACACTTCATGCTCCTCTTCGGTGGCTGCAAAATCGTACAAATCCTTCATAATAAACTCGCGCGTACGCATAATGCCGGATTTTGCGCGCAGTTCGTTACGGAATTTAGTTTGGAATTGGTAAGCTGCTATCGGTAGATCTTTATAGCTGCTGATATAGGTTTTCATGAGATTGGTGATTGGTTCTTCATGAGTAGGCGCAAGACCTAATTCACCTCCAGCGGCAAGCTGAGTCTTGAACCAAACATCCATCTTTTTAATGTCCCAGCGATCAGTTTTTTGCCATGGTTCGGGGTTTTGCAAAGTAGTGAGCAATAGTTCTTGGCAACCAATTTGGTCTAGCTCGTCGCGAATAATAGCCTTAATTTTTTCGAGTACACGCAAACCGAGTGGCAGATAGTCGTAGACTCCGGCTAGTTCTTTATGTACGTAGCCAGCACGGATAAGATATTGAGCTCCACGAGCAGTTTCATCTTTTGGCGCATTGCGCAAGGTCTTGATAAATGTTTTACTAAAACGCATAATTCTTAAATTATAGCACGATTCGCGCAAAAGTGGCGGTTTAGGCACCCATTAAGATATAAACCATATAAAAAGCGACTCCGTTCGTGAGCATGTGCACAAGGAGGCCACTCCAGATCGATCCTGTTACTTCGCGCAAGAGACAAAGAATCGCACTAAGTACGAAGACTGAAACGCCAACATTTAACTGACCGTGCATAACCGCAAAAGCGAGCGAGGTAACAAATATTGCTATGATAACGCCTTTTGCGCCATGGAATTTGCTACGAAGTTTGCCATATAGCCAGCCCCGCATCATAATCTCCTCGGCTACTGGAGCGACTAATACGACGGCGAGAATCGCAAACATACGGTCACTAAAAGTGAAAATAGCATTAAAGCCGACGTCTTGAGCTTGGTTAACATCAAAAGCCGGAAAAATCATGGCTATAATTTGAGTTAATATGGAAGCCGCTACTAAATATACAATATATCCTATCGGTGCCAGCCCAATATCAACAAAAGTAGGATATTTGTTGACTCCGAGCTCGGCGGGCGATGTAGACAATTCATTTTCAACTTTCTTGAGGGCTGTGGTTTTTTTATGGTTGCGCTTGCGCCATATTTTTAATATCGCTACCGGTACAAGACATACTAAGGCAATAGCTACTGCATAATTGAGAATATAATATATTAGAGTCCAAAATGGCTCTAGTATAGTAGTGCCAAGAATCCATGCCATAGGATAGCCTACGATGAACTGGCTAAGAATATTACTTAAAATCAACCAAGCAGCGATTACAACGATGAATGCGATAAGGTTTGCTGTTTTTCTTCCTGACGCCTGATGAGCGGATTTATATTTGGCTCGCTTCTTGTCGTTCATCTCCTAGAAAAACCTCGTGATATCTAAAATGGTAATGACTATAATAAGGACAAATAGGACGGCGAAAGCGCGCGAGACAACTTTTTCTTCGGTTTCCTTAGTAAGCTTCTTGCGGCGCAAACGAAAGATTGCAATCAATAACCAACGCCCACCATCAAGAGCCGGGATTGGCAAGACGTTCATACAAGCCAGAGAGATCGAAATAAGCGCAGCAAGAAAGGTAAGATTGGCGACGCCACTCTCAGCAAAAGCTGGGAAGAGAACGCCTATAATACCAACCGGACCAGAAACTGCATCGCCAGCAGAGGCAATGGCAGCTTGACCTGATTCTCGCACTTCATCATTAAAGCTGAACTGCCTAAAAACACCGGAGACTAAATTCCATACTAACTCGCCTAGACTACGAAAAGTTTCACCAGTGATTTGTAAAGTGGTACCAAGACCGACAATAGGAGCGGACCAAGTCGAGCGAACAAAAGTCTGGCCATATTGCATTTGAACGCCCAATGAGTATTCCGCATCCGCCTCATTAAGTTTTGCTGATAACTCTAGCCGCTCATCATTGCGTATAACATTATAGACTACCGTCTCGCCAGGATGCGCTTGACCATAGGCCGTGACTTCATTAGGATTAGAAATCGGCTCGCCGTCTATGCCAATAATAGCATCATCGGCCATAAATCCTGCCGCTTCGGCTGGCGACCCTGAGGTAACTTCTTTAATGATAACAGCATTCCCAATGATTTTAGAGTCGCTCTCGATATGAAACTGATTCTCCAGGAATTGTGGCATCCCCGTAAAAGCTAGAATCGTTAACAAAACAAAGGCTACGAGCCAGTTCATTAGGACGCCACCGAAGAGAATCTTGGTTTTACCCCAGAAGCTCGTTGACCCAAAAGTACCCGGCCTAGTATCAGCATCGGATTCACCATCCATGGCGCAGAAGCCACCAATAGGCAGCCAATTAATACTAAAGATAAGCGTTTCTTGAGACTTTCCCCAATCCTCTTTCGGCAGGCGAAGCCATTTTTTGACTCCTTTCTTTCCCTTTTTCCACTCTGGATTGCGTACCCAAGCAATGGCGCGTGGAGGAAATCCAATACCAAACTCATTAACTTTTACATCACTTCGGCAAGCCATGATAAAATGACCGAACTCGTGCGCAATGACGAGCAACATCAGAATTATCAAACCGATAATTATCCCAAAAACTATGTTCATATAATTATATTATACTATGCAATGATTAAATATGTAAAAATAAGCGGATAAATTAACTACTTACCAAACCGGCGCTGACGAGAATGGAATTCTTTGATGATTTCCTCGCAGTCGTCTTTATTGATTCCTGGGAAATATTTATCTAGAAATAGTAATTCGGCATAAGCGGCACGCCAAAGCATGAACCCAGAAATGCGTTCCTCACCACTAGTACGCACAATCATATCACAGGGTGGAATTTCGGGGTGATAAACATACTTCGCAAAGGTCTCGGGAGTAAGTTCCTTTTCGCCGGAAGCGATAGCTTTGGTGGCAGCATCCGCAATTTCCCATTGACCACCGTAATTAAAACAAATACCAACCGTCGGTCCGGAATTATCCTCTGTATCGGCCTCGAGTTGCATTAATTCCTGCCAGAGACTAGGCTCGACATTTTCCGGACGCCCTAATATAACAAAGCGTCCGTTTTCGGCCTGGATTTTCCTGGCCATTCTAGGCAAGTTCTCACGTACTAAAGCCATTAGATATTTTACTTCTTCTGGGGAACGATTCCAATTCTCGGTACTGAATAGGAAGAAAGTAATAAATTTAACCTCGGTATTTTTGAGAGCCTCTATTACTTCCTCAACTTTTTTTACGCCACGGCGATGGCCTTCAAGCGTAGGGAGACCACGTTCTTTAGCCCAGCGGCGATTGCCATCAACGATAAAGCCTAGATGCGTTAAATCAGTAGCAGACATTAAATTGCCATGATTTCTGCTGACTTCTCTTTAAACAAAGCGTCAACCTTATCAGTAAAGCTCTTAGTAAGCTCGTCGATAGCTTTTTCTGATTTTTTGGTAACGTCTTCTGGTAGCTCGGCAGATTTAAGCTCTTTTCGTGCGTCTTCGCGAACATTACGAATGGCGATTTTGGCTTCTTCGACTTTGGAGGATGCTGACTTAACAATTTCTTTACGGCGTTCTTCAGTAAGTGGTGGAACTGGCACGCGTACGACATGACCATCATCTGATGGATTGAGACCGAGCGAAGCGTCGCTACGAATCGCCGTAGCGATAGCTTGGATGGTGCTAGGATCGAACGGAGTGACCTGCAGCATGGTGCCGCCGTTCACCGTGACGTTTGCAACTTGGTTTAGAGGCATAAACTGGCCATAAGCCTCAACTTTGATATTCGCAAGCATATCAGGATGAGCACGACCGGTGCGTACTTTCTTCATCTCATCCTGAAAGCGCACAATCGCAGCATCCATAGCTTTGCGATATTCACTATCGTCAAACATTTTATACCTCCTAAACCTTATTACTCAAAACTTATTCAGTGACGCCGAGCTCTAGGCGCTTAAATTGACGGACGGTAATATTCTCGCCTGTCTTAGCGATAGCCTCTTTGATGAACTGAGCAACCGTCATGCTGTCATCAAGAATGTATGGCTGTTCCATAAGGACCTTATCAGAGAAGGCTTTCTTAAGCTGACCGCCAATAATTTGATCTTTCATATTCTCTGGACCTTTGAAGTTCGCTTCGAACTCTTTCTTCTTAGCATCCAAAACGTCTGCTGGAATTTCTTCCATAGATACATAAGCCGGGTTCATTGAAGCAACTTGCATAGCAATCTTGTGAGCTAGGTCTTTGAACTCATCGGTTTTAGCAACGAAGCTGGTCTCACAGTTTACCTCGACGATAGCACCGAGACGTCCATCGTGAACGTAAGTATCAATAATTCCCTCACGAGTCTCGCGGTCGCCACGTTTTTCAGCTTTGGTCATGCCTTTTTTGCGCATAGCATCAAGAGCTTTGTCGAAATCACCCATTGCCTCTACGAGCGCCTGCTTAGCGTCAGTAAGACCAACGCCAGAGAGTTCTTTAAGTTTCTTAATTAGATCAATGGTAATTTCTTTAGCTTCGTCAGCTTTGGCTTTAAATTCTTCGCTCATATTCCTCCTTGGTTTTGATTTATTTAAGCTTTCTTTGCAAGGCCTTCTTTGATGGCGGCAACCATATAATCTAAAATAAGTTGTACGGATTTAATGGCGTCATCATTGGCAGGAATTACATAGTTGATATTGGATGGATCGACATTTGTATCACAGATGGCAAAAACAGGAATACCCAAAGTATTGACTTCCTTGATAGCGTTTTTGTCTTGGACGGCGTCAACTATAATCACAGCGGCTGGCTGCTCGTTCATTTCTTTGACGCCACCATAGCGCTCGTTCAATAGGTCGATTTCTTCCTGGAAACGTTGAACTTCGAGCTTTGAATAGCGAGCTTCAAGTTCACCAGATGCCATACGGCGCTCAAGATCTTTTAGCTTCTTAATCTGTTTGTTGACGGTTTCGACATTAGTCAGGATACCACCAATCCAACGGACGGTAACATAAGGCATATCGACACTTTCGGCGGCTGTTTTTGTGATATCTTTGAGTTGTTTTTTGGTGCCTACGAAGAGGATTTTCTTGCCACTGGCGGCGATTTTGGTGAGTTCTGGCAAAGACTTATCCAATGCTTCAACGGTTTTTTCTAGGTTGATAATATGGCCACCTTGACGCTTACTATGAATATATGGCGCCATCTTTGGGTGCCAGCGGCTAGTTTTGTGGCCAAAATGTGCTCCAGATTCGAGCAAGGCTTTAATGTCGACTTCGACGGTCATTGGTTATCCTTTCACTTTGCTATGGGGTTGATTGAGTATGCACTGCATACAGAAATCAGGAAACCTCCCATAACTGATTCATTAATTAATATATGTTGCCATTATAGCGCAAAGTTTTATGATTGTCAAATATTTTATTGGATAATTTTTACACTTTACATCTGATAGAAAGTGTGATAAACTGGGGGAAGTTATGAGTAATAAAGTTTCACAACCGCAAGATTATCGCTATGTCGTCTTCATGGATGAGGCTGCGAATTTTTCGTTCTTGACTCGTTCGATGGCTAAAAGCGAAGAGACTATCAAGTGGGAAGATGGCAACGAGTATCCTTTGGTAAAGATTCAGATCTCTTCCGCTTCGCATCCGTTCTTTACGGGCGAAGAGAAAATTATCGATACTGAAGGTCGTGTCGACCGCTTCAAGGCTCGTGCCGAACGTGCCGCTAAGCTTCGTGCTACGCTTGGCAATAAAACCAAGAAGGCCGAAAAGGAAGCTGAGAAGAAAGCTGCTAAAGCCGCTGAGAAATAGTCTGAGAATTAGAAAAATGACCTTCGAGAAGTCGGAGGTTATTTTTTATGAAAGAAAAGTAAAACCGCCACCAGCTTGGTGACGGCTTGAGGTTGAGAGAAACGGTTAAAGTCGTTTTTAATGTTTGCACCCTTGCTCACCAGCCAAAGTCATAGAGACCAATCTTGCCGGTACCTTCGCATCTCTTGCAGCGGCTACCATACTCCAGTCCTGTCCCCCTACAATTAGGGCAATCTTTACTGTTTGAACTATTCTTGCAATGTTTCTGAGCTGCGGTCCAGTTACTGCATTGCTTATGGCAAACTGGGCATTCAGGCTGCGTTCCCATTGGCTTTATGTCAGTGTAATCACCGCCATCCAAAAGTCCCATTTCATATACACCCCCTTTCGATATGAATTTTGCTGGTTTTTGTCAAAGCTATTTTCGGGCTAGTTGCTCTGTTCACTGCATACTAAGTTTTGACACGTTTCTCTTCGCAATATAAAAGATCTTAGTACTAGACTAAAAATAGCTAACAAAGTCAGCTTGGGGCTTATTTTACTACATATCTAGGGATTATGCAAGGATGTTTTTGGTGCTCGTCATTCACGTAACGTTTTTTAAGAACTGCTATATTAAACATTACCTCCATGTCTCACTCCACTATTATTATAGCCACAAGGGTAAGTTTTTCGCATCTTCAGAAAACCATACAAACATGTCATTATCCATTATTAGTAGAGACTAGGCAGCGGAGGGAAAAGCCGAAGTAACGATGGCCATTATTTCCAGATGGAAAAGAGTTGGCAACGTCTATAGCTAGATAGTTGCTTTTGGATTTTTGAATATTACTGGTAGACCATAAATATCCTTGAGATCCTCTTGCGGTGATCGCTTCATTAGTATTCTCATAACCATTAAACCCGTTGCGTGTAATATAAAATGGCGATAACCCAGCATTATGAGTAGCGCTTTTGCTACTTGGCAATGTAGCTCCTTTATTTGTATAACCACTATCTGTGATTATATCATCGCTCACCAAATTACTAAAAGATTAAATAAAAAAGCCTACTGTTTTTAAATGATGTAGGTTTATTCGTGTCCGAAACCTCGGAAAATTTAGACTCTTTCTAACAGTAAAATTCCTAAAAAAGGCAAGAAGAACGACCAAACTCCGTGTTCGGGTAAACCTTAAACCTAGGTTTAAGGTTTTGAAAATAGCTAACAGGGGTGGTGATATCTCAAAATACCCCAAAACTTGATCCGCAGATCAGGTTTTGTTCGGTTTTTGGGGTTTTCTAGAAGGTGAAAATTGTCGCAAAATAAACGGCTGTACAAGACTTTCAGTCCATAAACTCATCATCGGTTCCATAAAGAAAGCAACGCTTTCTTTTTCTCGCGCTCCTCGTAATTTGGTGAGCGATGATGATAAAAATGGAGCATGGAATGCCAACGAAGGTATTACTCTGCCAGGAAGCATAGCTGCAATTTATAATGCCGGTCTTTCGCCGCTTTTTATCACAAGAAATGGCAGGGTGGATAATCTTGCTACTATTGAATGCGGAACAACTGAAACATTCTGGACTCAAAATGTAAGCCAAAACATATGGGCATACTACATAACTATTTCTACGGATGTCGTCTGGCCATCAAACAAGAATAATAGCGTCCGTGCCCAATCCCTCCGCTGCCTAGTCTCTACTAATAATGGATAATGATAAAGTCTTGCTTTATTATTAGAGCTGACGAAGCTTTTTCTGTGTGATAGCGCA
>CAPNAV010000016.1 GCA_948663575.1 uncultured Candidatus Saccharibacteria bacterium
AGACTGCAAGGTTTTAGAAAATGAACTGAATCTTTGATTCAGACCAATAACAGAGCAAAAGCCTTGCGCATACTAAAAAACTTTGTTAAAATGGAACCATATTTAGGGTTTTACTCTTGACCTAGGTCAAGAGTAATTTTTGTCTTATAAACTTTCTTAGTTTTATGAACCTCGATTGCTCCTTCGACAGAAACTCTCCGCATATGGATACCTTTCTACATTGTTAATTATAAATAGTTATATTACTCGACCTTTATAATAAGGTTTTATAATAAACCTCTGCACAAGAGCTTTCACTCTAGTACGTATTGTATAGTAAAAATTCTAAAATCTACAAGCATAGCCGTTAATCTTTTTCAAAAGTCGTATAGTTGTCATTATCCCATAAAGAAAGACAAGCTTTCTTTATGGAACCGACAATGGGTTTATGGATCAATAGTCTTGTCTATGAGTACCATTTTTATTCGGACCGGGTCCAATACCCCGCAGCTTGCTGCGAGGTAGTTTATTAAGAATAAGGCAGGCTCTTTTATTTAAAAAGGATTATGTAGTAATGTTAATAGCGGAGTTTTTGCATTAGTGTTTTTATCTTAGAGATAAAGCAACATAGAAAGATGCGTAATATTTTGTTAGGGATGTTTGGACACGGCATTATGAATTATTTGATAATACTAACGGTAAAGGAGGGTTGATTTCTTGATGGCTTATGCTTATAATTAGGGTATGAGCTTGGTACACGGTGTGGGCGATTTTTTCGCATTGGATATTGGGACGACTGCTATTCGTTTAGTTCAGCTTACCGGAAATGTGCAGCATGGTTGGGTGTTGCAGAAGTTTGCTTATGTGCCAGTAGAACGAAAGGTCTTAGAGGATGGTTCGGCGGCAGGACAAAGGCGCTTGGGGGAGACGATTTTAGGGGCGATGAAACAGGCTGGTATTACAACAAAAAATATTGCTGTGGGTATGCCGGCGGTGCGGACTTTTACGTCGATTGTGCGTGTGGAGAATTTGCCGGAGAATGAACTTTTGAACACAATCAAATATCAGCTGGACAAATATATTCCGATGGCGGTGGACGAAGCAACAGTGGATTATGTGTCTTTGGGAGTGTGTCCGCATGATGCGACGAAAGCAGAAGTGTTGATTTCGTCATCGGCGAATGATTTTGCGGAGACTCGAATGGAGTTGATCGAATCGTTTGGGTTGAACGTGATTGCGCAAGAGCCAGAGTCGTTGGCGATGGCGAGGGCGTTGACACCAGTGGGGGCGCTCGATGCGAGGATGATTATTGACCTTGGTGAAAGGTCGACGGATCTTGTGATGATGTACCGAGGAATGCCGAGGTTGGTGCGGTCGATTCCAGGGGGGTTCGCGTTGTTGATTAAGACGGTGTCTTCGGCGTTGTCGGTGAAAGAGGAACATGCCAGACAGTTTATTTTGAAATTTGGTTTGGCGCAGGATAAAGTGGAGGGGCAAGTGTTTCAGGCGCTGGATTCGACATTGGAAAGTTTCGCGTCAGAACTTACAAAATCGATGAGATTCTTCAAATCGGAATATATGAATGTGCCGGTAGGGGGGATTGTGTTATCTGGGTTTGCGGGAATGATTCCGTTCATTGCAGAATACATTGAAGCGAAGACGAACGTACCGACGACGCAAGGTAACCCGTGGCAGATGGTACGGGTGACGCCGGAGCAGCAGCAAGTGTTGGCGCCAGTGGCGAGTGAGTTTGCGGTGGCGATTGGGCTAGCAGAAAGGGGAAATGATCGATGAACGATTTTATTGAGAATTTCAAGAATGATTTGGTGGAGATTTGGGGAAAAATCCAAGAAATATTCCATAAGATAACTAGTAAAAAGCCATCGCAGAATGGTAATGCTGGTGGGGATGGGAATTATGAGATTAGTCTAGTGCCGGAGGTAAAAGCAGAGGCGATTAAGGCGCTGAGGATTCGTAACTTAGTATTGTTTATTTGTATTGTGGTGTCGAGCATTGCTCTGGGGGTGGTAGTGGTTTTGTTTGGGATTAAGAGTGGTCAGGATATTGCGATGTCTAATCAGGATCGAAGATTGGAAAAAATGTCGGCAAAATTGCAGGAATATACTGGCCTGGACGATTTGACGACGATTCAGGGGCAGTTGGAGATGTTGAACATGATTGCAAGTGAAAAGACAATGCTGTCGCGGGTGTTTGGTGCGCTAGGAGTAATGATGCCGAAGGGTGGGGACGATGTGAGTTTGTCGGATTTGCGGGTGAACTTGGAAACTAATTTGATTACGCTAGAAGGTCAGGCGGATGCGAGAGTGGCGCCGTTGATCGATTATCGTGTGTTGGAGGCGTTTAAGAAGGGTGTCGATTTGACGAGATATGATTATGGACGTTATGTGGACATTGACGGGAAAGAAATTCCAACGCAATGTATTAGGGAAGCGGATGCGGAGGGAAACGCCCTGAGGTCGGGAGATAATTATTATGCGTGGTGGGATTTGACGATTCCGGGCTGTGAAGGTGTAGTGCGGAGTTTGACGGCGGATCAGGTGGATTATCATTTTCATGCTAAGGCAGAGACAGAATTGGCGGAAGTAAGGGTCTTTTGCGATACGGACGGAAATTGTGAGGATAGGCTGGTTGAAATTACTTGTGATTGGGATGCAGCGGAAAAGAAGCACAGTAATTGTCGTAGGTCGCCGCTGGAGGGGGAAGATGGGGGAGAGTCTGGCACGATAGAGATTGATGTTGAGACGGTGGAGACTTTACCGATAAGGGTGAAGATTTGGCGAACGCCACAGTTTGATGAGTGGTATGATGCAGGAGAAATGTCATTAGACGGGGTAATTACGGGTATCGAGCATTTTAATAGTAGATGCTATGTTTATACGGGGGCGTTGACTGGTGAGGAAGGAATGCAAACGGTGCGTTGGAGTTCTTCGAATGATTGTGCGTTGGCACCAGATGGCTTGACTATCACAGGGTCGTCAAACGGTCGAGATGAGAGTGACAACCTAGTACTTAGGTTTACGGCGACGGTGACTTTTGCGGAGGAGTTCTTTATGTTTAGTAATAAGCATATGATTGCGATTGGGCCGATGGGGCAGAATGTGACGGATTCTTATGTGCAGATTGGTAATATGTTTGCTAAGGAAGCGGATGCTTGTGCTGCTGATGATGTAGAATGTTTATTGAACGGAACGAACGGAGGAGATAATTAAGATGGCAGAAACTAAGCCTGGCGAGACTAAACGCGTATTAATTTCTAAAGCGCAACGGTGGACTTTGTTTGAAGTGTTGGTGGCGTCGTTGGTTTTGGGAACTTGCATTGTGGTTGCAAATTTTTTGCTGAAGTATATTGAGTTTAATGCGACTGTGATTGGTGAGAAAAATATTGCAATTAATGAATATGATCAGACGATTAGGAATGTGGGTGTGTGTGTTGATACAGATAAGAATAGTAGGTTGTCTGATGCGGAAATTGAGAATTGTAGTCCAAATGAGGTGGCATTGTCGGATGTTGAAGGGTCACTGAGGTATAATGTTTATGAAACGATGGCGGAGAATGCTGATTTGGAATCAGTGGCTAGACAACGAAACGAGAATGGGATTTGTTTTACGGCGGACGGTAGCGTGAGGGATTGGGCTTTTGAATATAGTATTGCGACAACAGATGCGGCAAGAGAGCAGGCACTTCAGGGGATGAAAACTTGTTCGTCGCTGCGTGTGATTTCTGATGCTTTGCCAGCCCACAAGAATACGGAGGCTTTGATGGCGAGTTTGAACCAGTTGTTTATCGTGGCGGGAATTGAGCCAGAGAATATTTCGCCGACAGATGAGACGATTATTTCTGAGATCGGTGGAGTGGCAATTATTCCGGTGAGTTTTAGGATGCAGGGGACTGGAGCGGAGATTATTCATGCGTTAGATAGTATTGAAAAATCTATTCGCGAGTTTGATATTACATCAGCAACGGTGGAATGGTCGACAGGGGGGTTGAATTTGAGGGCGAATGCAAATGCATTTTATTTGGGCGCGATGGCGTCGCTTGAGACAGAAAAAACTGTGAGGGCAAAATGAAACAAGCAGATGTATTTAGTATAATTTTGGTAGCGAGTGTAGGTACTTTGGCAGCGTTTTTTATCTGTAAGGCTTTGATGGGTGATCCTAATTCGATGCAAGTGAAGTTTACGAAGGTGAGAGATGTAGTTTCTAGTAAACTGGAAGATCCGAACGCAGAGATTTTTAATAGTACGGCCATTAATCCGACGATTGAGGTGTATGTGGGTGATTGCGAAGATATTGATAAAAATGGCATTTTGGATGATGCGGAGATTAGGATTTGTCGTTGCGATACAAATCGTGATGGAACGCTTGATGAGGAGGAGGCGCGGATTTGTGAGCTGAGAGATCGTTGTGATTTGAATGGTGATGGTAATATTGGGGGTGAGGATGAGACGGCTTGCATGAATGCTGGGAATGAGTCTGATGAAAGCGGCGATGGAGGAGAATAAGCAGTGGCATTGTTAACCAAGGAGAGTTTGCAGAGAGTTATAGAACTGCTGGTGGCGGAGGGGCTGGTGGATTCGGGTGATGTGGCTCGAGTGCAAGAGGAAGTGAACAAAACGAAGCGGCCACTACTGGAAGCTTTGACGACGCAGAAAATTATATCAGATGCAATGTTGGCGCATGCGACGGCGGTGATAATGGGGGTACAATATGTAGATCTTGAGAACGTGGAGATGGATCAAGCGACGCTAGAGTTACTACCACTAGAAGTGGCGGAGCGTTCAATGGTAGTGCCACTAGGCGAGTCGAATGGTCAGTTGGTAGTGGCGATGTTGGATGTGGGGAATATTCAATCGGTTGATTATTTGGCGACGTTTACGGGCAAGTCGGTGCGAGCAGTGATGGCATCGAGCGGGGGGATACAAGCGGTACTTAGGCAATATAAGGGGGATTTTACGGGGGTAGCGCAGGCGGTTAAGGTTACGAATCAAGAGGTTGCACAAGCGAAAGCGAATAGCAATATTAAGACAATTACGCAAGATTCGCCGATTTCTAAAGCTTTGACGAGTATTCTAGAGTTTGCAGTGAAATCGAAGGCGAGTGATGTGCATATTGAGCCACTAGAGAATAGTTTGATTATACGTTGCCGGATTGATGGTGTGTTGCGACGAGTGATGGAGTTGCCGAAGGCTATTGAGCCAGCGCTGGTGTCGAGGATTAAGATTTTGGCAAATCTGAAGATTGATGAGCATAGGATTCCGCAGGATGGTCAATTTGCGGTGGCGGTGAGTGATAAGGAGGTGGACCTTCGTATTGCGATTGCGCCGGTAGTATGGGGTGAGCAGGTGGTGATTCGGTTGTTGGACAAAACTGGAACATCGATGGATATTGAGGGGATGGGAATGACTGGTCGAGCGTTGAGAACAGTGTTGAGGGGGATTAGTCGACCGAACGGAATGATTTTGACATCTGGGCCGACGGGTTCAGGTAAAAGTACGACGTTGTATGCGTTGATCAAAAAGATTAAAAGCGAGAAGATTAATATTGTGACACTCGAAGATCCAGTAGAATATAAGATGGATGGAGTGAATCAGATTCAGGTGAATATGGATGCGGGATTGACTTTTGCATCGGGACTGAGGAGTATTTTGCGTCAAGATCCGGATGTGGTAATGGTGGGGGAGATTCGTGATTCGGAGACGGCGAACCTAGCGGTGCAGGCGAGTTTGACTGGACATCTGGTGTTTTCGACATTACATACGAACTCAGCGGCGGGAATTTTGCCAAGGTTGCTGGATATGGGAATTGAGCCGTTTTTGTTGGCTTCGACATTGAACACGGTGATTGGTCAGCGGTTGGTGCGAAGAGTGGCGAAAAAGCGAACATCTTTTGTGAGCAGTGAAATGCAAACGCAGGAAGTGAATCAGGTGATAGGGAACCTTTTGCCAAAGACGCAGGATGATGTGGCAACGGTGAGTGAGGACTTGGGATATAAAGGATTGCCAGTGATGTCGGCGAATGGATATACATTGGTAAAAGGGATTGACGATCAGTTGTCGCCGGGCGGATATGCAGGTCGTGCGGGGTTGTATGAGGCGATTGAGGTTGATGATGATATTCAGAAACTGATCGTGAAACATTCAACTTCGAGTGAAGTGATGAAAGTGGCGCGTGAAAAGGGAACGATCACGATGCGTCAGGATGGAATGTTGAAAGCATTGTCGGGGATTACGTCGATTGAGGAAGTGGATCGCGTGGCGAGTGATTTAGCCTAATAAAATAGTTATGGTATAATAAAAATGGAAGGAAATGGGATGAATCAGGATAATGTAGGTCAATCAGGACAAACAGCACAGCCGGTACAGCAGGCGACGCCAGTGTCTCCTTTTGCGCCGGTGGCGGAAGTGAATATAGAGCCGACAAAGCCAGAAGTGAAGGTGGAAGAACCAGCGCAGGCGCAGTCGGCTCAGGCTCAGCCAGAACAGGTGAATGTAGTGGATGCGATAGTAGAACAGGTGATTGCACCGGAGGCGAAGACAGCAACAATATTGTCGACTGACGTGACGATTGAAGCGTTGCTTGAGGAATGCGTAAAACATAACGCTTCGGATTTGCATTTCCAAGTGGGCTTGCCGCCTTTCTTGCGAATTGATGGAGTGTTGCGCCCGCTTTCGACTTATCCAATTTTGACAGATGAGTTGGTGCAAAAGTTGGTATTTGCAACTTTGGATGCTGATCAACAAAAGATTTTGATTAAAGATAAAGAATTTGATTATTCTTTCTCTTTTGGTGATTTTGGGCGATTCCGTGTCAATGCATTCCATGAAAAAGGCAACATGGCGGCGGCATTTAGGTTGATCCCGAATAAGATTCCAAGCTTGGAGGATTTGGGATTGCCGCAGGTGGTGGCGAGTTTTACAGAACGTCCGCATGGGTTAGTCCTGGTGACAGGGCCGACTGGTTCTGGTAAGTCGACGACATTGGCGGCTTTGATTGATAAAATTAACAGTGAACGGGCGGCGCATATTATTACGATCGAAGATCCGATTGAGTTTACGCATCGTTCGAAACGTTCGGTGGTGGCACAGCGTGAGGTGCACTATGATACCTTTAGTTTTGCGGCGGCACTGCGTAGTATTTTACGTGAAGATCCGGACGTAGTTTTGATTGGTGAGATGCGCGATCTCGAGACAATTCAGGCGGCGTTGACGGTGGCGGAAACGGGTCACTTGGTATTTGCGACGTTGCATACTAATTCGG
Source organism: uncultured Candidatus Saccharibacteria bacterium (assembly GCA_948663575.1). Classification (GTDB taxonomy): domain Bacteria; phylum Patescibacteriota; class Saccharimonadia; order Saccharimonadales; family Saccharimonadaceae; genus Nanosyncoccus. Next base: position 7,258 of record CAPNAV010000016.1, read on the forward strand.
CGGCGCAGAGTATTGACCGTATTATCGACGTATTTCCGGCACACCAGCAGCCGCAGATTCGTTCGCAGCTTGCTAACGTGCTGAATGGAATTTGTTCGCAAAGGTTGATTCCGGCGATTGAAGGTGGACGTATAGCGGCGGCAGAAATTATGGTGGCGAATTCGGCGGTGCGCAGCGTAGTGCGTGAGGGGAAAACACATCAGCTCGACATGGCGATTCAGACTGGTGTTGATCAGGGAATGCAGACGATGGATCGTGAACTAGCGAGTTTGGTAAAATCTGGAAAGGTGAGTTATGATGTGGCGCATGAGTTTGCAGTAGATGCGGCAGAATTTGAGAGGTTAGCGAAAGGTTAATGCGCAGGTTTAATTATAAAGCAAAGGATCGTAAGACTGGCCGAGTAGTCAGCGGTACTGTGCAGGCCGAAAGTGAGCAGGCGGCTGGGCGGATTTTGATTGGACAAGGATATTTGCCGCAGAAGGTGAAAGCGGAAGATGATGGATTATTTTCGCGCTTTTCTCAAAAAGTGACCACGAAAGAAAGAATTGCGTTTACTAGGCAGTTTGCGACATTGATTGGTGCAGGTTTGCCACTTTCGAATAGTTTGCACTTGATTGCGGAGCAGACTGAAAACAAAGCCACCAAGACATTGGTCGAGGAGATTTCGGCGCAAGTAGAATCAGGAAGATCGTTGCATGAGGCTTTTGCAAAACATCCTGAGGTATTTAATAAAGTATATCTGTCTTTGATTGCGGCGGGCGAGGCATCGGGTACGCTTGACGTTTCTTTGCAACGTTTGGCGGCACAGCAAGAAAAAGATGCTAATATGATTTCGAAAATTCGGGGAGCTTTGACTTATCCGGCAATTGTTTTGTTTGTGATTGTAGTGGTAGTGGTATTCTTGATGGTGCAAGTTGTGCCTCAGGTGGAAAATCTGTATCGAGATCTTGGAGAGCCATTGCCGAATTTGACGCAAGTGATGGTGAATTTCTCGAATTTCTTGGTGAACTTTTGGTGGTTAATTCTGGTTCTGCTGGGGATTGCGGTATATTTCTTTGTGCAATTCAAAAAGACTGATTTGGGTGCAAAATGGTGGGCGAAGTTTAAACTGAAAGTACCGTTGTTTAGCGGATTGTTTTTGCGATTGTATAATGCTAGATTTGCTCGAACAGCACAGATGTTGCTTTCGGCTGGGGTGCCGATGCTTGAGGCGATGAAGATTGCGGGTGAGGCAATTAATAATATTATGATTGAGGACCAGATTAATCAGGCAATGACGATGGTGCGAAGTGGTAAGCCACTGAGCGTAGCTTTGAAGGGGAGAGCTTATATTTTGCCATTGTTGCCGCAAATGGCAGCGACTGGTGAGCAATCGGGTAAGATTGATGAGATGCTAGGGCGAGCGGCGCAGGTTTATGAGGACGAGTTGGATGAGCGGTTGGCAGCGCTGTCAACGATGATTGAGCCTATCTTGATGGTGGTATTGGCAGTGGTGGCTGGTGGTATCGTGATGGCTATTCTCTTCCCGATTTATACGCTAGTAAGTAAGATTGGTGCGGGATAAAATGCGGAGAATTTGCTATTTTGGAAATGCTTGTGGTATAATGAGTGCAAAGTTGTAACTTAGGAATAAAAAAGAAAGGGTTATAAAAATGACGGCAACAAAAACAAAGGCGTCGTGCCGAAAAAAGAAAGTAGTAAAGGATGAAGGAACCCTCGGCGGGTTTACGATTATTGAGGTAGTCTTGGTGCTTGCGATTGCAGGTTTGATCTTCTTGATGGTCTTTATCGCACTGCCAGCTTTGCAGCGAAGTCAGCGTGATACTCAGAGGGGTTCGGATATGAGTAAATTGGCTGGTGCGATTATGAATTATCAGAAAAATAATAATGGACGCTTGCCAGCTGATAGTAAACAAGATCCGATTCAGGAAGTTGACGGCGTAGTGCTGATGACTAACTATAACTGTAATAACGGCTCTAGCGCTAATGCGGCGTGCCGCGTGATTAAGGATTATATCAATGGCGTGTCGGTGACAGACAACGAATGGGTGGATCCGGATGGCTACGCTTATGGTTTGGCGATTGTTACCTATGGTAGCGGTGCTTATACCGAAGGCTGGTCGCCTGACTATGATCACACATTCTATATGGTGAAGAGCTCACGTTGCGATGGTGAGTCGATTCGCAAGAGCGATAACTCACGTGATTATGCGGTGCTCTATCGTATGGAAGGGTCTGGTGTATCTTGCCAAGATAACGGTTAGTAGACTTGAAGATAAAGAAAAGGCCTACGGAGAAATCTGTGGGTCTTTTTGAGGATTTGATAGGAAGAACAGGAAGAGTTTATGGTATAATCGGAGAATGAATGAAGTTGTGATTCTTGATATTATAATGCTTGTGATGATGTTTATGTTGGGGGCGATTTTTGGGTCTTTTGCCTGTTGCCAAGCGTGGAGATGGCATTATAAAGTGCATAGTAAGAAGGATTTGGGGCAGTGGTCGGTATGTCTGCATTGCAAGAAGCGTATTAGATGGTATGATAATATACCAATCGTGTCGTGGTTGGTGTTGGGAGGGAAATGCCGAAATTGCCATAAAAAGATCGGAGTAGCGGATTTTCTATCTGAGATAAGTATGGCCGTGGCTTTTCTGATGCTTAGTTGGGCATATTTGATACCGATGATTAATAACTGGGCAATCTTAGGTCAGAAGCCGGAGCTTTTAGGGATACAGATGGCGGCTTTTATAATGACATTATTGATGCTTGTAGTGTTGATGGTTTTGGCGGTTTATGATGCAAAGTGGGGTGAGTTGCCGGTGGTGCTATTGATTCTGGCGGTGGTGATGGGGGCGATTGTGTTTGTGCTGAAAATGTATGAGGTGAATATAGAAGGAGAAGGAATTGAGTCTAGTCTGATTAGCGCAGGAGTTGGCGTATTGATTCTTGCGGGGACTTGTTTTTTGATATATAAAATATCTAAGGAGCGATTAATGGGGGGAGGGGATTGGATTCTAGCTTTGGCTCTAGCTCTAGCTTTGGCGGATTGGTGGTTGGCGCTCTGGACGATTTTCTTGGCGAATTTGTTGGGTGATTTGATTGCGTTGCCAGGAGCTATTAAGACTGGGAATTCGAAAGTGCATTTTGGGCCATTCTTGGTTGGAGCTTTTGTGATTGTTCTTGTTTTGGGAAATTGTTTGCCACTACTATTGAAGGCGCTTGGGTAGGTATTCTTCTTTAAACCTAGTTTGCGAGAAACGGTATGGCAAGTAGCTTCAGCAGGCTATCTTGCGAGGAATGTTAGCTAGTGCCTATCCCTCCAAGCCTAGTTTGTGAGAAACGGCTTGCGTCATCCCGCCGTCGCGAGTGCCGCTTCGCCTCGTCCTCGCTCGTAAGCTGTGGATGTTCTCACAAACTAGGTTTGGAGAGAGTATCGTCATTACGCCATTACGCTATCATTCGTAAGCTCTGCGCCTACTCACATGATAGTCTGCTGGAGTTGTAATCTCCCACAAGCTAGGAAGGGGTGACGGGGTTGCTACCTAGACTACATTGGATATAGCTATAGCATATTGTTCGCCAAGAAACAGATTCTTTTTATCATTATCCATTATTAGTAGAGACTAGGCAGCGGAGGGAAAGGCTAAGTTCACGAAAGTATGAGTCATTTGGCTTGAGAGTTCCGCTAAAGTAGATGAAACGGTAGGCTTGCCTTGTATTCTTTGATATTGATGACCATAAATCCCCTTCAAGAGCGCGATTAATAAGAGCGGTATCTCCAATTAGTATCACTGCTCCGCGTAGCATAAAAAGAGGCGAGAGACCTACGTTATGAGTAGAATTTATACCATCAGGTAGTGTAACGCCATCCTTTTTATCATCATCGCTCACCAAATAGCATTCTACGCTTTATGATTATCCTATTATTAGTAGAGACTAGGCAGCGGAGGGAAAGAGGGTTGTGTCGCCAAGTACTATTGGATGGTAAAATTGACGACGACCCAGTACTTAGAAAGAAGCTAAATGATGCTGTCTGCACTATTTTTGAGAAAGAAAGATTAGCTCTTCCTCGTGATTCGATTGTCTTTGTGTCACTATATCCTGTCCTACCAAAAAAGAGTGGTGAAATTGCTATATTATGGGATGCGTTGGTGTTGTCGGGCAACGCAATGCCGCTTCCGTAATGATTATCATCATCGCTCACCAAAAGACAAGGAAGCGAGAAAAAGAGAAAATCTTGTTTTCGCTTTTTAGAGCGACGCAGTCTTTTCTGAATCTTTGATTCAGAAATTACCGTAAACCTTTTTATCATTATCCATTATTAGTAGAGACTAGGCAGCGGAGGGAATTGGAAGCGACTCTTGCTACGTCATAGAAGCCACTTGGTTGAGTTCCTGATTGCCAGAAGTAGAAATAATATAACCCTGTCTTAGAAAAACTTATTCTAGAGGAATAACTTTGAGCTCGCCCAGAGCTACTTCTTGATCTACTCCAGACGTCTGGTCCTCCTGACCTAACAAAATATAATGGTGTTAAACCAGCATTGTTGGCTGCATCATTGTCACTCGGTAATGTAATGCCTTGATTGCTACTGTTGTCGCTAGCTATTTCATCGCTCACCAAAAAATATAATGTAGGGGTATTAGGGATGCGAGGCTAATAGGTGCGGAAGTATGTTGTTGGGGTGTGGAATTGATCCCGAAATGGTTAAATGTTGTGGAAAATTGAGAGTGGATTGTGGAAAAGCACAGAATATTTGTGGATAATTGTGCGTAATTATGTGGAAAGACAGAGATTTTTTGTGGAAAAGTTTGCGAATAAGATGTGGATAAGTTATGTTTGTTTGTGGAAAAATTGTGGAAAATGGAAAGTTTGGATGCAACGCTTAAAAGTGGTATAGAGTATTTTTTGATGGATAAAGACTAATAGGTTGATAAAAATTTATTTTCTGGACATTTAGGGGTGTGAAAATGCTATCGCAATCGGGTTTTGTTACTGGGCAGGGTTAATCTTGCGATATTCGTGTGGTGATATGAATTTTGTGAAAAATGGGGTTTTAGCCAGAAAATGAGTGTATTTTTGATGTGAATATATCACCAGATGAATAATTAATCAGTATCGGAATGGAATTTATCGTGAACTTCCTTGAGATGAGGGTCGGTGACGTGGGTATAAATTTGGGTGGTGGAAATGTCGGCGTGGCCGAGCATGGTCTGGACGGAGCGAATGTCGGCGCCGTTCATGAGTAAATCGGTGGCGAAACTGTGGCGGAGCGTGTGAGGGGAAACGTGCTTAGTGATGCCGGCCATGCGAGCGTATTTTTGGACAATGCGTTCAATGGAGCGAGCAGTGAGACGACGATAATCGCCAGAGGTGTCAACTTCTTGGGTATTACGACTATTGTTGAGAAAAAGTGGAGCGAGGGAATCAGAGCGGGCGTCAAGATAATCTTGAACGCGTTCAGCGGCGGAGGGAGAGATAAAAATAGGGCGATCCTTGCGGCCTTTACCGCGGACGACGAATTCACGGCGTTCGAGATTGACTGAGTCGCGATTTAGTTTGACAAGCTCGGAAACACGTAGTCCGCCAGAAAATAAAAGTTCAATAATTGCACGATCGCGGAGGCCGGTTTCGGTGGAAGTGTCAATTTGATCAAGGAGAGATTCTATTTCATCATAATGCAAAAAAGTAACTTGTTTGCGAACGACATGGGGGAGTTCGACAAGGCTGGGGTCGAGAGTTTTAATACCGCGTTTGGCGAGATATTTAAGGAAGCCACGGAGGGCGATGAGATGATAAGCTTGGGTGATAGCTTCGAGATTTTCGCCATGTCGGTCTTCTTCGCGGTTGAGTTGGAGGCGGAATTTGCGTACTAGTTCTTGGGTGATATCAATAGGGAGGAGATCGGTGAGTTCAACATCATCACCCTTGACGATGCGGAGGTTGGGGTTTTCTTCGAGGATATTCATAGCGAGATCTTGAAAGCGTAAGAGGTAACGACGGTAATTATCGGCGGTTTTTTTGGAGCGGCCGCGCTCGATTTCAAGATGTTCGATGAAATCAATGATGAGCTCAGTGAGAGGGGGCTGCGAGGAGATTTCTGATTGGGTAACGGAGGAATTACTGTTGACGGCGTTCATTTGGAGGTTTTGCTCAGGATTATTCATAAGAGTATTATAACATACGATGTGGACTCGAAATTTTAGGGAGGATGTGGTAAAATAAGGGGAGATGGCGGTTTGTTGCCATTTTGTTGGTATTTTGGATTTGGCTTGGTAGCTCAATTGGATAGAGCAGCTCCGTCCTAAGGAGAAGGTTGTGGGTTCGACTCCCGCCCAGGCTACCAGAGAATCCTGTAAACAAATTCTTTTCGTAAAAACGAAATGAATTTGTTTATGCTCCTAAAGGAGCATGCGTGAGTCTCTTGGATCCACGCCGTGGCGCTGGCGCGCCGGGTGGATAACGACTCCCGCCCAGGCTACCAAAATCCAAGTTAGAATAGGCTACTTTGCAAATTCTAATTTCTCTCGCTCGTCTTCAGACGCGCTTCGTTCATTAGAATGCAAATTAGCTCTATTCTAAGCTTGGATTTCCGGTGAGGAAAATCATTCTGTATGTCGAGAGATGGATCTTAGTGGAAATTTTGATAAACTGCTATAGACGGAGATTGTGTTGTGGGGTAAGGTGAAGTTGGGGTCGGAAGTATGGTTATACAAGGGAATTAGATTGGAATGGTGCGGTGATGGATGTAGATTGGGGCGGTGTGACGGAATTATGTTGAGATAAGATGGATGGTATTTAAAAATTAAGGAGGATGATGGGCAAAGCGGCGGAAGTAATTAGATTTTATACGCTATGTAATAGATTGAAAGATGTAGTGCGGTCCGGATGGAAGGTTTGGCATGTGAAACGTGAGCGTTTGGAGAGTATTGCGGAACATATTTATGGCGTGCAGATGTTGGCGATTGCGATGTGGTCGGAGTATCAGTATGAACTGGATATTGAAAAAGTTATTATGATGTTGGCGGTGCATGAGCTGGAGGAGATTAAGATTGGGGATTTTGCGCTGTTTGAGATAGAGACGGAGGAAAAATTAGAAAAAGGGCATGCGGCGGTTGAGCAAGTATTGGATGGATTGACGAGTCGAGATAAAATTAGGGAATTAGTGTTTGAGTTTGATGAGAGGAAAACAGCAGAGGCGAAATTTGCATACTCTTGTGACAAGCTGGAAGCGGATTTGCAATGTTGTTTGTATGATAGTGAGGGCGATGTGGATTTGGCGAAACAGGAAGGGAATCATTTGATGGAGACGGAGCAAATACGGAATGGGTTGGAAAAAGAGGAAACTTGGTCGAAAATGTGGCTGAAATATAGCCAAGGGGCTTATCGATATGATGAGAATTTTATGGAAGTGTCGGAATTCGCGTATAAGAATGGTGTGAAAAGCGAAAAGTCGTCAGCGAGTGTTTGCTGACGGTTTTGTAATCTGAGCTTGTTTGGTATTTACGCCAATTTTCAGTAGGGAAGAAGCGGGATACGTCTTCGTTTTTCTTGCGAGCCGCATTAATAAGCTAGCCTCTTTTTCTATTGTAGCATAGATGTGACAAAATGTCAATAGTTTTGTTCTGTAATATCTAGATTAGAGTTCGGAGAGGTTGTCAAATAGTTTTTGGAGAGATTTGCGGAGGGGGCGGGTGAGGCTCTCTAAATCTGGGGACTCGATAGAGAAATCGGTCTCATGGTCGCGGATCCAACTATAAAGGTAGATTGTGCTAAGCTCAGTAGCGTAGTCAAAATAAAAATGATGTCCGGGGAACTTTTTGCGCAGGAAAACAGGCTCAGTGTCGAGCTCGACGGGTTTGAAATGATTGGCTTTAAGCCAGGATTCTACCTTGGCTTTGGCTTGATTGATATCTTGGACCTCGAAGCTAAATTCGCTGCGGGATTGTTCCATAGTTAAACCTTTTGCTTAAAATAGTTCCCTAAACGCTAGGGAACTATCGGATGCTTTGATTAATCTAGCGGGTGTATTTTTCGTTGAGGTCAGAATAATCGTAGAGCTCTTCTGATTTGAACCAGAGGGCGATTTCTTTCTTGGCCTCTTCTTTGCTGCCGCTGGCGTGGACGAGATTTGGCACGCCCATACCCTTGGCGTCGGAGTAGCCGAAGCTCATGTGAGAAAAGTCGCCGCGGATGGTACCCATTTCAGCGGATTTTGGTTCGGTTGGGCCAACGATTTTGCGAACGAGAGGTACGGCCTCGACGCCCTCGAGAACCATGGCGATGACTGGGCCGGTCATCATATAGCTTAAGTTGTAGCGAAAAGCTTGTTCGCCGCGGCGAGTGATCATTTGGCCAATGTCTTCGTAGTGAGCGCGATATTGATCTTCGTCTGGCATAACCATTTTCATGCCAACGATTTTGAGACCGACGCGTTCGAAACGAGTGATGATTTCGCCGACGATACCACGCTGAACAGAGTCAGGTTTTAAGACGACTAAGCTGCGTTCCACCAAATCTTTTTCTTTACCCATGAGGCTCCTTCCTATTGAATTCTTAGGTGTCGGGGCTGATGCTATTCACTTGACATACGTTTGGTATGTCTGGCTGCGTGACTAAGCTCTTCCTAGAGTAATCCTAACGGGAGAGGGATTCTCATCAGCCGAGTTCACCTTTAACTCTTTTGGGTAATTATAACATATCGAGCGGAAAAGTGGGAAAAAGTGGGAAAAACTGAGTGAAAGTGGTATAATAGATGTAAGATGAGTCTTTTTAAGCAAAAACCAAAAACAGAACGCGAGCGGGTCGAGGAACGTCGTGATGAGGTTTTGGCGCGCGGTAGGAAATTTAAGTATCCGATGCAATATGCGAAGCATCGTTTGATTATTAGTACGGTGTTGATTGCGATGGTAGCGATTGCTTTGATGGTGGTGGCGGGTTGGGCGATGCTATATAAATTCCAGGATACTGGTGACATGTTGTACCGAGTGACGCAAATTTTTCCAGTGCCTGTGGCTAAGGTGGAGGGTGCGAGTGTAAGGTACAGTGATTATCTGATGATTTATCGTAGTAATTTAATGACGGCGGAGCAGCAGGGTGGACAGTTGGGCGATAGTGCGGATGCTGAGGTGGTGCGTGAGGGCTATAAACAGGCGGCTTTGCAGACGGCGATAGAGTATACTTTTGCTCTGAAACTGGGAAAAGAACTGGGGATTGAGGTGACGGATGATGAGATCAGTGAAGCTTTTGAGGAACATCGGAAAGTTGGCGGGGTGGATCGTAGCGAGGAAGGCTTTTTGAAGATATTGCGAGATAATTTTGGAATGAATAGGTCGGAATATCGGAGGATGCTATATCTGTCGATTATGCAAGCGAAAGTTGCGCAGGCGGTAGATACGGATGCGCAGAAGGCCGCTGAAGTAGTGGAGGCGAAATTGGCAGAGAATGGTAACGATTTGCGGGGAGCGGCGCAGGATTTGGGTATGGAGACGAATTATCAGGAGACGGGGCGCTTGGTAGACAATATGAATGTGGATAGCGGACGTTCGGCGATGGCGATGAAGTTAGAGGTTGGGCAGGTGAGTGAGAAATTTTTGTCGAGTAACGGGGATGGGTATTATTACGTAAAGTTGAATGATAAAACTACTTCGCAGGTGAATTATGCATCGTTGAAGATCGATTTTACGAAATTTGATGAGATGGTGGCAGATTTGTATGCAGATGATGATATCGATGTTTATATTGAGATTGGGCAATTAGAGCCGACAGAATAGCGGGTTGTTGTAATTAAGGGGGTGTGGTATAATTGTGGTACGCGGGTATCGTATAGCGGCTATTATGTATCCTTCCCAAGGATGAGATTGGGGTCCGACTCCCCATACCCGCACCAAATTCGAGTTAAAATTGCCTATTTTGAAAGTTCTATCGTCGCTCGCTCGGTACGAAATCGCGCTTCGCTAGATAGAATTCAAACTAGGCTAATTTTATTCTCGAATTTAAGGTTGAAGTGAGTTGAAATGAGTGTATTTCACCTTTCGAAGAGAGACTTAACTACTATTCTAAAATGCCTGTTTGGTTTGTGGTACTCGATACGAAATCGCGCTTCGCTAGATAGAATTCAAACTAGGCTAATTTTATTCTCGAATTTGTTCTGTAGAGGTAATAACTTGTTTTAAGTTGTGTTTTGTCTATCTTGAATCCTAAAATGACTATGTAGAGTAGGGCTTGCTTTTTATTCGGATCGGATCCAATACTTCGCAGCTTACTGCGCGGACGATAGTGTGATAGAGTAGTAAGTTTTGCAATCTATAAATAGTCATAGTGAGGGATATGATATAATGCGATTAAGGTTATTGATGACTATAAGGGAGGTATGAATGGCGGGAGAGAAACTTGCACAAGATGGAAATGGAGATAAGACGGCTTGGGATGAGCTAATGGAAATGCCAGATTTTGGAACAGAGGCGCCTCAAAATGTGGCAGAGAAGTCTCAGGATATGGTGGAGATGCCCCAGAATGTAGCAGAAAAGCCTCAAAATGCGGCAGAGAGGCTTCGGGGTGTGGCGGAGAAGAAAGTTGATGAGATAACCGAGAGATTTGATACGATCATGGCGATGAATCGAAAAACGGTAGAAGGAATAAGGGGGAGGATAGAAAAAATAGATGATAAGTTAGTAACAGAGACGGACGGGCGACGAAGGGAGCTATTTACGCAGCAAAAACGGAATATGGAGAGGATTTTGAGGACGCAAGAAAGTCTGGTGGACTTTGCGCGGCTGCCGACTGTGGAAGATGTGGAATATCGTATGCGAGCAGGGAAGGAATTTGCTGGGGCGGTAAAAGAGGCGGTGCCAGATGAACTGCCAGTGGTTTTTCATGGGTCGAACAATATAGGAGTGGTGAAACAAATTATTCAGACGCACGGTTTGAAAACGCCTGAACAGAGAGGGGGAGATATGACGTCGTTCGCAACGCAGATTGATGTGACAGTGAAGACTAATATTAAAACATCTTGTAGGTTTGCGGAGTCGGGAATGTATTGGATGCCATATGGGGCAATCTTTGCTTTTATGCCGAAGCCTGAAGAAATGGTGGTCGTAAGAAAAACGGAAGAGAATGGTAGCTCAGAGGTGTACGGCGGGGTAGACGGGGTGGATTTTTATGAGGAGCCAGAGCGGCTTTTGGGGATTATTACGACGCCGGAAAATATTGATAGAGTGCAAGAATGGTGCAGGGAATCAGAATTGGATGAAAATAAGGTGATGACGCATGGGGATTTTCTAGAGTCGATGAGTGATGTTGATGCAGGCGATAAGGAACGCAGCTAGGATTGGTTTGATTCAGAGGTTGATTTGGGCTTTGGTTTGATGAAAACGACGAATTTGCTGAGTAGATAGTTGAGGATGATGACGATAACTTGGGCGATGATTTTGATGATTTTGTCGTTGAAATGGAGCATGGAAACGAAGATGAACATGATGACCATGTCAACGAAAAGAGTAAGAAGACGGCTGCCGAAGAATTTGATGAGTTCGGCGAATTTGTGATGATCTTTGACACGGAATACGTAGTTACGGTTTGTGATATAGGCGAAAGTGACGGAGATAACCCAAGAGGTGATATTGGCGATTTGGAGTTCGACGGGGTTCTCTGGATTTAGGATTGTAAAAACGAGACCGTAATAGACGATTAGGCTGACTAGTGTGGTTAAAACGCCAATGATTAAATAACGGATGATTTCGCCGTATTTTTGGAGGAGTTTTTGGACGAATTTGGGGAGTTTATCTTGCAGAGTCATTTTTGATGAGACGAGGAATGATTAGATTTTAACGTGTCATGATGAGATTGATGGAATAAGTGGATTGGCGTGAAAGCAGTGGATTCTTTGACGATGTATTTGGGACGGTTCTTGGTTTCTAGGTAGGTTTTGGCAAGATATTCTCCGAGGATGCCGATGAAGAAGAGTTGTACGCCGCCAACAAAAAGAATAAGGCAGGCGAGGCTGGGCCAGCCATTGACTGGGTCGCCGAAAATAAGAGTTTTACAGATGATGACAATAATGGCAATAAAAGCGATGAGACAAAATACGATCCCTAAGAAGGCAGCGAGAGTAAGCGGAACAGTGGAAAAGGCGACGATGCCATCGATAGCGTATTTGAAGAGCTGCCAAAATGACCAGTGGGTTTTGCCGGCGGCGCGTTCAATGTTTTCGTATTCAAGCCATTTGGTTTTGTAGCCAACGAAGCTCCAAAGGCCCTTGGAATAGCGGTTGTATTCGCGGCATTCGATGATAGAATTGACCATTTGGCGGGTCATGAGACGATAATCGCGGGCGCCATCAACCATTTCGGTTTTACTGAGGCGGTTGATGAGTTTGTAAAAACGGCGAGCGAAAAAGCTGCGGATAGGAGGCTCACCTTTGCGGGAAACACGGCGAGTGGCAACACAATCGTAGCCGTCCTCGATAAAATGGATCATTTCTGGGAGGAGGCTGGGAGGATCTTGAAGGTCGGCGTCCATCATTGCGACGAGGTCACCTTGGGAATTTTCGAGACCAGCGAGCATGGCAGCTTCTTTGCCAAAATTACGCGAAAAAGTGAGATATTTGACGCGGGAATCAGAATTTGCGAGAGATTTGATGATTTCTAAAGTGTTATCTTGACTGCCATCGTCGACAAAAAGAAACTCGAAATTGTAATCTTTGATTTGGGAAATGATTTTTGAGGTTTCGGCGTAAAAAAGAGGCAAGGCTTCTGCTTCGTTGTAGCAGGGAACTATAAGGGTGATTAACTTAGGGTGATGCGTCATTAGTGGTTTTATTATAGCATATTTATGTAATGGAGTGAAAAAGCAAAGGGCAGATTAGAATCAAGATGGTATATTACATTCAAGAGTGAGAGGACATGTCGGGAAAATGTTGTAAAAATTACAACAGTTTTCTGTAGAAATCGGATAATATTGGGGCGATATTTGATAGTTTGGAAAATATGGGACATGTGGTAGAATTATAGCATAAGTATTATTAGTGGTGGGGCTTAAATAGGAGGCAAAATGGCAACAACAAAAAAGTCTACGTCGAAGACGACGCGAACGACGAAGACGAGCAAAAAATCTGGGCAATCTAATCCGATGAGCTTGGTGGTGCGGAGACTACACAGTGCGGGATGGATGTCTATCTTTGAGTCGATTCTGGTGGGGGTACTCGGGGCATTGCTGGTTTGGAAATCTCGAGAAATGACGCAGTTGATTTTCTATATTGTGGGGATTTTCTTGATGGTGAAAGGTGTTTATAAGATTATTAATTACTTTGCGATGCATGGAAAATATGATTTTTATAATTCCGATTTACTATATGGTGTGCTGGCGTTGGTATTTGGAATCTTGATCGTGGCGCTTTGGGAGCCATTACAAGAGGCTGTGGGGTTGGTCGCTGGTGCGTGGATGATTTATGGATCGTTGGTGCGTATGAATACGGCGATTAAAATGCATGCGGCGGGATCTCGTGCTTGGTTTTACGTTTTGTTGCTTTCTTTGGCGCTGATGGCACTGGGCATTTACGTTTTGATTACTTTGAGCTTTGGCGATAAGTCGGGTGTGGTTGTATTGGTGGGCTGGATGATGATTGTTGCAGCGGTAGTTGGAATAATTGACGATATCATTTTCTTACGAAATTTGGATGCAATTAAAGAGTTGGAATAATTGCTAAATCTATATATTTGAGCAGAAAACCGCAGGGTGGGTGCGGTTTTTTGGAAAATGGGGTTGTAAAATCAGGGGGGTTGGGTTATAATGACGTTAGGTGGAATCGTAGCTCAGTTGGTTAGAGCGCTGCCCTGTCACGGCAGAGGTCGCGAGTTCGAGTCTCGTCGGTTCCGCCATTTTTGATAAAATGGAATATGCCATTGTAGCTCAGTTGGTAGAGCAGCTCATTCGTAACGAGCAGGTCACAGGTTCGATCCCTGCCAATGGCTCCAGTTGAAAAGCTAAGTTGCAAATGTCAATTTCGGAAGGAGTTGATATTTTTGTTTTTATTTATGTTTCTTGCTGTAATTTATTGATTTAATACGGTTTTGGCTCGATTTTATATCTCTGTTCTTCTAGGGAGGAAATCTCGAATTAGTTGAGTTTTTGAAGCATTGTCGGCTTGAATAATAAAGTAAATCCTTATCTGTGCTATCACGCAGAAAAAGCTTCATCAGCTCTAATAATAAAGCAAGACTTTATTATTACTCGCATTCCTCGCTTTATCATTATCTATTATTAGTAGAGACTAGGCAGCGGTGGGAATTTGCATTAGCTCGAATGATACTCTCATTTTCGTAATATGATGGTAAAACCACATCGCCACCAGAAGGGCTGATTACGAAGATATAGCTACCTATTGTTCTTTGGGAAACTGATGATTGAAGTTCGCTATTGCTTCCTCTTGCGTTGACAGTAATTGTTTGATAAGCTACCGATCCGCTGATGTTTATAAAAAGGGGCGATAGTCTCGGATTATGGGTGGAGAAATTTACTTCGGGAAAAGTATGGCCAGCATTAGACCAGTTGCTATCAGTAACTTCATCGCTCACCAAATTTATCATGGACAGTCTACACTTATTACAACAACTATTTAACGTAGTCGAACGTATCTAGTT
>CAPNAV010000017.1 GCA_948663575.1 uncultured Candidatus Saccharibacteria bacterium
AGGCACGCCGCCAGCATTCATCCTGAGCCAGGATCAAACTCTCCATTAAAGTGTTTCCCGAAGGAAACTGAATCATTTGAAAACCTAAACATCTGAGAGAAAAGAAATTTTATATTCTTTTCCGAAGATGTGCAAGGTTTTATGTTTTAGCTATGCCAAAACATAACAACTCAAATATAAAAGACTGACGATGATAAAATTGAAATAAATTTCAATTTATAATTGCACAACTAAATTGTTAATCTTCTTTTTCTAAACCCAGAGAGTTTGGCTTTCGGTTTCCCTATTCTTACCCTCGCAGCGCTTAGATATCCCCATTTTATCTCACGAAAATTAATAAGTCAAGGACTTTTTTCGACTTTTTTTAACTTTTTTCGACTTTTTTGACGATTTTAGCTAAATTTATCTATTTTTAGCGTCCTTTACGACCTTTTACTTGTTTTCATACCTATCCGCCTGCTCACTGTACATCACGTTACCCCCCACTTTCTGATCGCCTTGCGCTGGCATTTTTAGCGCCAACATCGCCATTCCCACCCCCACTACTGCACCAATAAGCGTCCCCACCACTACCTGCAACAATGTATGCCCCCGCACCACATTCAATTCTGGCTTCCCGCTCTTTTTTAATAGCTTATTCAAAGCCTCACCCTGCTCTCCTACCGCATAGCGCACATGTGTCGCATCATATACAACAATCATCCACATCCCCACCGCCAAAACAAATATCCCCGACTCAAAGCCACATATACATCCCAGCGCCACCGTCAAAGCCGTAAAACTAGCCGCATGCGCTGACGGCATTCCACCCGACTGAAACAAAAAATCCACTTTTTCCCAGAATTTCATCGTCTTCAATCGTTCACGATCAATAATCATTCCTCTGATCGCCTTCCACCCCTGCGCAATCGCCCATGCTATTACAAAAGCCCCCAAAGCCCACATCGCTACACCTACTTTTACTGTCTCATTCATTAACGACCTCCATTGACCCAGTTTACACCTGTAATATCTATCCTCATTATAGCACAAAGCTTATGCTAAAACCATAAAACCCACCCATATCTTCACAAGATTATTTACTTTTCATCATCCGCAAGGAACGCTTTCTTCACCAACCAAATCACCACCCCGAGACCACCGATTATCGCTAAAATAATCGCCCAGAAGAATTTATTCCATAATCCTTGCTCCACGCGTTCCTCTTTCTGTTCTATCCCTGATTTTGGAATTTCAATTTCCTCCAGACTACCAGATACTTTCTCCTGATTATTATCTAAGTCCCTTTTAGTCTCTAATTCTTGCACTACTTGCGATGGTACAGTTCCACTATTCGCTAGCATCCCAATATTATTATTCGTCACCCCGTTTGTCCCAGCTACTTCATCTTTCTTTTCCGCATTTGGCGACTTACTTATATCGGACTCAACTTTCCCGTCCACCACATTATCATTCCCTCCTAACGCCCCATTAATTCCAGTGCTCGGTTTTTGATTACTTATATTATCGTCTTTGTCATTATTGTCATTATTGTCATTATTGTCATTATTATCCTTATCTCCATCACTATTCCCATTATCATCACTATCGTTACCGTCATTACCGTCATTACCGTCATTACCGTCATTACCGTCATTACCGTCATTACCGTCATTCTCATCATTCTCATCATTCTTATCATCACCATCTGTTGAATTGTCGCCCTGCAAAAGCTTCTCCATCCTCGCCTCCAACAATGACACATCCGTACTCGTTTCCTCCACTTTCCCAAGAGCCGTAATTTTTACTAACGCCCGAGCAAGCTCGTTTCGCACTTGTGTCACATCATACTCACTAATCTTTTGCCCTTGCTCTTTTAATAACTCTAAATTCTCTAATTTCTGTATCGTGACCTCAAGTTCCGCTCTCGCCAGTTCCGTCAGCTCATTATCCCAACTTAAGATATCTTCATCGATCTCATCTCCCCAGCCACCCGATAATCCAAAATCATACATTCCGTCCTTCTCTTTTGCATAACAAACCGTTCCCGTCTCGGCGTTAAACATCTTAGAATGTACACAAGCTCGATAGTCCAATTTTCCCCTCACCCAAACATCTTCCCCTCCAGCACCAGCTTTATCGACAAATTTTACGGCATAATATAATACATCTGGATAATTACTCATCAAACCTTTTATAAACGTCCCATCCGTCGCAAAACCGGTTGCCGATATTGATTCATAATTACGATAAACACCACTACTCTTCCAAGATATACTTGCCTCCTCCCCTAAAGTCTTCGCTATTTCATCCGCCTCGGCCATTGTGACTTTTGTATAGTTAAAAGTTGCCACATACATTTCTTTTACGGTATAACCACTCATATAACCCGCCTCAAGATACACATCATAGCTACCTTTTACTGGATTAATCGATACGAACTTCACCCTCTTATCATACACATTCGCCCTCATCTCCCCTACAATCTCGTTGGCCGCTACCGCTTGATTCGGTGGTATCATTGAACCTACCGATGCCATAGTTAACGCTAATAATAAAACTGGAATTTTTTTCATAAATCCTCGCTGTTATTTTTGATAATGCAGCGAGTGTAACAAAATTTTTTCAAAAATAACAAGCATAGCCGTTTATTCTTATCAAAATTCCCCGTTTTACAACAGTTTCACGCCATTTTACCCCTATAGTGTACAAAATTTTTATTCATTATTCATAAAAAACAGTGCACCGAATAATTTTATTACTCAGTGCACTTTTATTTTTTATCTATTTTAGCTTAGTTCTTCTTGTTCCTCTGGTAACACGATTCCTATCGATGCCACCGTATCACCATCATTTAGCCGCATAATCCTCACTCCTTGCGCCACACGCCCCAAAGTTGGAATTTCTTTGACTGCAATTCTAATAGCCTGACCTTTTGTTGACATCATGATTACTTCTTTTGCTTCCGGATCCAGTGTATGTACAGCCACGATCGAACCAGTTTTCTCAGTCACTGCTGCCACCTTAATTCCCACTCCACCCCTAGCATGGGTTGGGAAGTTCTTCGCTAAAGTAGCTTTACCATAACCATTTGCCGATACTACAATTAATTTCTGATTCTCATCTTTAATTACGTCCATGCCAACAATCTCATCCTTCGGTCTCAATCTAATCCCACGCACCCCTCTTGCGCCTCGCCCCATTGCTCGCACATCTTTTTCATTGAAACGCATAGCCTGTCCAGCCGATGTTGAAATCACCACATCATGATCCCCAGTCGTCTCCTGAATCCACTTCAACTCATCGCCAGCATCCAACTTGATTGTAATCAAACCATTTGCCCTAATATTCAGGTATTCTTTCACTGATGTCTTCTTGATAGTCCCCTTCTTGGTCGCCATGAACAGGAACCCATCCACATTTCCGCCTTGTTTAATAATCGCTGTCACCTTTTCATCTGGATGCATATTTAATAAGTTCACGGCCGCCGTACCCTTCGCCACCATTGACGCCTGAGGCACCTCGTAGGCTTTCATTCGGAAAATACGCCCTTGATTTGTAAAGAAGAGTAAATAATCATGCGAATTAGCTGTCACAATCTGGGAAATCACATCCTCTTCTTTAGTTGTCATTCCCTTGCGGCCTTTTCCGCCCCTGTTCTGCCGTTTAAAGTCATCCTGCAACACGCGTTTCATGTAATTTTCAGTTGTCAACAAAATCACACTCTCCTCATCCGGAATCAGCTCTTCCTCTGAGAATTTTCCTACTTCGTGATTAACGATCTTACTTTTACGCTCGTCACCATATTTCTCTTTCAGAGCAATCAATTCTTCCTTCACGACTCGGAGAATTTCGCTTTCACTAGCCAAAATCTTCTCATATTCAGCAATCTGCGCCAAAAGCGCTTTCAACTCTTCTTCGATTTTGTCTCGCTCGAGTCCTTGCAACCTTCTTAGCTGCATCGCCAAGATAGCCGCCGCTTGAATCTCGCTCAAGCCAAATCGCTCCATCAAACGCTTATCAGCATCATCATAACTTTCACGAATCGTCTTAATAACTTCGTCAATATTATCAAGCGCAATCTTCAAACCTTCGAGAATATGCGCACGCTCTTTCGCTTTTCTAAGGTCATACTCCGTTCTTCGACGAATCACTTTTCGTCTATGTTTTACAAACTCCGCCAAAATCTCTTTCAAACCTAGGATACGCGGCTGTTTTCCGTCAACCAGCGCCAGCATATTATAATGGAACGTAGTTTGTAACCCCGTCATACGATATAGCTGGTTCAAAATCTTCTTTGGAAACGCGTCCTTTTTCAGCTCAACCACCACCCGAATCTTTCCGCGCGCCGACTCATCCCTAGCGTCCGCAATATGATCGAGTTTCTTATTTAAGACTAGTTCTCTAACCTTTTCAATAAAGCCTTCTTTACTCATTCCATAAGGAACTTCGGTAATAACAATCTGATATCGTCCATTCTTTTTCTCTTCAATATTCGCTACCGCCCGAATCGTCACCGACCCCTTACCTGTCGCATAGGCTTGTTTCATTGGCGTTCCACCATAAACCTCCGCCCCAGTCGGAAAATCTGGTCCTTTCACGTATTTCATCAAACCATCTAGCCCAATCTCCGGCTCATCAATCAATGCCACGGTTGCATCAACCACTTCCGAAAGATTATGTGGCGGAATATTTGTTGCCATACCCACAGCAATACCCATCTGACCATTCAAAAGGATGTTTGGCAATGCTGCTGGCAACACTACTGGCTCCTGCTCGCTACCATCAAAGTTATCACGAAAATCAACCGTCTCCTTCTCGATATCCGTCAACAACTCCGCCCCCACCTTATCCATACGCGCCTCCGTATACCTCGAAGCAGCTGGATCATCGCCATCCATTGAGCCAAAGTTACCCTGCCCCTCCACCAAGGTATAGCGCATCTTCCATGGCTGCGCCAAGTTTACCATCGCGTCATAAATCGAAGAATCACCATGCGGATGATATTTACCCATTACTTCGCCTACGATACGCGCCGATTTCACCGTCGCATGAGGCGCCTTCCAGCCATTTTTATTCATAGCATACAGAATTCGCCTATTCACCGGCTTCAGACCATCGCGCACATCTGGAAGTGCACGATCAATAATTACCGACATGGAATAACGCAAGAAGTAATCTTCCATCGTTCCTTCAACGGCCCGATTTTCAATCCCCGCTACGCCACTCTCATCCTCGACATTTTCTAAAGTCTCTGGAGGTATTTTATTCTCAAGCGACTTATTTTTCTCATCATTCTCATCCATTTTCTACCTCCTTTCCCTAGAAATCCAAATCATCAAGATTAACTTTCTCTGCATTCATTTGAATGAAATTCTTTCTCATATCAACTTGATCGCCCATTAGCTTCGTGAACACTGCATCACATTTTTCCGCATCATCGATATGCACCTGCACTAGTACGCGATTTTCTGGATCCATCGTCGTTTCCCAAAGCTGTTTCGCATCCATTTCACCAAGACCTTTAAACCGGTTCTGCGCCGTGTATCCAGCCTGTTTAAATCTTTCCTGATTTGGATCAATCTTTGTACCAGCGGCTTTTCGTTCCTCAATCTTCTCAGTCAACTTCTTCTCTAACGCCACCTCATCATATAAATAATCGATTTTCCTATTCGCCCCAGTCCCCTTTGTCAGACCAAAAAGCGGAGGCTTCGCAAGATACACATGCCCTGCTTTAATCACCTCTGGCATATAACGGAAAAAGAATGTCATCAAAAGCGTCGCGATATGGAGACCGTCCACATCAGCATCCGTCATGAAGATAATCTTATGATATCTCAACCCATTCAGATCAAACTGCTCACCAATCCCCACACCAAGCCCTTTAATCAAACTCACTAACTCCTGATTCGCCAGCATCTTATCCAACCTTGCTCGTTCTGTATTCAACACTTTACCTCTAAGTGGCAAAATCGCCTGGATTTTCGGATTTCTCCCCTCTTTTGCCGAACCAGCCGCTGAGTTACCCTCTACGATAAATAATTCACATTCTGTCCGATCTCTGCTCGAACAATCCGCCAGCTTGCTTGGCAAATTCAACCCCTCAAAAGCCCCTTTACGAATCACGTTATCACGCGCCGCCCGTGCCGCCTTACGCGCCCGTGCTGCCAATGTCGCCTTATTGATAATTTTCTTCGCTACTCCGGGATTCTCTTCCAAATAGTACCCAAAGTACTCAGTCATAATCTTATCGACGTAACCTCGCACTTCCGGATTCCCTAGTTTATTCTTAGTTTGCCCCTCAAACTGCGCATCTGGCAACTTCACCAAAATCACCGCCGTCAAACCTTCCTTAATGTCATCACCCGTCAAATTCGGCTCTTTTTCCTTGAGTAAACCATTTTTGCGCGCATAATCATTAATCACCCTTGTCATTGCCGTCCTGAACCCCACCACATGCATACCCCCTTCTGGCGTCAATACATTGTTTGCAAACGGTTTAATCGTCTCTGTATAGGTATCATTATATTGCAATGCCACCTCTACCATCACGTCCTCAGTCTGCTTCTCAACATAGAAGATATCATCCGAGACTACTTCCTTCCCCTCATTCAGCCTTCGTACATAGCTCC
Organism: uncultured Candidatus Saccharibacteria bacterium; assembly: GCA_948663575.1. GTDB lineage: Bacteria > Patescibacteriota > Saccharimonadia > Saccharimonadales > Saccharimonadaceae > Nanosyncoccus. The sequence continues at coordinate 6,612 of CAPNAV010000017.1, forward strand.
GAATGCCACCCTCGAAGTAAAATGCCTCTCGTTTACCGCTCCGCTCATCCTTGACCGTAATCAATACGCCCTTCGTTAAATAAGCTTGATGTCGCGCATAATTCGATACCCAATCATAATCAAAAGTCGTCGTTTCCTTAAAAATATTTGAATCCGGATAAAACGTAATCGATGTTCCAGTTCCCTGCGCACCATCCGACACCACGAGCCCATCTTTCCAAGTTTTTCCCGTGTCAAACTCAATATGATGCGTCTTACCATTTTTCCTCACCTCGGCAACCATATGCGTACTTAGCGCATTCACCACGCTCGAACCCACACCATGCAAACCAGAGGATACCTTATATCCTCCACCACCAAATTTACCACCTGCATTCAAGACCGTCAGCACGGTTTCTAAAGCTGATTTACCAGTTTTCGGGTGAATATCTACTGGGATACCACGTCCATTATCGTCCACGCGAATCCCACCATCCGCCAAAATCGTAATATCAACCTTATTCGCAAACCCCGCAATCGCCTCATCTATTGAGTTATCGGCAATCTCCTTCACCAGATGATGCAGACCATCAAAACCAGTCGACCCAATATACATCCCCGGCCGAATTCGTACATGCTCCAAACCATCCAAAACCTGGATTTGAGAGCTATCATAACTATTTTGCCCACCTTTTGTTTGTTTTTCGGCCATTCAGATACCTCAGCTTAAATTACCTCTATATTGTACCTCACTCCACCCCCAAAATCAAGAGTAACCTTAACTTTTCTTAATTCTTTAATACCGCTCGCACAAACAACCTTTGCGAATACGTTTGGCTGGCTCTAATCCACTCCCCCGTACAAGTAATAATCGTCAAGCCACCCTTCCCCACCTCTGGTGGAGTAAAAGCCGTCTCCATATACTTGTCTGAATCAGCCCCGAGATTTTTATATACTTTTTCCACGACTACATAAGTATATTTACGTCCATCCCCCATCTCAATTATAATTTCCCCGCCCACGGCTAATTTCGGTAAATTCTTAAATATCCCCACCCCAAGATCACCCCCATGTGCGTTCAATACTGACGTCCCATTTGTCCCTGGCAAAGCAGACTTATAGTACCATCCAATCAGCCCCGGATCCTTTGGTGATTCCATCTGATTCGTACTCGTCACTCCAAGCTCAATAATCGGCACACCATTCACTCCAATCGCAGGGATATACATATATCTTGGCTTATTTGCTGCTACCTTATAATTAGCATAATTATTTATCTGTAATTCACTATCAACTGTCGATTTTACCTTTTTACTATCCTTCCCCAGAGTAAAAGAAATAACATCCACTTCATCAGCCTTAATCGACGAACTCACTTCGTTCCCCAGATTCTCGTCTTTAGGAACTTCCTTGTTATTCTCATTTAACGCTATTACCCCAATCGCACTCAAGATAATCAACAAAATCACCCCCACCCCAATAATCAACCCCCATTTCCCCGGTTTTTTTCGCTTCTGAGCCCCTTTGATGGTCGGTATTGATTTTACGACCGTTTTCTTAGAATTTTTAGCTCTTGCTGGTCTTTTTGAGCCCTTTCCAGCACTAACCTTCCGAACAGAGCTATTCGTCGCTCGAGTCCTACTAGCATGAACCTTAGCGTTTTTACCTACTTTGCCAGAATTCTTGGCTCCACTAGGTTTTCCAGTTCTATTTATACCTTTTTTCTTTGTTGCCATTTTCCTTTTCCATCATTCTACTTTTGTTCATCATATCACTTTTGAAATAGTTATCAAAGTAATTCTTAATATCTTTGTCGATTTCTCATTTTCTATCCTTTTTCAAAAATATGTTTATTTTTATGTCTATTTTTATTCTAGGGCCTTTTCTAGCCTCTCAAGTACATTTCATACTCACACCTTGCTTTCACTCAGCTATTCACGCCAAACGCATTCTACGCCTTTTTATCCACCACTCTCGCAATTCTTCAGTCTAAGGCCATTCTCAGACGCTCAGGCGCACTTCATTCTCACACCCTGCACCTATCAAGCTATCCACATAAAACTCCTCCTATCCCGCTTAAAATGCATAGTTTAGCTATTTTTAGCTCTAAGGCCCTCATCAAGCTTTCAGACACATTTTGTACTCATACCTTGCTCATACCCAACTTTTACTCTCAAGCGTATTCTACGATCTCTCAACCTACGGTTCCACAATCCCCTCCACCCATCCATCAACATAACACTTAGCTCCAGCAAATGCCTTCCGAATCTCATCCGCATCATAATCACTGCAAAGAAGTTCAATTTGTGTAGCCCTAAAAAACTGCCAAGGTTCATCTGGATTCACTCTATAGAACAACGCCGTTGCTCCACCTACCGAACCTTCCTCGCATCCATCGACCGAGACCGCAATTCTCTGATATGGCGTAACACTACTGTTTTCAATCTTACCCAAAGCCGAAACACATGCTGTCACCCCGGTCGCACTCTCATAAACTGCTGTCAGCTCATTCGCCAGCTCTTGCGCCTCTTCTATCTGCTTTTCACTCACCCACCCCATATGCCCGCAACTAAAATCAATACTACTCGAATCAGCACTATAACCAAACGTCACCAATCCGCAAAACACTCCTGTTTCGTTATTTAGATACTGATACCCATCCTCACTTCTCGCGAACCCTCTCTCCATAAAAAATTCATCAATCATCACCATAAATCTATCATCCCGCAACAAGGTCGAAATCACATCATCTGGCGATTCTCCCACATTAGCCCCTTCTATCTCTTGCCCAATCACCCCTACTGCTTCGGAAACCTCAAATAACACCGTTCCCTCCTGACGATAATACAAAATCGGCGACTTATTCTCAGCAAACTCAAATAATTTTACTCCATCCGCCACAAAATACTCATCTAATATCGTCTGCATCGCCCCCACCACTGCTCTCACGTCATCCTCTTGCTTTTGCCGCACTACGTCTTCTATCTTATCCACCGCCATCGACAATGCTAATGCTTGCTTCGTATCCACCCCTGAATCGTTTATGCCTATATCGTTATCTTTGTCATTTCCACTTATACTTGTATCCAAACTATTATCATTTCCGTTTACGCTTGAACTGCCATTTCCGCCTCCATTTAGGCCCGGTATCATGTCTCGCATTAGCCAAACTCCTACCCCTAATACAGCCATCAAAATCACCGCCAAAATTACTACTACCAAAATTTTCTTTTTCCGTATTCCCGCCTTAACCATTTTTGCATCTGTTTGGCGTCGCACATCTCTTAGTAGCATCTCCGCCTCTGCCTTCGAAATCGACTGTTTTTCATTGATTTCTATCGCGCTCCGCTGCACCCCATCATTCTCTCCCCCGTTCAAAGCTGGACTTACAACATCCCCCACTCCTCGCCTCTCTGCGTCAATCCCAACGCCGCCCCCGTTACCAGCTTGAACCCCTTGCACAAACTCGCCCGCCATACCAGCATTCGATGGTATATTTGGCATACTATTTTGCCCTACAAGGCCATTTCCAGCCCCCTGAGGCGCTTTATTGCTATTACCTTGCTCATTCAGCGCTTTTACATCCAAACGCCCCTCAGCGTCATCTGAACGTTCCCCATTCCCTGCCAAACGTTCTCTGTCACCTTTTACGCTTATGTCATTCTCGCCATCATCTCCCCTACTTACGGGCTGATAAGCATTTTCTTCATCCCTGTCCCCGCCATTAACCTGCTCACTTCCGCCTACATTCATATCGGCATCCCCTATAGTCTTTTCATTTATACTTGTATAGATATTACTATCCGCCTTTTCTTCGATGTCATCTATACCTTTTACGCTTACACTTGTATGGTCATTTGTATCTTTTCCGCTTATATTTGAATTGTCAGTCTCAGTTCTACTTTCATTTCCACTTACGCTTGTACCACCTATCGTAGCATTACTTTCATTTCCACTCACGGCTACGCTCTTAAACCCAGCTACCTCTGTAATCTCACCGTCACCAGCACCTTTAGTATTATTAGAATCCTCACCCTCATCATTGCCATCGCCACCCAAACTATCACCGTAATTCACCCGAAAATTCTGGAGATCCAAATCATTCGCAAAATCCGCATTTTTCCTCTTTACGCCGCCCTTATTTGCATCTTCCATTTTTCTCCTTATGTTTGTTTTTGTTTTATTTAACTCTCTTCTCTATTTTAATTACTATCGCACCTTAAAAATCGCTTCTTTTTCCTCATCTTTTTTATCATTGTTCTCATTATTTTCTTCCTTTTCATCGTCCTGCGTTTTAAGAGTGCCAGTAACCGTCTCCCTGTTTCCCTCATCAATTTTGCCCTCTATGCGCGCCTTTTTCTTCTTCCAGGCCTCCAAAAAGCTTTCGTCATTATTTGCTTCTTTCTTCTCTCCCTTATTGCCACCTCCGCCTTTGACTTCCTCAATCTCTGCCGCCTCTACTTTCCAGCGCTCCTTGATCTCCGTCTCCACATCAGCCCTGGTTTTCGCATATTTCGCCGCTGAATAAGCCTTCATCGTTTCAAGCAGTTCCGGATTCGCCTCCCCCATCGATGGCAGCAAATTCATTGTAAACGGCGCGCTCGGCAGATTAAACATCATCACCGTCGAAATCGCATGGAAGTTCCCCTGTTTATGCAAATCTTCTGCATTAAATGCCGGCGTAAAGGCCTTCTCCATCAATTCCGCATCTGTCACACCAATCCTACCACACAAAATCGTACCACAGTTACCCAAAATCGCCTCACGAATCTTATCTGTTAGCTGTGTCATAAATTGATTCGCCAGAATCAAATTCAAACGATACTTCCTCGCCTCAGACAAAATACTCTCAAAACTCTCTGTCGCAAAATTCTGAAACTCGTCCACATATAAACAGAAATCTTTTCGTTCATCCTCTGGAATATCCGCCCGACTCATCGCCGCCGCTTGAAATTTCATCACTAGGATCATACCCAAAAGCTGCGCATTAATATCGCCTAATCTACCCTTTGACAAATTTACAAGAAAAATTTTCTTATTATCCATGATTTCACGAATATTGAAACCACTTTTGACCTGCCCTAAGATATTCCTCATCGTCGTATTACTCAAGAATGGCCCCCATTTTGAGGTAAACCATGTAATCACCTCGCCTGCATCATTTGATTTCTGGCTCGCTGGAAATTCTTTCGTCCAATAGTCATATACAGCCTTATCTTTGACATATTTCAACTTGCTTTTCACGAATTCTGGATCAGTAAAACATTGCGGAATATCAATAAAAGTTGCCCCATTGGGATCTGCCATCAAGAGCAACGCCGCATTACGAAACATATGCTGCCCTCTCGGCCCAAAAAACCCTTGATTGCTTGGATCAAACAAGCTCTGCAGCATATTAATCCCCTCTTGCACAATAAAATCTTTTTGATCATCAGAGGTATATTCAAACATATTCATGCCCACTGGATGTTCCATATCAGCTGGATCAAAATAAATGACATCATCAATCCTATCCTCTGGCACCTTGCTCAGCAATAGCTCCGCCGCATCCCCGTGCGGATCAATAAACGCAAAGCCACGTCCGTCTACCATATCTTGATAGGCTATATTCGTAAGCAAAACCGACTTACCCATACCGGTCGCACCAATCACGTATGTATGCCTTCGGCGATCATTATCTGACAATCGTATTTCTCTACGTGTCCCCCGAAACTCATTCACCCCTAATATTACACCACTCGTTGCTAACTTGGCCGGCGCTTCCACTTGTCTCGTTGCTTGACGTTCAACTTGCGATGTTGGAATCGCATTTTGCGCCGGTAAATGAAAAATCGAGGCCAATTCTACACTGTTCAAAATATTTATTCGATTTTTACGCGGAAAAAACCTGAACACATAATCTATCGACAGCTGTCTAATATTTTTAAGTGCATCATATTTAAATCCGTTATAATTCTGTGATTCAAACTGTGAGAATGAAGCCACCACTCCTCCCAGCATCGCTTCCGATCGTACCTTCTCCTTAGAACTCGCCACAATTCTAATTAATGTCTCAAAACCAGGGTATTTAGTCTTTTGTTCAATCGCCGAAATCTCTTCTTGCTTCAAGTTTGTAATAGTTTCTTCTGAACCATCTTTTTTTAGTTCCTCAGGCGGCCGCCAAAAAGCCAATGCCGCATCCTTCATAAATTGCAATGTATTGTTCACGAAATTTGTTCGAGCTGTACTTTTCTTTTTGCCACTTCTTAAATTTTTTGCACACTCTTCCGAAGTTTTTACCCAAGACCCATCCGTTGGTCGAAACAAAATCTGAATCGCCAAACCTTCATCTTCTTTAGTGCTAGACATTGCATTAAGCATCGCCAAGCTCGCATCGCGCTTGCTCTCTTCGTATGTATTAATCGGATATACAAAATCCTTTTTCAGAGTTAATTCTCCACCTGCAATCTGGTCCACCGTCACGTCCTGTGCAAAAATACTATCCGGCTCAACCTCCTCTAGCCGCGCCGTCGGATACGCCGAAATCACCGCCTGCTTAACAGTTTCGGTAATTACTGCCGGCACCACTGCATAATACTTAATTAGGCCATTCGCCGCTATAATCTCAAACGACATGTGCCTCTGTCCAAATACTCGCGCTTTAAACCCCTTTGTCAGCGTTGATGCAATAATTGAATACATTACCTGAGCCTGGCTCAAAGCCTCATTAATCACATCACGCTCATCTCGACCGCCTCCATTGATGTCATCTGTTGGTGGCGGCAAATGAATTAGCATAGGCACCATCTTTAAACCACGCTCGTATTCCTTCGCTTTTCTTTGGCTATTCAAAGATACCGCAACCGCAATCACCGTCACAGCCATAACAATCACAACCGCAACAAGAAGCCATATCATCAATTTCGCTCTCCAAACTTACGTCCATACGTCCTCAAAATCGCCACCATCCCCAAGAATCTTTCTCGTTCCAAATCTGCTGGTCTATAGGAATTATTCTTTATAATCTTATCAACCTGCTGCACAGCTTCTTTCGTCAACCCCTCTTGGCTCTTCGTTAAAAGATCGTGCGCCCATCCACCACCGCTCTCAACTTTCAGATCTTCATGATCATCCTTAAACCTTTCTTGGATCTCTTTCTTGCTCTCTCCGCCTACTACATTTGCGCCCGCCTCCAGACCGTTCTGAACATAACCATTTTCTATAGCTACCATCTCTTTAACACGAGCATTACTTTCAGCAACCTTTAAATCCTGCCTCTCTCCGCGCTCCAGTACATCTCCAGCTGTCTGTTCTGTCCCAAAAATCGCTTGCCTTTCCCCGAAATTACTATTACTATCACTCAACGAAACTTCTTGTGTTTGTTTTTCTCCTTGCAAACTACCGCCAAAAACACCTGCACTATCTGTAGAATTTTCGCGCATCCGTTCCCCGTTCCCCAACGGCCCCTCCAAATCCTCACTACCCCCACCATTCAAAGAATCGCTATGCCCCCATCCCCTCTTCTGCTGATTATCACCAGGCAAATCACCCGCCAACATCTGACTCACCTTTTGCGAGCGCTCATCAGAACCACTCATACCCTCTTGCAATTCTCCACCATGCTCGAGCCCCTTCATCTCCCCCAGCGCCACATTCCCAATCCCCTGAAACGCAGTATGCCTCAAACCACTAGTAACATGTCCAGCATTATTCATATCAGCATTGCCAATTTCTCCAGAATTCAATCCACCATCCATACTCATCGATGCATCAGTCTGATTCACCCCGACCTCATTAGCATCCATATTCTCAAAGGCCACGGATTGACCACCACCGGTTGCGCGCTCAATCTCATCTGTCATTGCGCGTGCTTCATTCTTTTTTCGACCCCATAAACCGATATTCATAAGCACATTGTACCATATTTTAACCCTCGTCTAGTCAAAATGTACAATTTTTTTGCTCAAAATTTTGTGCTCGCTTCCTTATCCCAGTTATTATTTTAAACATAGGTAGAACTCTATCTAAACAGAGCGTTTTATCCCACGCGTTACCCTATAGTAAGCATAAACAAAATCACCTAATACAAAGAAGCAGAAAATCTTGCCTCTTTGTGTCACATACCGTACTATACGTGCCTCATCAGATTAATCATAAACAAACTCGATACTCTGTTTTGCATCATCCAACAACCCCACACATTACACTACATTAAATACAAATAAAAACCGTCTTCAAACAAAACGGTTATAGTCTCTTGCTAACCAAAAAACATGCCAGAAGTTCAAACATAACCATCAATCCAACTGTCCATAAACTCATTGACTCCAAAGACTGTGCCAAAAGCAACATAATTGGCCCAAAAGCCAAAACCGCACTATAAAAATATGTGCGTTTCCCCACCTGATGCTCAGTAATACGCGTAAAAATCACCACCAGCAAAGACGCCAAACCAAACATTAACACATAAACTGCTGCAAAAAAGACCAAAACCCCAAACGGACCTATGCCCGCTGGGGTCGTAAAATTCAGCATCACTAGCAACACCACTGCTGCTAACAAACTCAAAACCGGAATCAGACGTTTCAACATATTTCAATTATATCACAATAGATACAAGCACTAACATCAAGACTAAGCACGCGAATCATTTCAAGACAAGCACTAACGGATACACAACATTAACCGAAACAAGCATAACAGTATTTCCAAACATTTCGACCTCCACCTCTGATTCAAGAAAGAATTTGCTACTAAAACTATACGCAATCAAGATACTTCGTGGCATCTAAACGACTACGCCGATCTTTCGCAATGCTATACTCCAAAACATCCATCATGCATCACGGCATAACAGAGTTTTTCTGGAGGGGATGGGTGAGTTATCTGGCAAAAACATCGTTACTTTGGGCCACAACTCATCCCCATTCCCTTTTGACCGCTCCACACTAGGTGGGGCATACGTCCATACTGGTATTTTTTTGGCAGCTTATACCTATTTTCAATGTACCATAAGCTAGCCTACCAGCTACTTGCAGTTTCCTAGTACTCAGTATAACTCTACGATATGTTTTTACTAAAATTTACCACTACCCTAAATAACCATTCGAGATCATAGAAAGCGGCCCTTCGTATCGTCAAGCTTACACCAAACTAACGCCAAGGAAGCTACATAGAGAACCTTATTTAGATTCCCCGCCGTAGTTATTCCGCAAGCTTTAGGTAACTCCTAGAAAGTGTAATTTATGGCTAGAAATTACCATTGTACTCGCGAATAACTTACATTTTGTTTTTAAGTTACATTTTTGTTTGTCCTTTTTTATTTTGGCTTGGACTGTCCTTAGAGTATCACGTTTATGCTAAATTTTCAATACATTTTACGAAAAATATGTTGTATTTTATACAACAAAAGCCATTTTGTCTCTGTAAAATCCATCAAAAATAACGTTGTAAAAATCACAACATATGCAAAATCTCTCACTTTTATTTCTCCCATTTCGTTGTAAAAATAACAATCAGAAATCCTCCTTTTTTTATTTTACTTTAATTTTGTTGTTATCATTACAACAATTTCAATATATAGACAGTTATTCTTACAACATCACTCATTAACGGCAGATACCGTCAGAACAGCAGCTAATATCAATGTTGGTCATTTTTACAACACCGTCTCGCGGATATAAAAAGCTTTTCATAAGAATCGAAGAATCTAAACCAACTAACCTCATAAAACCTAAACAACGACCCATTTAAGATCAATATCTAAATTAGTTATTTTTACAACATTCAAAGACGTTACATTCCCCGTCCATTTCAATATTCCATGACCAAAGAACATAACAAAATAGACAGAACCGACATCAATCAAAAACTATCTCAGAATTCAATATCTTACGATTAAACAACTCCAAACAGAGACAAAATCAGCAGACATACAGTACCAACAAGCGGTTCACGCTTATAAAAGTCGCATCATAGTAAAACTTGTTCCCAAGACCATAAGTCAAGCCGCTATCCACATTAAAAATTACTTCCAAATCAAAGCCGGAATAAAGTATGTCTCACAAATCTTACTCCAAGAAAACTACCCCAGAATAAGATCTCTCAAAATAGAACATCGCAATAGTATTTACTGCATCAAAAAGCTCATCAAAGCCTTTCAGAATAAACCCCAGAATAATATCCATAGAGTAGACCCCCAGAATAATACTTATCGGATCATTGCCGCCCAGAGCGAAATCGTTCAGTATCAAACACTATTCATATACCACCTCCAAAACCTACCTAAAACATCTAGGCAGCACAGTTACTCTGGAAGTCTCCATTACATACAAAACAGAATATGCTCTTTGGGCTAATCCATAAGCAACCCAGAACATAAACCAAAATAAACTTAGCAGTACATCATCCTACATCATCCTACATCATCCTACATCATCTCGTTTTACAGAAAATTCAGACCAATTCAATGTTTAACAAACACCATTCAGATCTCTTGCATTTTTCAACAAAAATGTACTACCTAAATAGTACGCGTGCCTCATTTTTTCAGTCAGAAAAAAAGAAAGACCGGTAACTGCGAGGAAAACCGGTCTTTCGTAGAGTGTGGAGTTATTTTGGCTATGTTTATTTTTGGTTCCTGAATAAATTTTGTATTCAAGAACTATCTCTATAATACTCCCCCAGAACGCTTACGTCAATAACATTTTGAACAAAATTTTTACTAAATTATTTTGAGTTTTCCACAGGGCAGTTTAGCCCCTCCTTATTCTTCATCGCGTTTATTTATGTTATTTTTACAACAAACTTAAAACATGAATCACAGAAAATTCAATCACCATTCTAAGTTTCTTTCGCACACAAAAAAGACCGTCAAACGGTCTAAGATAAGCCAAAAAGTAATGGTGGAGCTGCCGGATACTGCCTCCGGGTCCGAAACATTTCCAAGGATACCATTCTACATGTATAGTCTTTTGTTTCGTCGGTGATATCTTACAGCAGCAAAAGGCAAAACTGCAAGCACCCAAATCGTAATTTGTCGGATTAGGGGTTGATTAGTTCCCTTCTCTTATTACCGTACTATAATAATCCTTAACCTACGGAAACTCAGTCTCGGACCAGCTTAAATTTAATCTTTAAGCAAATGCAGGTGCATAAAGCACATGCTTAGAAGTGGTTTTTTCACTTATTTATAATACTTACGGTATAAATCGACATGCCTGATATCTGTTAATAATTCGTCTAAGCTTTGTCAGCCCCAATACTAATAGTCTACCACAGAGGTTATTAAAATACAAGCATTTTACATTAAAATGTTGTGAAAATTATCATTACATCTAATGAAGCATCTAATCTTTCTATACACCCGCTTCAGTAATACATGTAGTAGAAAATACTATTTCACTTGTAATAATTCTTTACTACCGTACTATAAATCATTTAATAGAACTATCGCCCTCAAATCATTGAAAAATACCACTCATCCATAGATAGCATACTTGATTATAATATGTAAAAAATACTTCTACAGATGATAAACGTGTAGAATGATAACTTTGTTATTCAAAAACCTATATTTTGTGTTGTGCTTTTTACTAAAACAGATACAGACTTCCATGTAACGCTTATGCTTGCTACTGAGGAAAAGTTTTTGTTACACTCAACCCCATGATTGCAAAAGTATATTCCGCCATCCCAGATGGCTTTAACGGACAAATAATCGAGGTTGAAAGCGACCTATGCAAAAGCCTTCCTACGTTTAATATAGTCGGAATGGCCAATAAAACCATTTCTGAGGCTCGTGAACGTGTTCGAGCTGCCATTCTCCAATCCAACCTCATATTCCCCACTAAAAAGGTTACTGTCAACCTTGCGCCGGCTGAAGTCACTAAAAACGGTACCCACCTAGATCTCCCTATTGCTCTGTCTATTCTTCTGTTGTCAAAACAACTACTACAGAGTGATGTTGATGGAAAGATCTTCGTTGGCGAGCTATCTCTTACCGGCGAAGTCCGTCCAATCAAGGGTATTATTAATATCGTCGAAACAGCCAAGCAAGCGGGTTTTGACGAGGTATATCTGCCTCATCAAAACCTACCACAGGCATCGCTTATTTCCGGCATCAACCTCATAGGCGTTCATAATCTCTCAGAAATCATTCTGCACTTACGTGGTATTCGTACGATCCGGCAACATGATGTAAAAAATAATAGCTCAGACGTCTATGCCAACAAATCCAACAATCCTCAGCACGTTGTAAATAGTACAGAATCAACTACTCAAACAGCAGTCACAGATACCACTAAGACATTACTTGATCATATTAGAGGTCAATCCCTAGCCAAACGCGCCCTCACGATAGCTATTGCCGGACACCACAATATCCTATTATCTGGCCCACCCGGAGCTGGCAAAACCATGCTCGCCCATGCCGCCGCCAACCTCCTTCCTCCGCCTACACCCGACGAGCAAATTACTATCACCAAACTTCATTCAATGGGCCAGGAGACCCCTCAAATCGCCTCTGCGCGTCCATTTCGCGCTCCACACCACACCGCAAGCAGCAAATCCATCATAGGCGGCGGTCAATGGGCATTTCCTGGCGAAATTTCACTAGCTCACGGCGGCATTCTTTTTCTTGATGAGCTACCAGAATTCCCGCGTTCCGTAATAGAAGCTCTGCGTCAACCGTTAGAAAACCATACTGTCTCGATTACTCGTGTGAATCATCGCGTTACTTATCCCGCCGACTTTATACTTATAGCCACCATGAATCCATGCCCTTGCGGTTACCTTGGCGACCCTCATCATGAATGCACCTGTACGCAAAACCAAATCCTAAATTATCGTGCCAAAATATCCGGCCCCATTCTTGATAGGATAGATATCATTATCAATATCAGTAAAATCGACAACACCGAGTTATTTGAAAGCCTGAATACTGCCCCACCTTCAAGACAAAACTCATCAACCACCCATCCACTCCATAATACTGCTGAAAATACCCACAATGTTGTAAAAAATAACATTATAGATTGTTACAAAATTCAGCAATCACGCTACCTCAGTTCTGGTTTTTATAACGGTAATCTTTCATCACACCAAATATCTACAGAAATATGTCTTAGCACGTCTGCCAAAACACTATTTCAACAAGCCACCACGAGCCTTAATCTCAGCGCTCGCGCTTACTACAAAATTCTTAAAATCGCCCGAACCATTGCTGATTTAGATCATTCAACAGAGATAAAAGCTGAACACATTTCTGAATCAATTTCCCTTCGTCAACAACTGTTGTAATTTTTACAAGAATACAATATTTATATCCTGAACAAAAAAATATATTCTGCATACATGGTTTATATCCTACTTTTAGATTCCGCCTCGGCCATTGTGACTTTTGTATAGTTAAAAGTTGCCACATACATTTCTTTTACGGTATAACCACTCATATAACCCGCCTCAAGATACACATCATAGCTACCTTTTACTGGATTAATCGATACGAACTTCACCCTCTTATCATACACATTCGCCCTCATCTCCCCTACAATCTCGTTGGCCGCTACCGTAATATACCTCTTTCCCATACATCGCGCATCACAACCGCGTTTTATTATATCTCCGCTTAACCATTTACACCTGTTTTATTATTTTTAACAACAAGTATAAACAGTCACATATTTACAACACATATTTACAACACATATTTACAACACACTTTTACAACACACTTTTACTTCACTATTTTCATCGAGAAATCTCTGGGTCTTGTTGCATAATCCCCAAACAAAAAAAGTAGTGTTATGATTAAAGTATGA